>NZ_JAKFWS010000061.1 GCF_021731785.1 Methylocystis sp.
GAACTCAACCCGGTCGAGAACCTCTGGCAGTTCATGCGCGACAACTGGCTCTCCAATCGCGTGTTCAAATCATACGACGACATCGTCGACCATTGCTGCGACGCCTGGAACAAACTCATCGAACAACCCTGGCGCATCATGTCCATCGGTTTGCGCGACTGGGCGCATCGGTTCTGATCAGCACAGGTTGGTATCAGCAGGTCAACCGCAACCCGACCAATATCATGCTCGCTCGTCTCGCGGGCGCATTCGCGCCCGGCGGCGCCTCGCACTATTTCAGCGGCTTTTATGTCTACGGACAATGGTATCTGACGGGCGAGGAACGCGCCGCCGCCTATGACGTAACGAACAAGCTCGGCGCGAACTTCAATCAGATCACGATCAAGCATCCGATGAGCGCGGGCGGCATTGGCGCAGTTGGGCTCGCGGCGCGCTACAGCGCGCTCAATCTCAACAGCGGACCCTATAGCGGATCAAGCCTGTACAACATGCTCGCCTATACGACGCTCATCGCGCCCAATCCCCCCGCGGCTTCCTATATCGCCAACGCCGGCGTGGTCGGCGGCCGCCAGCAGAACGTCACCTTGGGAATTAACTGGTATCCCGAGAATGGATTTCATTTCCAGTTCAATTGGATCCATGTGCTGCAGGCCTCCGCGCCCTTTAACGATTACGCTCTATACGCCACGGGCGTTCCGGCGCGACAGGGCCCCTACTACAACGGCGTCCACCCCGACCTCTTCGAGGCGCGCGCACAGGTCTATTGGTAGGACGCCCCCGAAAAACGTCGGTCGCGACGCCGGTCGGCCGACGCGACAAATTTGCAACGCTCGCCGAAATTCGTCGAAGCAGAGCGGAACACAACTTGATTTCACGTGTTGTTGGGGTGACGCTTCAGACTGGTTGTTCAGTGGTCCATCTCTAAAAAGGAGATTCCCCAATGACCACGAGAAAACTTCAACGACGAAGAAACGCCATCAGGACGCTTCTTCAAAACCTCGATACTCGGCCTTTCTGTGAGGACACGCTCCCGCAGTCGGGGGGATGGTTGAGCCATCCGCGGCCGAGGCTCTCACGAAACGCATCCGGCGCCGCCGGGCAAAGCGACCGCAGGTAAATTCATCGCAGCCCGGCCACCGGCGGGCGACTCTGTCGTCGGCTGAAGCGCCGGGATGCAGCGTGCGTTGACGCCGTTCTTTTGGAAAAACGCCCCGACCGTGGACGTAGCGGCGGGGCGTTGTGCGTTGGAGCGGAGACGCCGCGCTCGTCGTTGCCGAACTTTTATATTGCTAAAGGCGCGTTTCACCCAGGCGCGTCGCCTCGCCCCTATGCGATGATGTGGCGAATCTCGGTTAGAATGTCGTCCGATCACACGCATTGCGAGGGGACAGTGCTCCTAAAATTTTGGATGTCGCAGACGATGCCCGTCATGGCGCTCCTGCTTGCGGGCGCCATGTCCGCTCTCGCGCTTTTCCTGTGTTGGCTGAGTTTTGCCTCGCTTTGCAGCCCATGCGCAGGACTGGAAGGGCGTCGTGCCGCCCTTCGTAGGCGTTCCAGCGACGCTGTTCGGCCTGCTGATGACTTTCCTTTCGCAGGATGTCTGGGATGCAAATCGCCGCGCCCATCAAGCGGTCGCGCTGGAGCGCGAACAATTGGCGACCCTGTCCGCGCTCTCCAGCAATAATGGAATCGACTCCGACGGCATCTTAAGCGCCATACATGAGTATGTAGAGGCCGTCGTCGGCCTTGAATGGCAAGCCATGGAGGCCGGCGGCCAATCCCCCGAAACCGAGGCGGCGCTCAACAAGCTCAACGCCGCGGTGAGCGGCGCGAAAATTGGACCGTCCTTTCAGCGCGCGCTCATCGACGCCGTGATTGGTCTGCGATCAGCGCGAGATCAGCGGCTCGCGATTGCGAGCGCCTTTACTGACGATCGCAAATGGGCGGCGGTGCTGATCATCGCCTTTATCACTCAAATCGCGCTTGCCGTGACGCACCTCGACCGTCCGAAGCCGCAGCTTCTCGCGCAGGCGATTTTTGCTGCTGCAGCGATCGTGCCGATATCGCTCGTCGCTTCGGTGAATGACCCCTATTCGCCGCCAATTGCGATAACGTCCGACCAGCTGGCGCAGTTGCTCGAGCACTTTCCTCATAAGTGACTGGGCGGAGACAGAACGCGTCGGCCGCCGGGCGAGGAGCGAGTCCAACCATATGACCGAAATCCAAAAAGTCGCCGGCACCGCTTTCGTCGTCGCCGAGTTTCGCAATGACGAGAACAAGGAAGCCCATCCGCTCTATCACGATCCTTTCGTCCACCTGTTTCTCGATCGGGAATCAAAGAAGGCGGCGGATCGCATTTCGCAGTCTTTCCCGCCGATCAGGAACAATGTGCGTTTGAGGACGCGCTACTTCGACGACCGGCTTCGTCTTCAGATCGACCAGGGATTCCGGCAGATCCTCATTCTTGGCGCCGGCCTCGACACGAGGCCGCAACGAATCGCGAATGAGGGCGTCGCCTATTTTGAAATCGACGCGCCTGAAACTCAGGCGTTCAAGAAGGCGAAACTCGAAGAAAATTCCGTCGATCCCAACACGACATATGTCGGCGCCGATTATCTGACCGACGGCATGCTCGCTCTCCTACGACAGAGCGGATTGGATTTCAGCCTTCCCACGCACGTCATATGGGAAGGCAACACCATGTATTTGGATCACGGCGCCGTCCATCGCATTCTGACGGACCTCATGAGCGCGATCGGGCGCTGCTCGACGTCCTTCGACTATTTCGCCGAGGCTGTGATCCGAGACGAAACCGGCGATCCGGAAATCTCCAGCGTCGTCGCAAGATTCGCCGCGATGGGCGCGCCCTGGACTTACGGAATCGACGATCTGGCCGAACTCGCCGCCCGATGCGGCGCGAAAGTGCTTGATCGCGTCACGCTCGCCGACCTTCATCGAACGTACTGGCCGGATCAGCCGTTGGCGTCGCCGCTCTATGGCTATTATTCGCTGTGCACGGTCGAAAACGTTGTAGAGCGGGCTTGACGCGCCGAGGAAATCTAAGCCTCACCAATGAAAGAAACGGCGCAAACGACGTCGAACTCACGCATCGTCGTTTCGTCGAACACGCCAATCGCGTCGACCGCCGCCCCCGCTACATCGTCCCGCCCGCCGCGAGTTGCTCCGGCAGCGCATACGCCCACTGCGTAATATTGCCGGCGCCGAGGCACACGACGTAATCGCCTTGCGTGACGATTTCGCGGATCATCGCTGGCAGCACTTCGGGCGAGGGCAATCCCATCGCGCGCCGATGGCCGTGCGCCTTGATCGCCGAGACGAGCGCGTCGCGATCGGCCCCCGGGATCGGCTGCTCTCCCGCCGGATAGACGTCGGCGATGATGACCACGTCGGCGTCGTTGAAGCAGGTGGCGAAAGCATCAAAAAGCGACTGCAAACGCGAATAACGATGCGGCTGCATCAGCGCGACGACCTTGCCTTTCGTCGAGGCGCGCGCGGCGCGCAGCACGGCGGCGATTTCGACCGGATGATGGCCATAGTCGTCGAAAATCTGCACGCCGTTCCATTCGCCGGTCTTGGTGAAGCGCCGCTTCACGCCGCCAAAGCCGGCAAGCGCCTTGCGGATTTGTTCGGGTGAAAGGCCGAGCTGATTGGCGACGGCGACCGCCGCCGTCGCGTTCAACGCATTGTGATGGCCCGGCATCGGCAGGACGAGATTCTCGAGATAGATCGCCTGCGACGTTTTGCGGTCGCGCAAGAGCACATTGAACTTCGACACGCCGCCCTCAAGATCGACGTCGAGCAGACGCACGTCGGCCTGCGGATTTTCTCCATAGGTGATGACGCGGCGGTCCTCGATGCGGCCGACGAGCTCCTGCACGGTCGGATGGTCGAGGCACATCACCGCGAAGCCGTAGAAGGGAATATTCTCGACGAAGTTGCGGAAGGCTTCCTTGATGGCGTCGAATGTATGGAAATGGTCGAGATGTTCGGGATCGATATTGGTGACGATGGCGACGTCCGCCGGCAGTTTGAGAAACGTGCCGTCGCTCTCGTCGGCCTCGACCACCATCCAGTCGCCGGCGCCAAGACGCGCATTGGTGCCATAGGCGTTGATGATGCCGCCGTTGATGACGGTCGGATCGAGCCCGCCCGCGTCGAGCAGCGTCGCGACGAGCGAGGTCGTCGTCGTCTTGCCATGCGTGCCGGCGATCGCGACGCATTGCTTGAGGCGCATCAGCTCGGCGAGCATTTCGGCGCGGCGCACGACAGGCAGACGTTTTTCACGCGCCAAGACAAGTTCGGGATTGTCGCGCTTGATCGCGGTCGAGACGACGACGACCGCCGCGTCGCCGAGATTCTTCGCGTCGTGGCCGATGCTGACCGTCGCGCCCTTTTCGACGAGACGCTTGACATTGGCGTTTTCGGCGGCGTCCGATCCCTGCACCTTGTACCCGAGATTGAGCAGCACTTCGGCGATTCCAGACATGCCGATGCCGCCGATGCCGACGAAATGAATCGGGCCCAACTCTTTCGGCAGTTTCATCCCTAGCTCCGTTTCGTAGCGCCTCTTCGCGCCACGTCGATGATCAGATCGGCGAGCCGATCGGCGGCGTCGGCGACGCCGACGCTCTTTGCGGCTTCGGCGCGCGCGGCAAGCTGCGCCGGCGCATCGATGAGGTCGCAAAGCCGCCGCGTCAAAAATTCCGGCGTGAAGTCGCTCTGCTGCACGGTTTCAGCGCCGCCCGCCGCTTCGAGAAAAGCGGCGTTCGCCGCCTGATCCTGGTCGAGCGCATGCGGCAGCGGCACCAACATCGCCGGACGTCCAATGACCGCAAGCTCAGAGACGGTCGACGCGCCGGCGCGGGCGATAACATAATGCGCCGCCGCGACCCGCGCCGGGAAATCGGCGAAAAAGGACGCAATCTCGGCGCCGACCCCGGCGCCGGCGTAACTCGCCTCAACCCGCTCAAGATCCTCGCTGCGCGCTTGTTGCACGACGGCGATTCTCGCCCGCAGGGCGTCGGGGAGCGCCGCGACCGCCGCGGGCACGATGTCCGCCATGACGCGCGCCCCCTGAGAGCCGCCGGCGACAAGCAGCCGGAACATTCCATCGTCGGACGACGGATAGGGAATATTGGCGGCCTCGAGCACATTGGGACGCACCGGATTGCCGGTGACGACGACCTTGCCTTTAAGGGCTGGCGGCGCAACGAGCGTCGGCAGGCCGGCGGCGATCCTGTCGACGCGGCCGGCGAGGAAGCGGTTGGCCTTACCCATCACGCCATTCGCTTCGTGCAAGACGCTCGGCACGCCGAGATAGGAGGCGGCAAGCAAGGGCGGCACGGTCGGATAGCCGCCAAAGCCGATCACCGCGGCCGGCTCGATATGTCGCAGCAGCGCCGCCGCCTGCGCCGTCCCGATGGCGAGGCGCGCGACCGCCTGCGCCTTGGCGAAGAGCGAGCCGCCGCGCGGCGTCCCGGCGGGGATCACATGCATCGCCCGCGCGGGAAAATTCCCGCCATAGCGGAGCGCGCGCTCCTCGGTGACGAGTTCCGCCGCCAAACCGCGCGCGGCAAGCGCATGGGCGAGCGCCTCGGCCGGAAAGAGATGGCCGCCGGTGCCGCCCGCGGCGAGGAGAATCGGCGAATCGATCATGCTGAGGCTTTTATCACGCCGCGGCGGGAGCGCCGGTCGCGGCGAGCTCGCTCATCACCCTGGCCCGCGGCCGCTTGCGCGTGACGGCGAGCAGAAATCCCATGCCGAGCGACAGCGAGATGAGCGAGGAGCCGCCGTAAGAGACAAAGGGCAGCGTCATGCCCTTGGCTGGCATGAGATGCACGTTCACCGCCATGTTGATGCAGCTCTGCAGACCGAACAACATCACCAGCCCCGCTGTCGCAAAGCGGCAGAAGGGATCGCTGTTGCGCGCCGCCGAGAAGAGTCCCCGCACCACCACGAACGCGAAGACCGCGCCGAGCGCGATGCACACGAGAACGCCAAATTCCTCGCCGATGACCGCGAAGATGAAATCCGTGTGAGAGTCGGGCAGGATGCGCTTGATCGCCCCTTCGCCGGGTCCCCTGCCGAACCACGATCCGGCGATGAAACTCTCGAGCGCCGTCTCCGACTGAAAGTTGGCCGGCACGCCGGCGACCGGCGGCGGCGGCTCCAGAAACGTCTCGATGCGCGTATGGACATGCGGCACGAACTTGTAGGCGAGCAGCGCCGAAGCGCCGCCTAACCCGCCAAGTCCGACAACCCATATCCAGTGCAGGCCGGCCATGAAGAACAGCGCCGCCCAGACAATCGAAATCAGCATCGTCTGCCCGAAATCCGGCTGCAGCATCAGCGGCGCGATCGCGATCGGCAGCAGCAAAAGCGCGATGAGATTTCCGGGAACATCCTTGCGGCGCGCCCCTTCGGAGAACGCCCAGGCGACGAGCACGACAAAGGCGGGCTTGAGAAATTCGGAGGGCTGGATGCCCAAGATCCATCGCTTCGCGCCCTTGACCTCCTGGCCGTAGAAAATTGTGGCGAAGACAAGCGCGAGGGAGACGACGAAAATCACCAGCGCGAGCCGGCGCACATGGCGCGGCGAAAGAAATGACGTGGCGACCATCACCACGAGCGCCGGCACAAGATAGATCGCCTGCTTGTTGACGAAGTGGAAGGTCGCCAGATGCAACCGCTCCGCGACGGGCGGGCTGCCGGCCATGGCGAAGACGAGTCCGGCGACGATCAGCAGGGCTACGCTTGCAAGCAGCCAGCGATCGACCGTCCACGCCCAGTCCGAGAATGGCGTTCGGTGCGCGCGCGAGATCATGACAGCCCTCCTTTTCGCGCCGCGATGACGGCGGGAAGCCCCTCGACGAGGCCGCGAAAGGCATCGCCGCGCGCCTCGAAATTGGCAAATTGGTCATAGGACGCGCAGGCCGGCGACAGCAGCACGACAGGCTCCGGCGCCCCTCCGCCGAGCGCGTCGAGCGCCGCGCGCGCCGTCGCAGTGTCGAGCGTTCCGCAACGCTCGAAAGGCAGCGCCCCCTCCAGCACGCGCGCAAAATCGTCGGTCGCCTCGCCGATCAGATAGGCTTTGCGTATCCGCGAGAAATGCGGCCGCAGCGGCTCGACGCCGCCCTCTTTCGATCGGCCGCCAAGAATCCAGTAGATATCGGTGAAGCTCGTCAGCGCCTTTTCGGCCGCGTCGGCGTTGGTCGCCTTCGAGTCGTTGACGAACAACGCGCGCTCGATGCGTCCGACTTCCTCCATGCGATGCGGAAGGCCAGGGAAGCTCAGCAGGCCGCTCGCAATCTCGTCGTCGTCCAGCCCGCACTCCCATCCGGCGGCGGCGGCGAAAGCGGCGTTTTGCGCATTATGCGCGCCGCGTAGCGCGCGCGCGCCTTGAAGCGAGCTGATCAGTTCGGCTTCGTCAGGCGGATGCCCTTGCTCGCGGAAGTAGACGCTGCGATCCTCGACGTAGAATCCCCAATCGAGCGCGCGCTTCGCCGACACCGGCACGACACGCTTCTCGGGCGGCGCGGCTTCGGCCAGGCGCGCGCCGATCGCATGGCAATAGGGATCGTCGACGCCAACCAAGGCCACTTCCGCCGCCGCGACCAGCCGTTCCTTGATGGCGGCGTAATTTTCGATCGTGCCGTGGCGGTCGATGTGATCCGGCGTAATATTGATCAGCACGCCGATCGTCGGCGCCAGCGAGGGCGCGAGATCGATCTGGAATGACGAACATTCGATGACGTGAATGCGATCGTCCGACGGCGGCTCGAGATCGAGAATCGGCACGCCGATATTGCCGCCGAGCTGAACGTCGCGGCCGGCCTCGCGCAAGATATGCGCAATCAGCGCGGTCGTCGTCGATTTGCCGTTGGTGCCGGTGATCGCGACAAACGGCGACCCGCCGGCGCGCGCCTCTCTTTCGCGGCAGAACAGTTCGACGTCGCCGATGATCTGTACTCCGGCGGCCTTCGCCGCCTGCACAACCCAGTGAGGTTCGGGATGAGTCAGCGGCACGCCGGGCGACAGGACGAGCGCGTCGAAGCCGCGCCAATCCGCCGCCGCGAGATCTTCGAGCGCTATGCCTTGCGCCACCGCTTTTAGGCGGCCCGCTTCGCCGTCGTCCCACGCAGCGACCCGCGCCCCGCCGGCAAGAAGCGCGCGGGCCGTCGAAAGGCCCGAGCCGCCGAGGCCAAAGAGCGCCACGCGCTTGCCATTGAAGGTCTCGACCGGCGTCATCGTCACCTCAGCTTCAAGGTCGAGAGGCCCATGAGGGCCAACACGAAGGCGATGATCCAGAAGCGGATGACGATCTGCGGCTCCTTCCAGCCCTTCTGCTCGAAGTGATGATGAATGGGGGCCATCAGGAAGATGCGCTTGCCGGTGAGCTTGTAATAGACCACCTGGAGGATGACCGACGCACCTTCGATGACGAAAAGTCCGCCGACGATGACGAGGATGAATTCCTGCTTCACCGCCACCGCCACCGAGCCGACGAGACCGCCTAGCGCCAGCGAGCCGGTATCGCCCATGAAGATTTGCGCCGGCGGCGCGTTGAACCATAGAAAGCCCAGTCCTGCGCCGATGAAAGCCGAGCAGACGATGGTCAATTCGCCGACGCCGGCCACGTAGTTGACGCCGAGATAGTTCGAAAAGATCGAATTGCCGACGAGATACGCAAAGATCGCGAAGGCGCCGGCGGCGATCATCGACGGCACGATGGCGAGTCCGTCGAGTCCGTCGGTGAGATTGACGCAATTGCCCGCCGATACGATGACGAATGCGCCAAACAGGACGAAAAATGGGCCGAGCGTGGCGACGTAGCCCTTCACCATGGGAATGGCGAGCTTCGTCATGTTCTCTCCGCCGTTATGCATCAGCGCGTAGCAGGCGAGGCCGGCGATCAGAAACTCCAGCGCCAGTCTTAGCTTGCCGGAGAAGCCGGCGTGCGACTGCTTGGTCACCTTGAGATAGTCGTCGTAAAAGCCGATGAGGCCGAAGCCGACCGTGACGAAGAGCACGATCCACACATAGGAATTGCGCAAATTCGCCCAGAGCAGGGTCGCAGCGACCAGTCCCGACAGAATCATCAGGCCGCCCATTGTCGGCGTGCCTTTTTTGGTCACGAGATGCGAAGCCGGCCCGTCCTCGCGGATCGGCTGCCCCTTGCCCTGCTTGATGCGCAACGCGGCGATCACGCCCGGTCCGAAGAAGAAGACGAAGAACAGCGCCGTCGCCGCCCCCATGGCGGCGCGAAAAGTGATGTATCGGAAGACGTTTAGCGGACTATAAAGATACGAAAAGTCCGCAAGCAGCGTCAGCATCGTCTCTCCTCAATTCGCCATTTCGTGGGCCAACGCGGCTTTCAAGGCCGAAACGATCCGCGACATCCGCGAACCATTGGAGCCTTTGACCATCACCACGTCGCCGGGCCGAACGGCGGAGAGAACCGCCTCTTCCAGTTCCAGCGGCGTCGCCCGATGCGCGGCGCGCATCGAATCGGGCGCAGCGTAACTCAGGCGCGACATCAACGGCCCGGACGTGAATAGCAGATCAACCCTGGCGTCGATAAGGTCCTGGGCGAGCGCGGCATGCAGTTCGGCGGCCTGCGGCCCGAGCTCCAGCATGTCGCCCAAAACCGCGATCCGACGGCCGCCCGGCCCTGTCGGCGCGCCGCCAAGCAGCTCCAGCGCCGCGCGCATCGAGGTCGGGTTGGCGTTGTAGCTTTCGTCGATCAGCGTAAAGTCGCCGCCTGACGTCGATATTTTCTCTCGCCGTCCCCGTCCCGACGGCGGCTGGAAATCGGCGAAGACCGACGCCGCTTCCTCGAGATCCACGTCGAAAACGGCGCCGACGAGCAGCGCCGCGAGCGCGTTGACGGCGAGATGCCTGCCCGGCGCGCCGATACGGAAGCGCA
Source organism: Methylocystis sp. (assembly GCF_021731785.1). Taxonomy (GTDB): domain Bacteria; phylum Pseudomonadota; class Alphaproteobacteria; order Rhizobiales; family Beijerinckiaceae; genus Methylocystis. The sequence continues at coordinate 9,947 of NZ_JAKFWS010000061.1, forward strand.
GTCGACGCTCGAGAATCTGCGCTTCGACCAGAGCGCCTTCGCCATCCGGCGCGTAAGACAGGAGCCGCGCGTTGGCGCCTTCCGTCTCGCCAAAACTGACGACATGGCTGGCGTTCGGCGTCGCCGCCACGGCGAGACGCTCGTAAAAACCATCGTCGCGGTTGATGATCGCGACGCCGCCGTCGAGCCCCGAAAAGATTTCGGCTTTGGCGTCCGCAATCTTTTCGATCGAACCGAAATATTCAAGATGAACCGGCGCGATGCGGGTGACGACGGCGACGTGCGGTCGAACCTGGGCGACGAGCGCGGCGATTTCCCCCGCATGGTTCATGCCCAGTTCAAACACGCCAAAGCGCGTCTCCGCCGGCATACGCGCAAGCGTCAAGGGCACGCCCCAGTGATTGTTGTAAGACGCCGCTGAGGCATGCGTGTCGCCAAAGCGCGACAGCATGAGCCGGGTCATGTCCTTTGTCGACGTCTTGCCGACCGAACCGGTGATGGCGGTGATGAAGGCTTCGGTTCGTTCCCGCGCGCGCTGACCAAGCGATTCGAGCGACTGTTGCACGTCCCTGACGACGAAAAGCGGCCCTGCGCCGGAAAGCTCGCTCGCATGGGCTTCGTCGATCACCGCCGCCGCCGCGCCCTTCTCGAAGGCTGTCCGCACGAAGTCATGACCGTCGCGCGTTTCGCCCTTGATGGCGAAAAACAGGTCTCCGGGCTGAAGCGTGCGCGTGTCGATGGAAACGCCAGCGGCTTCGCGCGCAAGGCCGCCGCTGGCGCGCGCGCGCAGCGCACCGACCAGCGCCAATCCCGACCATAGCGGCCTCCCGGTCATGGATGGTGCTCCTTTAGCGCCTGTGCGATCGCCTCATGATCGGAGAACGGCAAAACGCGCCCGCCGACGATCTGCCCGGTCTCGTGACCTTTTCCCGCCACGACGAGCGCATCGCCTGTTTGAAGTTCGGCGACGGCGCTGGCGATCGCCGCGCGCCGGTCCCCGATCTCGATGACATGCGCCGCGCCGCCGCGGGTTCCTTCGAGAATTTCTGCGCGAATGGCGGCGGCGTCCTCGCTGCGCGGATTATCGTCGGTGACGATGGCGACATCGGCGGCGCGGGCGACGATTTCGCCCATCAGCGGGCGTTTGCCACGGTCGCGATCGCCGCCGCAACCGAAAACGACAATCAGGCGATTTTTTGTCAGCGGCCGCAAGGTGGCGAGAACCTTCTCCAGCGCGTCCGGCTTATGGGCGTAGTCGACGAAGATCGGCGCGCCCTTGTATTGCCCGACGCATTCGAGCCGGCCTGGCGCGCCTTTGAGCGCTTCGAGCGCCGCAAACACCCGAGAGGGGTCATCGCCGCTGGCGATGGCGAGGCCGGCGGCGACAAGGGCGTTTGAGACCTGAAACGCGCCGGCGAGCGGCAGGTTCGCCTCATATTCAACGGCGCCATGGCTGAGCTGCAAGGAGGTGGCGAGGGCGGATGGCGTCGACGAATGGAGCTTGATCGCTTCGCCCTTGAAACCGACGCTGAAAATCCTGAGGCCGCTCTTGCGGCAAATGTCGATCACGCGCGAGGCGACGTCGCTGTCGGCGTCGATCACCGCCGTCTGGCCCGGGCGCATCAGCGTATCGAAGAGCCGCATCTTCGCGGCGAAGTAGTCCTCCATGTCGGCGTGATGGTCGAGATGGTCGCGCGAAAAATTGGTGAAGCCAGCGACGTCGACGCGCATCCCGTCAAGGCGGCGCTGATCGATCCCGAGCGACGAGGCCTCCATCGCGAGATGCGTCACGCCGCGTCCCGCAAGATCGTCAAGGGTCTGATGCAGTTCGACCGGTCCGGGCGTCGTCAGCGCGCCGTAATGCGCGCCGTGCGAATCAACGATTCCAACGGTGCCGAGCGAGGCCGCCTCATGTCCGAGCGCAGCCCAGATTTGGCGCAGGAAGGCGACGACCGAGGTCTTGCCGCTCGTTCCGGTGACGGCGGCGATCGTCGACGGCTGACGCGGAAAGAAACGCGCCGCCGCAAGCGCCAGCGCCCGCCGAACGTCGTCGACGACGATGAGCGGCAGCGGACATTGCGCGGCGCGCTGGGCAACGACGACGCAGGCGCCGCGCGCGGCGGCGTCGGCGACAAAGGCCATGCCGTCGCCGGCATGGCCGGGTATTGCAAAAAATGCGAAGCCGTCGCGCGCCATTCGACTGTCGGCCGTCAGGCCGGCGATCTTGAGCCCGCGCAAGGCGGGCTCAAGATCTGGCGTCGCAAGCAGTTCCGAAAGCAGCATCAATGTCCTCCGCCGCCGCGGGCCGGAACATTGGCATAGCCATATCCCAATTTGGCGAGGAGCGGGAAAGGCTGGTGCGGCGGCTCGAATCGCGGCGTAAGTCCGAGGATCGGACCGACGCGCTCGATGATTTCACCCGTCACCTGGCCAGCATTGTAGGCGGCCGTCGCATAGCCGCCGGTTTCCGGCAGTCCCTGCGGTTCGTCCATGATGGTGAGGAACAGATATTTCGGCTTGTCCGACGGCGAGACGGCCATGAAGGTGTTAAACAGCCGGTTCTTCGAATAATGGCCGTTAATGACCTTTTCCGCGGTGCCGGTTTTGCCGCCGACGTAATAGCCAGGGACGTTCACCTTCCGCGCCGTGCCGATTTCGGCGTTGAGACGCATGAGATAGCGCATCGCCTCGCTCGTCTCCGGCTTCACGACGCGTTCGGCGCCCGCCTTCGCGTCCTCCTCGCTGCGCTTGATGAAGGTCGGCGTGATCAGATAGCCGCCGTTCATCAGCGCGCCGACCGCCATCATCGCCTGGAGCGGCGCCACTGCGAGACCATGTCCGAAGGCGATGGTCATGGTGTTCAGTTCTCCCCAGTTTTTCGGCACGATCGGCTCGGCGCTCTCCGGCAGTTCGGTGCGCATGCGGGTAAGCTGACCCATCTTGCGCAAGAACGCCTTGTGCCGCTCCACGCCTTGGCCCATCGCCATGCGCGCGGTGCCGACATTGGAGGAATAGGTGAAAACTTCCGGCAACGTGAGCGCGCGATTTTGCGCGTGATAATCATGGATCTTGAAGCGACCGAACGACAGCACGCCGCGCGCGTCGAGCCTTGAATTGAGATTGACCTTGCCGGAGTCGAGCGCCATTGCAATGGTCAGCGCCTTGAAGGTCGAGCCCATCTCGTAAACGCCGACGCTCATGCGGTTGATGTGGATCGGATCGAGCGCGTCCGTCGGCTTGTTCGGATCGTAGTCGGGCAGCGACGCCAGCGCGATCACTTCTCCGGTGTTGACGTCGAGGATCGCCGCGGCGCCAGCCTTCGCCTTGAAGTGCGTAACGCCCTTCTCTAGTTCGTCGCGGAGCGCATGCGTCGCGCGCATGTCGAGCGAAAGCGATACGGGCTTCAGCTCCTCCGGGGTCACGCCGAAGCCCGCCCCGTGCAGGTCGGCGAGCCCCTGCCCGTCGATGTATTTTTCGATGCCGGCGATGCCCTGATTGTCGATGTTGGCGAAGCCGAGCACATGCGCGCCGATCGGCCCATTGGGGTAGACGCGCTTATTTTCGGCGATCAATCCGACGCCTGGCAGTCCGAGATGAAACACCTCGTCGCGCTGATGCGGCGTGACTTCGCGCTTCACCCACACGAAACCTTTTCTGGACCCGAGCCGCTCGCGCAGTTCACGGGAGTCGAGCCCCGGCAGAACGGCGGTCAACAGTTCGGTCGCTTCATCCTTGTCGATGATGCGGCGCGGCTCGGCGAAGACCGACATCACCTTCACGTCGCTGGCGAGCACCTCGCCATTGCGATCGAGAATGTCCGGGCGCGAAGCCGCGACAGCCTCCGCAGCGGCGCGCCGCGTCGTCGCCGCTTCCGGCTTGAAGCCCAGATAGACGAGCTTGATGGCGATCACCCCATAGAGCGCCAGAAAGCCTAGCGCCGCGAGCCGCATGCGCGCCCCGCTCAACTCGAGACTTGTCGTAAACACCGCGCGCAGCAGCGCGCGCATTCGATGCGCTGGCGAAGGCGATGGTGGCGTGTCGCGCATGGTCTGGGTCATGGCTTGTGTCGCTCTTGGCTTTGTCCCTGCGCTTTGGGCGTCGTTGTCGAGGCGCTGCCTGCGACGGGCGGCGTCGCCGGCATGCTCAATCCGAGCGAGTCGAGCTTCTGGCCGATGGAGTCGACGCGCGGCGATCGTTCGGGAAGCGATTGGGCGGCAACGATCTGGAGCGCGTCGATCTGCTTCATGCCCGGCAGATAGGCGTCGGCGAGCTGCTGAATGCGCTCGGCCCGGGTCATATAGGCCCATTCAGCGCGCAAAACCGCAATCGCGTCGCGTTCCTGCCGGATCTCGATCTTGGTTTTTGTAATCTGCTCGGCGCGATAGCTCGTCTGATACTTGATCGAGTAAGCGTAAACCGCCGAACCGACAAGGGCGAGAATCGCAACGATGTTGAGGAAACGCAGCATCAGGCTTTTCCCTTGACGCGATCGGGCAGGCGAACGAGACGCGCGAGCCTTTCATCGGGGGGATAAGGCGCCGCCGCCGTGCGCATCGCGTAGCGCAGCTTGGCCGAACGCGCGCGCGGATTGGCCGCCGTCTCGGCGTGCGTGGGCGTGATCGGCTGGCGGCCATCGCAGACGAAACTCGGCGCCGGCGGAACCGCTTCGCCGGGCAGGCGGCGCGATCCGGTTTCGCCGCGCCCGCTCCTTTCGGCGAGAAACTGTTTGACGATGCGATCCTCGAGCGAATGGAAGGTCACGACGACGAGTCGACCGCCTTCGGCGAGAAGCCGTTCGGCGCCAATCAGCCCATTCAGCAGTTCCCCAAGTTCATCGTTGACGGCGATGCGCAGCGCCTGGAAGCTTTTGGTCGCGGGATGAATGTCGATGGCGCGGTTGGGAGCGACGCGAGCGATCATCTCGGCCAGCGCTCTGGTCGTTTGAAAAGGCGCAATCTCACGGTCGTGGACGATAGCGCGGGCGATGCGCCGCGCGGCGCGCTCCTCGCCGTAGAAATAGAAGATGTCGGCAAGCGTCTCTTCATCCGCTTCATTGACGATGTCGGCGGCGCTGCGGCCCCTCCCCTCCATGCGCATGTCGAGCGGACCGTCGGCGCGGAAGGAAAAGCCCCGCGCCGCCTCATCGAACTGCATCGACGAGACGCCGATGTCGAAGACGACCCCGTCGACCGGCGCGAAGCCTTGCGCGCGCGCGATGTCCTGAAGCTGCGAAAAACGCGCTTCGACAAGCGTGAGTCGTCCGCGCATCTCGTCGACGAGCGAACCGCCGGCCTTCACCGCCGTCCGATCGCGATCGAGCGCAAGCACGCGCGTATCCGGCTGCGCGAGTAACGCCCGCGTATAGCCGCCGGCGCCGAAGGTCGCGTCGATGTAGCGGCCTCCCGGACGAATGAAGAGAGCGGCCATCGCCTCATCGCGCAGCACCGGAATATGCGGCGCCGACGTCATGATCATGCTCCTCATCCGGCGGCGCGCGACCCGAGGCGGCCGGCGCGACGATCCTGTGCGCCCGGCGAGCGCTAGCTCGTCGAGACGGCTTGTTTGCGGCTGGGCGGTCTTGATCGACATGGAACCGCGGGGCGTTGGAAGCAGGCTGGTCGCCACGCGCCAATCTCGGCAACCGCCTTCATTAGGCTTTGTTATCGTTAAGGGAGCGTTTACGGTGGCGCGAATTTGGCGGCATCGAGGCGGCGCAAGCAAAATGACGCGGAGCGTCCCTGCCGCTAAGTTTGATTGACGACAAAACAGGCTGTTTGAGCGCCAGTCGGCCTGTAAGCCGGGTTCTGTACGTCCTTTGCAGAACGTGACGACCATTCCTCTGGGACGGACGTTGCCGCCCGCCTCGAGCAACCAACCCGGGCGACAGTCCCGGAGACGGGTTGAAGGCAAAAAGCTCGCGCTTAAGGCCTTCCGTCGCCCCTATTCGGTCTTGCTCCCGGCGGGGCTTGCCGTGCCCCGAACGTCGCCGCTCGGGCGGTGCGCTCTTACCGCACCCTTTCACCCTTACCGCTTGCGCGGCGGTTTGCTTTCTGTGGCGCTATCCCTGGGGTCGCCCCCGCCGGACCTTATCCGGCGCCGTGTCTCCGTGGAGCCCGGACTTTCCTCTGCGTTTCGGCAGCGGCCGTCCAGCCGACTGGCGTCACAAGGGATAGGCGCCCCGGCGACGGAATGCAAGGAGGCGTCAAAACGTCGCCTTGGAAAGCTAAGCAATAGCCGCCATCTCAAAATTGGCTCTCGTTTGCAGACGGGCGCCGCAAAGGTCCGAAACTCAAAAATCAGCTAGGGGAGTAACAGTAATGCTGGCACGTCGTTCGATTTTGGCCGCTTTGGCCATCGCGGCCGCTTTTCTTGTGACGCCGCATATGGCGTTGGCGCAGAGTCGTAGCGAGCATCTGACTCAGGCGATCGACGAGACGAATGAGGCGATCAAAGAAGGCAAGCAGCATAACGCCTCCTCCTTCGCCGAGCATGCGCATAACGCCTGGGATCACGCCAAATCGGCGAGCGGTGAAGACCCCAAGGGCCATATCAAGACCGCGATGAAGCATCTCAGTCAGGCGCTCAAGACCGCCAAGCGCACCCATCACGCGAGCCGGATTGACAAAGGCGTGCGTCATGCCGAAACCGCGCTCATTCATCTGAAGGCGGCAATTCAATAGAGCGGCGAGACGCGATGCGCATCCTGCGCGTCGCGGCTCTCTCCTGCTGTAGCGGACAATTCTGCGAAGTCTTTCAGCGATCGTCGTCTCCATCCAGTCCCTCTCCGCCGCGAATGTCGGCGAGGCGCCGGCGAGCCAGGTTGGAACATTGTAAGCGTTTCACGGCTTAAAGCCCGAAGCCGCGATCAGCGCTTCCGATAAACGGCGCGCCTGGCGATAGGTGGTGCATCATGCAGCAAAGCAGCGCCGATTCGCGCAAGCCTCGTGTCGTGATCATCGGCGGCGGCTTCGCCGGGATCGCAGCGGCGCAGGCGCTCGCCGGCTCCGGCGCGCGCATAACGATTCTGGACAGCAACAACCATCATTGCTTCCAGCCCCTGCTCTATCAGGTTGCGACCGCGGCGCTCGCCGCGCCGGAAGTCGCTTGGCCGATTCGCCATATCGTGCGGCGCCAAAAGGACGTAACAGTGCTGATGCTCACGGTCGAGGGCGTCGATACGGCGCGCAAAGTCGTAAAGACGGACAAATGCGAGATTGGCTATGACGTCCTCGTCGTCGCGACCGGCGCCACGCACTCTTATTTCGGTCACAACTGGACGAATTTAGCGCCGGGGCTGAAATCCATCTCAGATGCGACGCTCATCCGACGCAGGCTGCTTCTCGCCTTCGAACGCGCCGAAGTCAGCGACGATCCCATCGAGCGAGAGAGACTGCTCACGTTCGTCATTGTCGGAGGCGGTCCGACCGGAGTCGAACTCGCCGGCGCGATCTCCGAACTTGCACGCAGAACGTTGCCACCGGAGTTTCGTCGAGCCGATCCAAGGAACGCGCGCATCATTCTGCTTGAGGCGGGCCGCCGCATTCTTGCAGGCTTTCCTGAACGGCTTTCGGATTACGCCCGCAATTCGCTCGAAAAAAACGGCGTTGAGGTGCGCACGGATACCTCGGTCGACCAGGTTTTCGAGGACAGAATTGTTACTGGAGATAGGGAAATTCGCGCAGGCGTCATTCTCTGGGCCGCCGGCGTCCGGGCGTCGCCCGCAGCGCATTGGCTGGGCGTTGAAAGCGACGGCACCGGGCGCATTGCGGTGGGCGGGGATCTGACGGTTCCCGGCCTTCCTGATGTCTACGTCATTGGCGATCTCGCCCTTCTGATGGATTCCAACGGGGCGCCGGTTCCGGCGCTCGCCGCTTCCGCAAAGCAAATGGGCACATACGCCGGACACGCCATCCGGCTCCGCCTCGACGGGCGTTCTCCAAAAAAATCTTTTCGCTATCGGGATTACGGAACGCTGGCGACGATCGGCCGGAACTCTGCAATCGTCAAGCTGGGCCGACTGGAGCTGACGGGCTTCCCAGGCTGGCTCTTCTGGAGCGTGGTGCACATTTATTTTCTGGTGAATTTGCGCAGTCGGATATTCGTGGCGATGAGTTGGATCGCCACGTATCTGACGAGCAATCGAGGCGCGCGGATAATCGCGCGCTAAATTTAAGACGGCCGGAACGGACTAACTTTGCTTAATCTCCGAGTGGCCCAAGAGCGCACGAGACGCCATTGCGCCACCCGCCAAGCCGAGCGCGAGGGCGGCGAAGGCGGCGACCATCGACCGGTCCGACAAGGCGAGCTCCCAACCCGGCGTGATCCGCTTAGGCGCGGCGCCATAATCGACAGTGGCTGCGATTCCAGACATCATCGCGGCATCGCCGATCAGTTCAAGCGTTGAGCGGGGCGGCTGCATCGCAAGCCAGGCCTCAAACGGGAATGCCCAGAAGATGGCCGACGCGTGGTGCGTCGCGTAACCCACAGCCGTGTGCGCGACGTCAACGTCGCGTCGGCCGCGCGATTTACGCCCCCAAAGCCAATGGCTCGTTGCGTTCGTCGGCTCCAGAGCGCCCTTGCCTTCGAGCTTCGCCAGCGCCGCGAGCGCTGCGGTGGAAATGAGACTTGCGACGCTTCCTGTCACAAGCGCAGAAAGACCGATGCGCGACCATTTTTCCATGAAAGCCTCCGTCGGGCGTTGCGCTACTCGAACCCCGGCGCAGCCCGCTTCGTTCCAAAAAAGTTCCGATTGGTATCGGAAATGGATTAAGTCCTCGCCATGAGCGCGGCGCAGCCCGAGGACGAAAGAGCGCGAGTCGTCGAGATTCTCGCGCCCGTCGCCATCGACACGGCCTATTCCTATCTCGCGCCGCCGGCGATGCGGCTTCAACCTGGCGACAGCGTCATCGCGCCGCTCGGCAAGCGGGAGGCCTATGGCGTCGTCTGGTCCGTCGACGGCGGCGGCGCTCCCGGAGGCAATCTCAAGACCATCCGCGCGCGTCTCGACCGTCCGCCGCTTTCGCAAAGACTGCGCGACTTCATCGACTGGCTGGCGCGTTACACGCTCACGCCCCGCGGCATGGCGCTGCGGCTCGCGACGCGGGCCGCCGAAGACGCCGGACCGGAAGCGCCGCGCACGCTCTATCGCGTGAGCGGCGCCTCGCCCGAGCGATTGACGCCGACGCGCGCGAGGGTGCTCGCGGCGGCGGAAGGCGGCATCGCTTTCGCCAAGAAAGCGCTTGCCGAAGCCGCCGCCTGCTCGACCGGCGTCATCGACGCGCTCATCGACGAGGGCGCGCTGGAGGCGATCGCGGCGCCGCCGGAGCCGATCGCGCCGCCGCTCGATCCTCACTTCGCCGCGCCGGCGTTGGAGCCCGCGCAGCAGGAGGCCGCAAATGCGTTGACCGCGGCGCTTTCGTCGCAGGCGTTCAAGCCGTTCCTTCTCGAAGGCGTCACCGGCTCGGGCAAGACCGAAGTTTATTTCGAGGCGATCGCCGCGGCCCTTCAGGCTGGCGGACAGGCGCTCGTCATGATGCCGGAAATTGCGCTCACGACGCAATTTCTCGAGCGTTTCGCAGCGCGTTTCGGCGAGAAGCCGGCCGAATGGCATTCCGGCGTCAGCGCGCGCAAACGCGCGCGCATCTGGCGCGGCTGCGCGACCGGCGACGTGCGCGTGGTCGTCGGCGCGCGGTCGGCGCTATTCCTGCCCTTTTCGAATTTGCGGCTGATCGTCGTCGATGAGGAACACGAAGGCGCCTATAAACAAGACGACGGCGTCAGCTATCACGCGCGCGACATGGCGGTGGTGCGCGCGCGGATGGAGCAGGCGGCCATCGTTCTCGCCTCGGCGACGCCGTCGATCGAAACACGCGTCAACGCCATGCGCGGACGCTACGGCTATCTCCGACTCGATTCGCGTGCGCGCGCGCGGCTGATGCCGACTCTCGAAGCGATCGACATGCGCAAGGAAGGTCCGCCCCGCGGCAGATGGATCGCGCCGCGGCTCGCTCTCGCGGTCAGCGAAACGATCGCGCGCGGCGAGCAGGCGCTGCTCTTTCTCAATCGCCGCGGCTATGCGCCGTTGACGGTCTGCCGGACATGCGGCCATCGCTTCCGCTGCGAACATTGCGACGCCTGGCTGGTCGAGCATCGTTTTCGCCGCGCGCTGATGTGCCATCATTGCGGCCATGTCGAGCGTCGTCCTGACGTCTGTCCCGAATGCGGTAGCGAGGATTCGCTCGCCGCCTGCGGACCCGGCGTCGAGCGCCTCGCCGAAGAGGCGGCGACGCTCTTTCCAAACGCCCGCATACTCGTGCTCTCGTCGGATTTTCCAGGCGGCGCCGACCGGTTGCGGCGCGAATTGGAAGAGATTGCGAAAGGCACCTTCGACATCGTCATCGGCACGCAACTCGTCGCCAAGGGCCACAATTTTCCTTATCTCACGCTTGTCGGCGTGATCGACGCGGATCTGGGATTGGGCAGCGGCGATCCGCGCGCCGCCGAGCGCACCTTCCAGCTCCTCAATCAGGTGACGGGACGCGCCGGGCGCGGCGACAGTCCCGGCCGGGCGCTCATCCAGAGCTTTCACCCGTCGCATCCGGTGATCGAGGCGCTACTGTCGGGCGACGCGGAGCGCTTCTATGCGCAGGAGATCGCGGTGCGCGAGCGCGCGGGACTGCCGCCCTTCGGCCGTCTCGCCGCGCTGATCGTTTCCGCCAAGGACGCCGCCACGGCGGAAGCGCATGCGCGGGCGCTGGCGCGCGCGGCGCATGAACTGCCGCCATCGCCGCGCTACCGAGTCGCCGCACAGGGCGCCTGGCCGGAAGAACATGAGATCGCGCTGCTCGGTCCGGCGGAAGCGCCGATCGCGCTCATCCGCGGCCGCTACCGATTTCGGCTGCTCGCCAAAGGACCGCGGAACGCCGACATGCAAGCGTTCTTGCGAGACATGCTCGCCGGCGGTCCGAAAGAAAGGAACGGCGTGCGCGTGCAAGTGGACGTCGACCCGCAGAATTTCTCGTAACGAATGTGACCGTCTCCGACGCTTCACCCGCCGACGACGCGGGCGACGATCTTCGCCGTATAGTCGACCATTGGAACAATTCGCGCATAGTTGATCCGGGTCGGGCCGATGACGCCGAGCGCGCCGATGATCCGCCGTTCGCTGTCGCGCAGCGGCGCAGCAATCATCGACGAGCCCGACAGCGAGAAGAGCTTGTTCTCCGAACCAATGAAGATGCGCACCCCTTCGCCCTGTTCGGCGCGCTCCAAGAGGTCGATGACCTCGGTCTTCGTTTCCAGATCGGCAAACAGCAGCCGAACGCGCTCAAGATCAGCGGCGGCGGTCAGATCTTCGAGAAGATGCGCCTGACCGCGCACGATCAGCTGTCGCGATTCGCCCATCGCGCCCGCCCAGGTCGCGAGCCCCGCTCCGACCAGCCGGGCGGTGAGTTCATCGAGCTCATTTTGTGCGGCTTGACGCGAGCTTTCGATGCTTGCTCTGGCCTCGGCGATCGTCCTTCCGGAAACGCGCGCGTTGAGATAATTGGCGGCTTCGGTCAGCGCCGACGCCGGAAGATCGCGCGGGACGGGTATCACCCGGTTCTCGACCGATCCGTCATCGGCGACCAAAATCACCAACGCCCGCTCGGGCTCGAGCCGAACGAAATCGATCTGCTTTAAGCGCACATTGTCCTTGGAGGCGACGACGACGCCGGCGACGCGCGTCAGGCCCGACAGCAAACTCGTCGCTTCGGCGAGAACGCCGGAGAAATCATGGTCTTTAGACGCCGCTTCGACTTCGGCGGCGATGCGCGCGCGCTCGTTTTCTTCGACATCGCCGATCTGCAGCATCGAATCGACGAAGAAGCGCAGGCCAAGCTCGGTCGGGAGCCGTCCCGCGCTGGTGTGCGGCGCGTAGATGAGCCCGAGTTCCTCAAGATCCTGCATGACGTTGCGCACCGACGCGGGCGACAGCGTCATCGGCAGAAGCCTGGCAAGGTTGCGCGAGCCGACCGGATCGCCGGAGGCTAGATAACTGTCGACGATCTGTCTGAAGATTTCGCGCGAGCGCTCGCTGAGCTGCGCGAGGCTCAACGCCGAAGGGTGGGCAAGCGGGAGATTGCGGATCATTTCTCAAGAATATCGCAGAAGGGCCCCAACGAAAAAGCCCGGCCGCGAGGCCGGGCTTCGTCGACGCCGGGGAGGACAGTCGATCAGAGGCCGAGTTCAGGCATGCCGATCAGCGCGCCGATGCTCTTGACCTGATAATTGACGCCGATGCGGGCGATGTTCGTATCCAGGTAGTTGCCTGTGCCGGTGCGGTAAGTGAACGGGAAGGAAATGTTCGCGCTGGTAGCGCCTTTCATGCGGGTGAAGATATACTCGGCCTTGATGCTCCAATTGTCGAGGATGGCGTATTCGATGCCGGCGCCGATGGCGAAACCGCCCTGCCACACGGACTGGCTGACGGGGAACAGCCCTCCCCACTGCTGGCCATAGGGGAGCACCTTGCCGTAGGCCAAGCCGCCGGTGATGTAGGGCAGAAACCGGCCGTACGCATAGCCGAAGCGCAGACGCTCCATGCCAAACCATTGCAGGCGGCTGCTGGCGCTGACGCCTCCAAAAAACGTACCCGTATTCGTCGCGCGAACTTCAGCGTAGTTGAATTCGCTTTCGTAACCGGCGACGAGGCCGTTGGCGAACACCCAGTTATAGCCGTTCTGGTAACCGACCAAATATCCGCTCGTGCCGATCGAGCTCGACGTCGGAATCGCCAGGAAGGCCCCGGGCGTCAACAGGTAGACTTGCGAATATTGGCTGGAGACGCCGCCGGCGTAGGAGCCGCTGATGCCGATGTGGAAGCCGTCCCAGCTGAAGGCCGGCGGCGGCGGCGGCGGCGGAGCCTTGTAGCGGGGAAGATCAGCCGCCGAAACGGCGCTGGCCGCCAGCACTGACGCAAAGGCGCCAAACACATAGGATCTGAAAGACATCTGAGGCGCCTCCAATAAGCTCGTCCTCTCGGGACGAACGGCAGTTTCGAAGGCAAAGTAACATTATCAATCCTAAGACGTAATTAGCGCCCTTGGTTGGAACGCCGTTTTTCCGGCGCCGTTGCCGATGGGCCACACCCACCATCAACATTCTGTTTTTCAATCACAATTCGCAACGCAAGCGCTAATCAGCGCGGCCGTCAGCACGCCGAGGCCCGACTTGTAGGCGGCGAGCGAGAAACGTGACTCGTAATATCGGCGCGCCGAACTCACGCGACGCGCGGATTCGTCCAAAGGCGCGATCGCCGCCGCCCGGTTCAGCGCATCGGCGAATTCCGGAGCGGAATCGGCAATGACGACGCCGGGCAGACGCAACGCCTCCTCATCCATTCCCCGCATCGCCTGCGTGGTGGCGATCAGCGGCAGACCGCTCGAAAGCGCTTCGACCGACTTGATCGAAAGCCCGGTGCCGCTGATTGTCGGAAGCAGCGCGATACGCGCGTTCGCATAGACCGCGCCGGGATGATCGACTCGGCCCACAAACCAGTCTTTATGCGCGGCGTAATGCTCAGGCGCCTTTGAGCGCACGGCGACGTCGACATTGCCGACGATCTTCACCGCGACGCCCTGCGTTTTGGGCGCGACTTCGCGCAGGAACCAGATCACGCTATCGACATTGGCGGCGTTGTTGCTCGCGACGAGAACGATGTCAGGCCCCCCGGGTCCGGTCGGCGCCTCGGGAATGGCCGGATACAGCAGCGCATGCGCCTTCTCGGGCAGCAGAGCGCGAAAATCTCCGGCCTCCTGAGCGTTGAGATGCAACAGCAGATCGGCGCCGCGCATCGCTTCGAGTTCTCGCGCCAGCATCGACTCGTAGGTGGCGCGGGGAGAAAGCCAGGGCATCGTTTCATTGATCAGCGCGAATTGACGCGCCTGCAGATCATGCGTGTCGAGCAGGATCGGGGCAGTCCCGCGACAGAGCCGGCGCGCGATCGGCATCAGAAAAAAATGATTGCAGTGAACAAGATCGAATGTCGCGCCGTCGAGGGCGGGCGATACACGCGTGCGCTCGGCCATGCCGAGGCGCACCACCGCCTGATCGCCGTGGATATAGGGCCACAGCACATCGCGCAGAAAGCGCGGCGCGAACACCACGGAAAGCGGCGCGCCGCCATAATAGCGGGGACCGTCGTCAAGCTCCGGAGTCGCCTGATTGAACGCCTTCCATATCCAGTTCCGGCCTGGAACGAAGCCGGGGTCGGAACTGATTGCGATCGGAAAAACCTCGGCGCCCAGCGCGCGATAGGCGGCGACTTGGCCAAGTACGACGCGATAGGTGCCGCAGGAATGCCAAGCCGGATGGATGAGTGCGACGCGCCGGCCGCGAAGCGGACGCTCGGCGCACGCCGAGCGGTCACTTGATGAAGCGGTCAACCCGATCCTCCAGCTGGCGCACGCCGCAGCCTAATCCGACTTTGACCGTTCCGACAATCTTCCGGCGCGCTCTTTGAAGCGCCTGGAAAGTCGAGATGCTCAGAGCTCGGCCGCGACCGTCGCCAGCGCGCGCGCATAAGCCTCCTGGCTGAACGCCTCTTCATAGAGGCGGCGGGTGTCGCTTTGCTCCGGCACCGCCGCCTCGCCACGTTCGGCCCTCGCCTGGGCGTCGCGCCAAAGCTCCGCAAATTGCGCGGCGTTTTCAGCGAGCGCGACATTGCCCAATTTCGCCGGATCGACCTGCATGCCGCGGAACGCCAGAGGAGTCGCGACGAGCGGCGCGCCGCAGGACAGCGCCTCGACCGCCTTGATCGACAGGCCATGGCCTTCGACGGTCGGGAGCAGCACGCATCCTGCGTTGGCGTAAATCGCGCCGATGTCATCGACCCGGCCTTTGAACAAAGCGCGGTGCGCTTCATAGAGACCTGCGTCGCGCCGCTTCACGCCGCCGTCGATATTGCCGTAAATTGCGACGCGCGCATCGCCCGCCAACGGCGCGACCTCTTCCAAGAACCAGCGCAGACTCACGTAATTGCCGTAATTGTCGCTCGCGACGATGATGATGTCGCGTCCACGCGCCAGCGGGGCTGATGGCGCCGCCGGGTAGATCAGCGCGTGCCGAAGCTCCGGCAGCAGCTTCTGGAAATCGCGATGCTCCTCTTCATTGAGATGCGCGCAAAGATCTGCGCGCCGCATCCATGAGAGTTCGACCTCAAGCATGTCGTCATAGGTTGCATATGGCGGAATGAAGAACCCGCCCTTGTTGCGCAAGACATATTGGCGCGCCTGGATGTCTTGCGTCTCCAAAACAACCGGAACCTTACGCCCTCGCATCAGCGTCTCGACGAAAGGCAGCGTGAAATAATGATTGGCGTGAACGAAGTCGATCGTTTCGCTCTCCAAGCCCGCAGGCGGCGGCGTGCGCTTGGCGAGTTCGATCAGCCACGACGCCTGATCGCCGTGGATCAGCCGCCACCAGCCATCCACGAGAAGTCGGGACGCCAGGGCGGAAGGCGGCGCGCCAGAATAGAAGCGGCGGTCCGCGCCGATGTCGTGCGAGGCGTTGATATAACTCAGCCAGCGCGCGCCGCGCGGCGGGCGAGGCGCAAGATCGTCCATCATCGCGATAGAAATGACGCGCGCGCCGAGCGCCTGATACGCGGCGATCTGACTGACGTTCACCTGATAGCTGCCGCAACTGTGCCAGGCAGCGTGAACGACGGCGACGGTCTTGCCGGCGAATGGCCGCGACTTTGCGCCTGGCGAATTGGCCCGGTCTGTCGCGGATGGGGAAAGTTGGCTCATCGTGTCAGAGGTCGCGCTGCAACATGGCGGTTGTCTCAAATTCCTTATCAAAATCGAGCGCGTGGCCTCGCCGCTAAAGGCGTCCGGAATTGGCTCTTCGCTTCATACTGGGCTGCCTCTTGCATTTACCCGCCATTTTCAAATACATCCCCTATATGAGGCTTCGCTTCCCAAATCCAGTCTTATCGCCCGAGAGCGCGGCGGCGCCAAGCGGCGACCCGGTCGGACGTTACGGCGTCGCCATCGTCGGCAACGACAAGATCATCGACTGGCTGCTGCCTTTTCTCGAAAGCTACCGAGACACCAACGCCTCATTGCCGCTTTATCTCATTCCCTATGACGACAATGTCGCCATGACGCGCCGCGCCGCTGAGATTTACGGCGCGCATTACGTCGACGAAGAGCCGACTGAAATTGACAAGCTCTCGCATGAACTTTACCCGGGCATCTTCAACGCCAATCGCCGCCGGTTGAGAAAACTTCAGGCGCTCGCTCTGCCGCTCGACGAAGTCGCCTATGTCGATGTCGACGTCATTCTGTTTCGCGACTTGGCGCCCCTGTTCGGCCGCCTAGAGAGCGGCAGGACGGAGTTCATCGTCGCCTCGCCGAGCTTCGAATATGTCTACAACGACAGGCGCGACCGCTATCCGTTTCTCAAGGATGCGCTGCTCTTCAATGACGGCTTCTGGGTCACCTCGAACCAGTATCTGAAGCTCTCGGACTTCATCGAGACAATCCGTGACGACGCCGTGATCTTCCACGATGTGCGCAAGCGCGGCCAGCTTTTCGCCCAGCCGCTCGTCAATTTCGTCACCCACCGGCGCGGCGTCAAAATCGAGCTCTTGCCAAATGTGATCTCAGGCGCCTCGCACGAAAGCTTCTACAAAGCGCCGGGCGTCGAATTCCAGAACGGCAAGCCTGTCGACTACGAAGGCAAGGAGATCTATTTCGCCCATTGGGCGGGCGCGACCGCCCTGCCGAAAAGCGGCGTCTTCGACGAGGCGTGGACGCGATATTCGAAGGCCGCCTGGGCGAGGTTCAAGCAGTGACGACTGGCGCCTTGCATCGCGGCCCGTTTCGCGCCAAAGCGTCGCTTTTCCCTTTGCGCCGTACGACGCGGATGTTCTTTTCCGCTCGAAACGGCGAACGATAGAGCGGACGCTCGCCATGCCGCGCCTGTTGTTCCTGTATCTGTTCAAGCGCATCGGGTTTGGCGTGCTCGTCGTGCAGTTCGCGCTCTCGATTCCCGTCGTCCTGTCCTATCTGCTTTATCAGCTGCCGCCCGCCGCGGTGCGCGGCGGCCTCGTCATCCCGGCGCTGATCGGCGTGACCCCGACGGTAGCCTATGTGACGCTGCCGATGGCGGTCGGCGTCGCCACCGCGCTTGAGTTCGGCCGCATGGCGAGCGAGGGCATGATCGCCGTTCTCTATGCATTGCGCCTTTCGGTCTGGGCCATTTGTCGCCCGGCGGTGGCGTTGGCGGCAGGCGTCGTCGTCCTCGGCTATCTGCTCGCCAATTTCGCGGCGCCGCACTATTCGAGCGAAATGCAGGACGTGCTCAATGTCGTGCGCAATTCTCTCAACCACCGGATGCTCGACGCCGCGCATTTCTACACTTTCGATAATGGCGTGAAGACGCTCTACATCGAGCGCTGGGAGACGCCCGACCTCGCGGTCAATTTGTTCGTTCGCCAGCTTTCTGTCGAAAAGATGCAGGAAGAGACGGTGACGGCGGCGCGCGCCGAATTTCGCCGGAATGAATCAGGGGTCATCGTCGCGCTCTCCAACGGCAGCATCCAGACGCGCTCATTGACCACAAACGACGTGCGCATCGCCAATTTCGACGAATACGCCATGGCCTTGCCGATGCAGGGCAGCACATCGCTGCCCGACCGAGGCTGGCGGGGGGTCTATGAACTGTCCGCCGGCGATTTTCTCGCCAATTACGCTGCGGCGAAACGCGATCCGCGCCAACTCGGAGAGTGGACGGCCGAGGCGGCGAAGCGCTTCGGCGTGCCGACGCTCGCCATCGCCCATACGCTCCTCGCAATGGCGCTCGTCCTGACCTTCGGCAACATTACCGGCCGGCGCGGCGCGGCGGGCGGCCTCACCACGATCGCGATACCAGTCGTGCACATCGGCTTTCTGGTCGCGCTTGAATCGCTGCTGCGCATCAACGGATTGTTCGTCTTGCTGCTCGCCGCGCTGGCCGTCGCCGAAGTCGGCGCGTCCCTCTGGCTCATCGCGCGGCTCAATTGGAGCCCGAAGCCAAAGCGGCTGTTCGGCGGGCGCGCGTCTTCCGCCCCGCGAGACGCCTACGCGACGCCGCTCGCCTGACCCTCTTCGGCGTGCATTGCCTTACGGTAGTCGCCGATCACCTTCGCTGGATCGCCCGTCTCGCGCACGACGCCGCCCTCAAGCCAGAGCACGCGGTCGCAGAGCGCGGCGAGAAAGTTGAGATCGTGCGACACCATCAAAATGGTGCCGGTTCTGGCGAAGTCGGCGATGTATTTCTCGCATTTGCGCTGGAATATTTCGTCGCCGACCGATAGCGCTTCGTCGACGATGAGCACGTCGGCCTTGGCGTAGGCGCAGATCGCGAAAGCGACGCGCGCAATCATGCCCATCGAATAGGTGCGCATCGGCTGTTCAAAGAAGGGCCCGATGTCGGCGAAAGCGGCGATGTCGTCGATGCAGGCATCGACCTCCTTGCGTGACAGCCCCAGAATCGCCGCCCCGATGCGGGCGTTTTCGCGCCCGGTCAGGAGCCCGTCGAAGCCGGAGCCAAGCGCCAGAATCGGCGCGATTCGGCCGGCGACCCTGAACTCGCCCTTCGTCGGCTGGGTGATGCCGCACAGAATCTGCAGAAGCGTTGTTTTGCCGGCGCCGTTGCGTCCGACGATGCCGACGCGCTCGCCCTTCTCTACCGTGAAATTGACGTCATGGAGCACCCATTTGTCCCTGTAGAACTTCTTCCACAGGCCAAACAGGATCTGTTTGAGCTGGTCGTTCTGATGCGCATAGAGCTGGAAAGCCTTGCCGACGCCCGCGCAAAGGATAGAGGGCTCAGATGACATCGACGATGACCGATTTGTAGCGCATGAAGAATTGATAGCCGCCTATGAATACGGCGTAGGAGATCGCGACGAGCGCGAGATAGCCGAAGACGTTCGGCACGGTCCCGTCGAGCGCGACGCCCCGCAGCATCTCGATATAATCGCCGACAATATTCAGTCGTAGCCAGAGCGCCACCGATCCCGACATGGCGGCGATCTGGTCCAGGCGATAAAAGATCGGCGTCGCGAACATCAGCACCGGCACGATCGAAGCCATGATATGGGCGACATCGCGTGTGAACGCCCCGAGCGCCATCAGAAACCACACGACGCCCAAAACGAACAGGAAGAACGGGGCGATGAGAAACGGCGTCAGCACGATCGTTAAGGGAAGCGTTCCGGCCGTCAACAATCGAAAGACGATATAGACCGCGAACGCTACGCCGCCATATGTGAACGCCCGGATGGTCGCCGTCCAGGCGATGGTTTCGCTGGGGAAAATCGACTTTTTCACGAAGTTGACATGCTCGTGCAAAAGCATTGGCGCGCGATAGGCCAGTTCGCTGAACACATTAAATGCAATGAGCCCGATGAAGATCGAGCTTGCATAGTCGGTGACGCTGATGCCGGCGGAAAGCTGCGGAACCGTGACCGAGAACAGCGCCGTATAGGTGAGCAGCATGATGAGCGGCGCGAGCACCGCCCAGAGCGGTCCGAGCGCCGAGCCGCGAAACCTGGAAATGAATTCCCGCCGCACCACGGCGCGGATAAGCTCCCGATTGCGCCAAGCCCGTTCGAAGGGCGCGACATAGGCGGGAGGAATCGAGGCGAGCAAGTGTCGACGCATCCTTTCAGGCTTGGACCGTGATCTCGAATAGCGCGGTGCGTCCGTTGAACACGAATGCGCAGTCGGGCGCTGGCGCGACCGGCGCGGCGTCGCCCGCATAGACCAGTTCAGCCTGCCTCATGTCAATGGCGGCGCTCAACCCTCAAGGGGACGGGATGAATATTCGAGCGCAATGTCTTCGCAGGCGGCCATGGTGACTCGGCGGGAGGCGATCGCCGGGCTGGGCGCCGGCCTGGGCGCTTTGGGCGTGGGACTCATCCTGCCGGGCGGCGGAGCGGCGCAAGAGCAGCAGCCTTATGTGCTGGGCGATTGGACCGGCGACAGTTTCGCGCCGATGCACGCGATTCGTGACGGGCTGTCGCGCGCGCCGCTGCCGCCCCCGGAGCGGCGCGTCGACGTCGCCGTCATTGGCGGCGGGCTCGCGGGCCTCGCCGTCGCCTCGCTGCTCCAAGATCGCGACGTCATCGTCCTGGAGCGCGAGCCGGAGCCCGGCGGCGTCGCCAAATCGAAGCGCTGGCGCGATGTCGACTATGCCCTTGGTTCTGCATATATCGTTGATCTTTCAGAGCCTTTCAGCAGATTCTATGATACGCTCGGTCTCGCGCCGCGACCGGTCAGCGCGCCAGTCGACAGGGCGCTGACAGGCGTCGCCGGCGAAGGCGATCCTCGGGACGGGAAGTGGCGAAGCGCCTATGACGACCTCAAAGCGCTCTTGCGCCGGCTCCGCGAAAGTCGGGACTTCCCCGGGATGCCGATCTCCGAGGCATCGGCGCCGGCGCTGGCGCTGGACAGGCTGTCGTTGTTCGATTTCTTGCGCGGCGAGCATATCGAGGCCGAACTTTTCGGTCTGATCGACGCCTACTGCCTGTCGGCGCTCGGCGCGCCCGCCGACGAGATTTCAGCCTACGCCGGCGTCAACTTTCTCTCTGAGATCAATGCGCCCATCTACGCGTTCCCGGGCGGCAACGCCGCGATCGCCCGGGCAATGGCGGCCCGCATTTCAGGCGCCGGCGAAGGGCGCATCGTCACCGGCGCCGCCGTCTATGCGATCGAGCCGGCGGAGGGCGGCTACGCCCGCGTCGGCTGGTTCGACGCGCTTCATCCCGGCGAGCCCCGCTGCCTCGAGGCGCGATGGGCGGTCGTCGCGGCTCCCTACTTCTTCGCGGGCCGCATCCTGCGCGGGGTCGATCCGGCCGCGACGGCCGCAATGACGTCGCTGCGACAGGGAAGCTATCTCGTCGCCAACTGCTGCTTTGAGGGGCCTCCGCCGGAGCTGCATTACGACAGCTGGGCGCTGGGCGCGCAGAGCTTTAGCGACGCGATCAGCGCGACCGCCGTCCTTCCCGCCGCCGAGCGGCCAAAGGATCACAGCGTGCTCACCGTCTACGCGCCGTTTCGCGATCCGCGCGCGGGCCGCGCGCGCCTGCTCGCGGGCGATCGTGCCGCCCTCGCCGCGCCGATCGTCGAAGAACTGCGACGCTTCCTGCCTGAGACGTTCGGCGCCGCCCGGCTTGTCGAAGCGCGGCTGACGCGCTGGGGGCACCATCATACGATCGCCGCGCCAGGGATCGTCGCGACGATGCGCGCTGTGCCCAAGCGCTTCGGCAATGTTTTGCTCGCGCATTCGGACGGACAGGGGATGCCGGCGGTGGAGAGCGCGATCGTCGAGGCGCTGAGCGCCGTCGAGATCATCAAAAGGGGCTGAGCCCTACTCCACCGTCACGCTCTTTGCGAGATTGCGCGGCTGATCGACATCTTTGCCCATGAAGGTGGCGACGTGATAGGCGAGCAGTTGCGCGGGAACGGCGTAAGCGATGACCGCGAACGGGCCTGCGACGCTCTCCGCCATTTCGATAAAGCCGGCGAGTTCCGCAGCCGCGGCGTCCCGCGCATGCGGCGATCCGATCAAGATCAGATGTCCGCCGCGCGCGGCGACCTCCTGGAGATTGGAAACGGTCTTCTCAAGACTCGCGTCCGGGGGCGCCAGCACGATCACCGGCATGGCGTAGTCGATGAGCGCGATCGGCCCATGTTTCAACTCGCCCGCCGCATAGCCTTCGGCATGGATGTAGGAAAGCTCCTTGAGCTTCAGAGCGCCTTCCAGCGCCAAAGGAAAGGCTGGGCCGCGTCCGAGATAAAGCACGCTCGAGGCGCGCGCGACGTCGCGCGCCACAGGTTCGATCTGCGCCTCGCGCGCAAGCGCCTGCGCCATCTGCCCCGGCGCGGCGACGAGTTCCGCAACAAGTTCGCGTTCGCGCTCCTTGCTCAGCACGCCGCGCGCGCGGCCCAGCGCCAGCGCCAGACAGGCGAAGACCGCGAGCTGACAGGTGAAGGCCTTGGTCGAGGCGACGCCGATTTCGGGTCCCGCCAATGTCTGCGCCACCGTGTCGCTTTCGCGGGCGATCGTCGATGATTCGACGTTGACGATCGAGAGAATGTGCTGGCCGTGTTCGCGCGCGTAGCGCAGCGCGGCAAGCGTGTCGGCCGTTTCTCCCGACTGGGAGACGAGAATGGTTAGCCCGTTCTCGGGCAGCGGCGCCTCGCGGTAACGAAATTCGGACGCGATGTCGATTTCGACCGACAGGCGGGCGAAGCGCTCCAGCCAGTAGCGCGCCACCAGACCGGCGTAATAGGCGGTGCCGCAGGCCGAAATGGTCACGCGCGACAGCGCCCTCGGATCGAATTTAAGTTCGAACGGCAGGCGCACGACACCCTCCGCGAGATCGAGGTAGTGCGCCAGCGTGCGGCCGACGACCTCCGGCTGTTCGTGAATCTCCTTGGCCATGAAATGGCGGTAGTTGCCTTTGTCGACCAGGAAGGAGCCGGCGAGCAGCGGCTGGAAGCGCCGCTCGACGGGCGCGTCGTTGGCGTCGTGGAAGCGCGCGCCTTCGCGCGTCAGCGTCACCCAGTCGCCCTCGTCGAGATAGGCGATGGCCGTCGCGAACGGCGCCAGCGCCAGGGCGTCGGAGCCCAGATAGACGCCTTCGTCGCTCCTGCCGACGGCCAGCGGCGAGCCGCGCCGCGCGCCGATGAGAAGATCGTTTTCGCCTTCGAAAAGAAAAGCAAGCGCGAAAGCGCCCTTGAGCCGCTTCAACGCCGCCGCGACCGCCGCTTGCGGCGTCGCGCCGTTGCGCAGCGCGTCGGCGACGAGATGGACGACGGCCTCGGAATCCGTCTCGGTCGAAAAAACATGGCCCTTCGCCGTCAGTTCAGCGCGCAGCTCCCGGAAATTCTCGATGATGCCGTTATGGACCACGGCGACGCGATCATTGGCGTGCGGATGGGCGTTGTTCTCCGTGGGGCGGCCATGAGTCGCCCATCGCGTGTGGCCGATGCCGACGGCGCCGGAGAGCGGCGCCGCCGCGAGCTTTTCTTCAAGATTCTTGAGTTTGCCGCTCGCCCGCAGGCGGGTGAGCCGCCCGTTCTCCAGCGTGGCGATCCCGGCGGAATCATAGCCCCGATATTCGAGACGCTTCAGCGACTCGATAATCTTGCCGGCGACCGGAGTCGTTCCAATAATCCCCACAATGCCGCACATGACGACCTCCAAAAGCGATCATAGCAAGAGCGCCGCCAAAGCGGGATGGGCGCGGAGTTGACGTCGGATTTAGGTGAGCGGCTCAAATGCGCGACATTATCGTTTCTCGGCCTTCTTCGCCGTCTGCGTCGCCCGGAATGTCATCGCCCAGCCGGCCTTCTCCATCTGCCGGCCGCGCGCCACCGCGAGCGAATCGGGGGCGATGTCCTTGGTGATGACGGAGCCGGACCCGACATAGGCGCCCTGCCCGATCGTCACCGGCGCTACAAGCGACGAATTCGAGCCGATGAAGGCGTTCTCGCCGATCGTCGTGCGATATTTTAAATAGCCGTCGTAATTGCAGGTGATGGTTCCTGCGCCAATGTTGGCGTTCGCGCCAACGTCGGCGTCGCCGATATAGCTCAAATGATTGACCTTGGCGCCATGCGCGACGGTGGCGTTCTTGATTTCGACGAAATTCCCGACCTTGGCTTTTTCGGCAAGCGTCGCGCCCGGCCGCAACCGCGCGAAGGGGCCGACGCTCGCGCCTTCGCCGACGCGCGCGCCTTCGAGATGCGAGAAGGAATGGATCACGGTGCCGTCGGCGATTTCGACGCCCGGGCCGATAACGACATGCGGTTCGATCGTCACGTCGCGGCCGATCAGCGTATCGGCGGAAAGAAACACCGTTTCCGGCGCGATCATCGTCGCGCCTCCCGCCATGGCGGCGCGGCGCAGGCGCGTCTGCGCGACGGCTTCGGCCTGAGCGAGCTGGATGCGGTCGTTGACGCCGAGCACTTCGCTTTCGTCGGCGACGACGACTTTTGCGTCGCGTCCGTCGGCGCGCGCCAGTTCCACCACATCGGTGAGATAGAATTCGCCCTTGGCGTTTTGGTCGTCGATCCTTTCAAGCAATCGCAGCGCGCGGGCGCCGTCGATCGCCATCAAACCGCCATTGCACAGCGTAACCGCGCGTTCTTCGTCGCTGGCGTCCTTTTCCTCGCGGATTGCGACGAGGCGCCCGGCGGAGTCGCGCAACAGCCGTCCGTAGCCGAAGGGGTCTGAGGCTTGAAAGCCCAAGACCGCCACGGCGGCGCCCTCGGCGATAGCGGCGCGCAACGCGCCGATCGTCGGCGCGGTCAGCAGCGGCGTGTCGGCGAAAAGCACAATCAGGTCGTCGCATCCCTGGGCGATGGCGCCGCGCGCGGCGAGAACGGCGTGCGCCGTGCCGCGTCTTTCGCTCTGGACGAACATTTCCGCGTCGGGGACGCAGCGTCGCGCTTCCGCGCTGACGTCGTCTCGTCCCGGGCCGACGATCACCGCGACCCGGCTGACGCCCGCTTTAAGGGCGCTCGACAGCACATTTGCGAGCATGGAGCGGCCGGCGACCTCATGCAGCGCCTTTGGGCGGTCGGATTTCATCCGCGTGCCTTCGCCGGCGGCGAGGACGATCGCGAGCGCGCTTCTTTCTGTAGGCATCAGGCGCCCGGGGCTATACGTTGCGAAAGGAAACGGCGGAGCGGCGCCGCTTGAGCCGCGGTTCTGGCAGATTCGAGCGGCAGAGCGCAAGGCCGCGGCCTTCTCGCGCAGCCCCCAAAAACCTCCAAGAAAACCATTTTGTCTCCTCGCCTTTCTTGTATAGAGGGACTGTCGCCAGCCCAGCGCCGCAAAAAGGCTCAACCGCCCGTTCTGGACCGCTCGGATCGGCTTCCTTTGGTAGCTCATGTTCGAACGTCGAGATGTTTTAAAAGCGGGCCTGGGCGCAATCGCGGCGGGAATCGCTCCGCCGCCGTCAAGCGCGGCGACGGCTGGCCCGGCGCCCAACCCGAAGGTTCCAGAGTCGGCGCCTTTTTCGCGGGACATGGTCGTCGAACTGGCGCGCGCTCTGGCCGCAAAGCCCTATATGCCGCCACGGACCGACCTGCCCGAGCCTTTCGCCAACCTCTCCTACGAACAGTTCGTGGGAATCAAGACGAAGCCGGATTCGGCGATTTGGCGCCAGGACAACGCCGGTTTCAGCATCGAGCCGCTTCACCGCGGCCATATTTTTGCCGCCGCGGTCGACATCTACCTCGTCGAGAACGGCGCCGCCGCGCGGCTGCCTTATGAAAGGCGCCGCTTCGACTATGGCGCGATGCGTGTCCCCGACGCGCTGCCCGACCTGGGGTTCTCGGGTTTTCGGGTGCTCCACACGCAGCATGGCGACGCTGAAGCGGAACTCGCCATATTTCAAGGGGCAAGCTTCTATCGCGCGGTCGCGCGCGGGCAGAATCTCGGCGTGACGGCGCGCGGTCTGTCGATTCGGACCGCCGATCCGCGCGGCGAGGAGTTTCCGGCGTTTCGAAGCTTCTGGATCGAGAAGCCCGCCTTGGGCGACAACGCTCTCGTCATCCACGCGCTGCTCGATTCCCCGAGCGTCGCCGGCGTTTACCGCTTCACGCTGCGGCCGGGCGAAGCGACGCTCATTGACACTGAATTGACGCTCTACCCACGGACGGCGATCGATCATTTCGGGCTTGCCGGATTTGCGGCGGCTTCGCTGTTTACGCCGCTCGACCGCGCCAGGCCCGACGATTGGCGGCCGATGGTCGCCGACATCAACGGCATTCAGATGCTCACCGGCCAGCGGGAATGGCTTTGGCGACCGGTATCAAACCGGGAAAGTTTGCAATTCTCCGCTTTC
Source organism: Methylocystis sp. (assembly GCF_021731785.1). Lineage (GTDB taxonomy): Bacteria > Pseudomonadota > Alphaproteobacteria > Rhizobiales > Beijerinckiaceae > Methylocystis. The sequence goes on from NZ_JAKFWS010000061.1 coordinate 35,841, forward strand.
GTCGACACAAATCCGCAGGGCTTCGGCTCGCTGATCCGGCAGCGCGACATCGACGACTACGACGACGACCAGCAGCACTGGGAGCGTCGTCCGTCGCTGTGGGTCGAACCGCTCGGCGAATGGGGCGATGGCGCCCTGCAGCTTGTGGAGATTCCCTCTGAATCCGAAGTCAACGCCAATATCGTCGCCTATTGGCGGCCAAAGACCGCTCTCGTCGCCGGTAAGGAGACGTCCTTCGCCTATCGGCAGTTCTGGTGCTGGGAGCCGCCGGCGCGGCCGCCGCTTGCGATCGCGGCGAGCGCGCGCTCCGGCCGCGGGCCGGTGGGCAAGCTCCGCCGTTTTGTTGTCGTCTTTTCCGGCGATCTATTGGCGGATCCGCAGCGCACGGCGCAACTCAAAGCGGCGTTGACGACCTCACCCGGATTGGCGACCAATATTCAGACCTATTTGAATGCGTCAGCGAAGTCGTGCCGCGTCGTTTTCGACGTTGACCCGTCCGGCGAGAACTACTGCGAGCTTCGGCTCGTTCTGCAGTCGGACGAGCGCCCGATCAGCGAGACTTGGCTTTACCGATGGACGTCGTGACTTTCGCCGCCTTGGACCACCCGCCGCCAGCAACGGAACGGAGAAGCGCCGATTCCGATCCCGCCGCCGCGCCGCCGACTCCTCCTGAAAGCCGGTTGTCGATGCCGGCGCAAAATCTCTTCAAGTTCGATCGGCGCCAGCGACGGAAAGCCGAGGCGCCATGGCTGTGGCGTACGCCGTGGCTCGCGCGATTCTTGACATTTGGCGGCGGTTTCGCGCTGACCGCCTATGGCGCGTATCAAATGTACAAGGTCGTCGACGTGGGCGGCGTGACCACGTTGAAGTGGGCGCTGCTGGCGTTGTTTGTGCTCAACTTTTCCTGGATCGCGCTCTCCTTCGCGAGTTGCCTCGTCGGTTTCGCCCTGCTGATGCGCCAACGCCGGCGCGCGCCCCTGCCGTCGGCGCTTGCCGAGACAACGGCCGTGGTGATGCCCATCTACAATGAGGCGCCAAGCCGGGTCTTCGCCGCCCTGCAGACCATCTACGAAGACGTTCAAGCAACGGGCCTTGGCGCGCATTTCGATTGGTTTTTCCTGTCCGACACGACTAATCCCGATATTTGGATCGCGGAAGAGCGCGCCTTCGTCGCCATCCGCCGGCGGCTCGGCCCGCAGGCCCGCATCTTCTACAGGCGGCGCGAAAAGAACACGGCGCGCAAGGCCGGCAATATCGAAGATTTCGTCTCGCGCTGGGGCGGCGCCTATAAGCACATGGTCGTGCTCGACGCCGACAGTCTGATGACCGGCCCGACGATCGTGCAACTCGCCGCCGCAATGGAGGCCGACCCCGACAGCGGCATCATCCAGACTCTGCCGCTCATCATCAATCGCAACACGCTGTTCGCCAGGGTTCAGCAATTCGCCGCGCGCATCTATGGCCCCGTGATCGCGGTGGGGATGTCGGCGTGGATGGGCCGCGACGGCAATTATTGGGGCCATAACGCCATCATCCGCACCGAAGCCTTCGCGAAGCACTGCGGCCTGCCGGATTTGCGCGGCCGTCCGCCCTGGGGCGGCCACATCCTCTCGCACGATTTCGTCGAGGCGGCGCTAATCCGGCGCGCCGGCTATGCGGTCTACATGATGCCGACGCTCGGCGGCTCCTTTGAAGAAAGCCCGCCCTCGCTGATCGATTTGTCGATTCGCGACCGTCGCTGGTGTCAGGGCAATCTGCAGCATGCGCGCGTCTTGTTCGGCAAAGGCTTTCACTGGGCGTCGCGACAGCATTTTCTCACCGGCATCTTCGGCTATCTGACCTCGCCGCTGTGGCTCTTGCAGCTGCTCATCGGCATCGTAATCGTCTTTCAGGCGAGCTATTTCCGGCCGGAATATTTCACCGGCGAATTCGCGCTCTTTCCCACCTTTCCGCGGTTCGACGCCGAGCGGTCGCTCGAACTCTTCGGCCTCACCATGGGCATCCTGCTCGCGCCCAAGGCGCTGGGCCTGATCGTCGCCATCGCCGAGCCGGAAACGCGCAAAGGCTCCGGCGGCGTGATCATGCTGCTGATCTCGACGGCTTTCGAAATCGTGCTGTCCGCATTGCTCGCGCCGATCATGATGCTGATTCAGACCGGCCATGTGCTGCATATCGTCTTCGGTTTCGACACTGGTTGGGATCCGCAGCGACGCGACGACGGCTCCGTGCCTTTCATGGACATCGTCCGTCGACATTTCTGGCATGTTGCGCTCGGACTGCTGAGCCTTATCGCCGGCTTCATGATTTCGCCCTCGCTGGTCGCCTGGATGTCGCCGACAATCGCCGGCCTGGTGCTCGCGATTTTGATTTCATGGGCCACGAGCCAACGTTGGCTCGGGCTGGTGCTCCGGCGCGCCGGCGCGCTGATCACGCCCGAAGAAACGACGACCCCACCGATCGCCAAGCGTGGCAAGGCGCTGACCAAGACGCTCGCGCGCGCCGGCGAAGACGACGTCAATGGTCTGCTGGCGATCCACGCCGACCCGGAGCTGCGCGAGCTGCATGAAAACTGGTTGCCGACTCGCCGGTCGCGGCAACGTGGACAAATCGGCGCGGATCGGGCCTTGGCTGAGGCCAAGATCGCCGACGCCGAGACGATCGAGGACGCGGTCAATTGGCTGAACCGCGGCGAGCGGCTCGTGGCGCTCTCCGACCGCGCGTTGATCGGCATGGTCGCGCGTCTGCCGCGCCGCGCCGAGCTCGCGGCCGCAGCACAGAGAACCGCGCGCGCCGCGGAGTGACCGCGCTCATGATGAGGCTGGCCGGCGGGTGACTCGCATTTACAAAATCGTCTCGCGCGCCGACTGGGACGCGGCGGAAGCGTCTGGCGTTTTCAATGGCGCCGCGATCGACGTCGCCGACGGCTTCATTCACTTATCGACCGCCGAGCAGGTCGAGGAAACAGCCGCGAAATATTTCGCCGGTCGGACCGATCTGCTGCTCGTCGCTGTGGACGCCGCCGCGTTCGGCGATGCGCTCAAATGGGAGGTTTCGCGCGGCGGCGCGCTGTTCCCGCATCTTTATGCGCCGCTGCCTTTCGAGAAAGTCGCGCGCCTCGATCCGCTTCCAATAGGCGCGAACGGTCGACACGATTTCTCCGGCGTCCTTAAATGATCGACGCCTTCGCGATCGCATCGCCGCTCCTGCGCCTGCTCGACGCGGAAACGGCGCATCGCGCGACGATCGCCAGCCTGAAATTACTGCCGCCACGTGCGCCGCCACCGAACGATCCGCGTCTCTCGATTTCAGCCTTTGGGCTCGAATTTGCCAATCCCATCGGCCTCGCCGCAGGCTTCGACAAGAACGCGGAAGTCGCCGACGCGATGCTCGGTTTCGGCTTCGGCTTCGTCGAAGTCGGGACGCTGACGCCGCGCGCGCAGCCCGGCAACCCGCGTCCGCGCGCCTTTCGCCTCGTGGAGGATCGCGCCGTCATCAATCGCTACGGCTTCAACAATGAAGGCCATGCGCCGGCGCTGGCGCGCCTGTCAAAGCGCGCGCGGCGCGGAATTGTCGGCGTCAACATCGGCGCCAACAAGGACGCCGCCGACCGCGTCGCCGACTATGTCGCGGGCGTTCGCGCTTTCGCCGACGTCGCGAGCTATTTCACGATCAACGTCAGTTCGCCCAATACGCCTGGGCTGCGCGACCTGCAGGAGCCGGACGCGCTTTCTGAACTGCTCGCGCATGTGATCGAAGCGCGCGACGCGGCGCGTATCAGGCGTCCCGTGCTCCTGAAAATCGCGCCCGACCTCACGCTGGCACAGCTTGACGGCATTGTGCGCGTCGCGCGCGAGCGGCGCATCGACGGCATTGTCGTATCGAACACGACGATTACGCGCCCCGTGACGCTGCGTTCGCCATTGGTGAAGGAAAGCGGCGGCCTTTCCGGCGCGCCTTTGTTCGACCTCTCGACGCGCATGCTCGCGCAAACATTTCTACGCGTCGACGGGCAGTTCCCATTGATCGGCGTCGGCGGCGTCGACAGCACGGAAGCCGCGCTCGCCAAGATCGAAGCCGGCGCGACGCTCGTGCAGCTTTATTCCGCGCTCGTTTATGAAGGCCCCGGTTTGATCGCGCGCATCAAGCGCGGTTTGATCGATATTCTCGCGCGCGAAAACGGAGCGCTGTCGGCGAGTATCGGCGCGCGCGCGAAGGCGTTTTGCGGCGCGGACTGAAGCTCCTATGCGTCGGACTTCGTGCCGATCGCTGGCTTCCATATGACAGCGCTCGATGCTATCGAGCGCGCAACTCAACGAAAGAGGAACGACGATGACCGACCATATCTGGCTGGCGACGGGCGAAGCGACGGTTTTGGCCAGGGACGGACAATATACCGACGCCATGCCGGAAGTGATGATCGGCAATGTCAAGGGCCCGGTTGGGCACGCCTTCGCCAGCATGGCGGGCCAGGTCGCCGGGCATCCGCGCATGTTCGTCATCCGCGACCTCAATCAGCAGGTGCGGCCGGCGACAATGATGACCACCAAAATGACGGTCAAGTCGGAAGAGTATGTTGAGCTTCTCGGCGGCGTTGTGCAGGCGGCGACCGGCGACGCTATCGTCGATTGCATTGCTGAAGGGATTATCCCGAAGGATCAGATCAACGAGCTGTGCATGGTCATCATGGTGTGGCTCGATCCGCGTTGCGCCAAGCACAAGAAGCTCGACAAGAAAGACCTCTATCGCACCAATTATGAGGCGACGAAGCTCGCGATCTCACGCGCGATAAAGGGCGAGCCGACGGCCGACGAACTCATCGCCAACCGTAAGAGCGTGCAGCATTACGCGCTTGAAGGCGTCTTCGACGACTGATCTTCGCCGAGGACGCGTACGCCGATAATCATGCCGTCCTGAAACCAGCTCGACAGACATTGCGCCAGCCGTTCTGGCGCAATCTCTCCGGCCTGCTGAAAAGCGGTCATCTGACATATGTCGCCGAAGGCGTGGCCGGCGCGCGCTTCATTGAGCGCGACATATTCGTCGGGCTCTAGCGCATGATAGGCAGATTCGTAATTGACGCGCCACACCGCGGCATATTCAACCTCATCGCCCGCCGGCGGCGCTTCGACCTTGTCCTGCTCCTCCTCGCTGATCGCCGCGTCATAGGCCGCGATCGTGCCGGCGGCGAGTTCGAGCAAAGCAAGGCTCGGGTCGAAATCGAAGGCGAGCCTCGGCCAATCCTCCGGCGCGAATTCCGCCAGCGCCTGCACCGCCAACTGCGTTTCGTCAGGAGAGTCGAAAGCGTCGACCATCGCGCGCTCGAACAGCGCCATGGAAACGGCCGCAGCATCGTCGCGCCAGCGCGCGCTTTCACGCATGAAATCCGGCAGTCCGGTGGTAAAAAAGCGGGCGTTGGGATCGCGCGAGGGGCGCTGGTCGATGTAGTCGTCGACCAGCGCCTCGAACGCCTCATCTCCGAGAATCGCACGCAGGCCGGGGTGATCCTCGGAAACGAATTCAGCCAGTCGTATGCGGTAGCCGCTCTGATAGACGCCAAGCAGCGTCTCGGCAGTCGCGCCGCGCGGCGACAATCGCAATTTTTTCAGCAGCGGCTTGTCCGCCTCTCCGGAGCCGGCCAGCACGCGCTGCTGAAACAGTGATTGGAAATCAACGAGCTTCATGCCGCGGTGAGCGCTCGCTCTTTTGAGATGCGGGCGTCGATGTCGCGCATATGCTGCAGCTCGTCGAGAAGATCCGAGAGCGGAGGAAAATTGTCGTCGCGCTCGATCATGGCGGAGACGTCGCCACAGCGCCGCCGCGCATGCTCGTAGAGCGCCCAGACTTCGTCGCAGACTGGCTGGTCATGTGTGTCGACGCGATGCGTCTCGTTATCGGTATGGCCCGCCATATGGAACTGCACGACGCGCTCGGCTGGAACGCCGTCGATGAACGCCACCGGATCGAAGCCGTGATTGAAGCTCGAAACGAAAACATTATTGACGTCGAGCAGCAACAGACAATCGGCGCGCTCCGCCATTTCGCGAACGAACTCATGTTCGCTCATCTCGGAGTCGACGAAGGAAACGTAAGTCGAAGCGTTTTCGACGACGAGCTGGCGCTTGAGGAAATCCTGCACCCGCTGGATGCGCGCGGCGATATGGGCAAGCGATTCTCGCGTATAAGGAATCGGCAACAGATCATGGAGCGTGACGCCGTGAACGCCTGTCCAGGCGACGTGATCTGAAACCCATGCCGGCTGGACGCGTTCGGCGAGCGCCTTCAACTGCCGCAAATAGTCGAGGTTAAGCGGATCGGTTGACGCAAGCGACATCGAGACGCCATGCATGACGATGGGATAATCGGCGCGTATCCGCTCCAACATCGCCAGTGGCCGGCCGCCGGCGAGCATGTAGTTTTCAGAAATGATTTCGAACCAGTCGACCGGCGGGCGCGACGACAGGATCTCTTCATAATAGATCGGCCGCAGGCCCAAGCCGTAGCCAAGCGGCGGGGGCTTTTCCATGACGTGTTCCCCTCTCGGGCATCGCCGCTCATGCCGGAGCCGCATCAGCGTGGCGGGGACGACCATAGGCGCCGCCCCCGCACAAGGCGATTACTTTGTGTGGCAGCGGCTCTTCATGTTGCAGCGGCCCTTGTGGTGGTGACACTGCGCCTTGTGGTGGCATTTGGACATGCCGCGGCAGCTGGACTTGCCGCCGCAATGGCTCTTGGCGTGGGTCGCCTTGGCGCCATGCGCATGGGCGGGCGCAACCGACGCGCCGCTCAAGGCAAGGGCGATGGCTGCGGCTGCGAGCGCCGGTCCTGAAATAATATTGGGTTTCATTTTTCTCTCCTCTTATATCCCCCTCGCGATGAGGGGAAGTCGACGCTCTGGCCGCTCGCGCGGCGCATGCCAGCTTCTACTTAGCGCTCGCGGGCGTTGTGTCGGCCCCGGCGGCGCGGGAAGCAACAGCCCAACAGCATATTGCGCTGCTTCCTGCTTCCGCGACTGTGCCCCTGCGGATCAGCGCGATCCCGGAACGCAGTCCAAGCTTGGCCACGCAGACTAAGCATGCGACTTCGATTCCGCCAGCAGTAAATTCGACGATACAGGCGCGCTCTCGCGTTATGTTTAATATATTAAATCAGTATATTAGTAGTATATTGCATTGCAATATCATGGTTTTGCCGCAGCTTTCCCCGCAACGGTTTCTGCTTCGAGCGCTTGCGGAGGCGGCGCGGCGCTGATAGATAACGCCCGCGCCGGAGATCAAGCCGGCGCATTCGCTTTGGTTTTCGACCTCGGGCCGCGCCGGCCAGTTCGTTTAGCGAACTTTTTCGTTCTCCCTCGCGTTTCAGCGGCGGAAGGACGCTCCGATGGTCGAGAGCCGAACTGCAACGCGAACCCTATGCCGGCGCCGCCCTTTCTGGGGCCTTCAGGAGAACAAATGTCCGCTACTACCGATCGCGTCCCCACGCGCGAAGATTTCGCCGCCCTGCTCGATGAAAGCTACGGCCAGAACGAAGCATTCGAAGGCTCCGTCATCAAGGGCCGGGTCGTCGCCATCGAAAAGGATGTCGCCGTCATCGACATCGGCCTCAAGACCGAAGGCCGCGTCCCGATCAAGGAATTCACCGGCTACGGGCGCGACCCTGCCCCGCAGGTCGGCGAAGAGGTCGAAGTCTATTTGGAGCGCGTCGAGAATGCGCTCGGCGAAGCCGTCATCTCGCGCGACAAGGCGCGCCGCGAAGAGAGCTGGGTGAAGCTCGAAAAAGCGTTCGAGACCAATGAAAAGGTCGACGGCGTCATCTTCAATCAGGTCAAGGGCGGGTTCACCGTCGATCTCGACGGCGCGGTGGCGTTCCTGCCGCGCTCACAAGTCGACATCCGACCGATCCGCGACGTCGGCCCGCTGATGAACGTGCCGCAGCCGTTCCACATCCTGAAGATGGATCGCCGTCGCGGCAACATCGTCGTGTCGCGCCGCACCGTGCTCGAAGAGAGCCGCGCCGAGCAGCGCCACGAGATCGTCGCCAACCTCGAAGAGGGACAGGTGATCGACGGCGTCGTGAAGAACATCACCGACTATGGCGCCTTCGTCGATCTCGGCGGCATTGACGGCCTGCTGCATGTCACCGACATCGCCTGGCGGCGCGTCAATCACCCGTCCGAGGTGCTGACCATCGGTCAGACCGTCAAAGTGAAGATCATCAAGATCAATCACGAGACGCACCGCATCTCGCTCGGCATGAAGCAGCTGCTCGAGGATCCGTGGCAGGGCATCGAGGCGAAATATCCGATCGGCGCCAGGTTCCACGGCCGCGTGACCAACATCACCGACTACGGCGCTTTCGTCGAACTGGAGCCCGGCATCGAAGGCCTCGTCCATGTCTCGGAAATGAGCTGGACGAAGAAAAACGTCCATCCCGGCAAGATCGTCTCGACGAGCCAGGAAGTCGACGTGCAGGTTCTCGAAGTCGATCCGGTCAAGCGCCGTATTTCGCTCGGCCTCAAGCAGTGCCTGCAGAACCCATGGGAGGCTTTCGCCGAAAAGCATCCGGTCGGTTCGAGCGTCTCCGGCGAGGTCAAGAACAAGACCGAGTTCGGCCTGTTCATCGGACTTGATGGCGATGTGGACGGCATGGTCCATCTCTCCGATCTCGACTGGAACCGCCCCGGGGAGCAGGTGATTGAGGATTATAAGAAGGGCGACGTGATCAACGCCCAGGTCCTCGACGTCGACGTTGAGAAGGAGCGCATCTCGCTCGGCGTCAAGCAACTTGCCGGCGATCCCTTCGCTTCCGTGAGCGCCGAAGAAGGCGGCGAGCTGAAGAAGGGCGTCGTCGTCACTTGCGAAGTGATCGAGGTGAAGGACTCCGGCATCGACGTAAAGATTTCCGGCACCGATCTCACGACCTTCATCAAGCGCAGCGAGCTTGCCCGCGACCGCGCCGATCAGCGCCCCGAACGGTTCGCCGTCGGCGAAAAGGTCGACGCCCGCGTAACGCTTTTCGATCGCAAGGCGCGCAAGGTCTCGGTCTCGATCAAGGCGCTGGAAGTCGCCGAGGAAAAAGAGGCGATCGCGCAATACGGTTCGGCCGACTCGGGCGCTTCGTTGGGCGACATCCTCGGCGCGGCGCTGAAAGCCCGCGAAGAGACGCCAAAGAAGGGCAAGAATTCCGAGGAGTAGAATTCCCCGGTCGTCAAATACCAGCCCGCGCCGAACGGCGCGGGCTTTTTTTTGCGCGCGCCACGCTCCTCTTGAAGGGAGGCCGAAGTCGCGCCTTACAAAACTTATCCCCACCCCCAAAACCTCGCCCATACTCGCCCCGCCTCGCCAACTGCAAGGGGCGTCGTCACGGATCGGCGACGCTGGCGGGGATGGTTAAGCGCAAGGCGACGATCCGCGACCTTGCGTCGGGTCTCGCGCCGCTGGCCGGGCCGCCGCCAGATGCGTGGCGGGCGCATGAGTTGCTCATGCGCGAAATGGCTGGGCTGGAGAAGTTAGGGCCGCACGCTGGGAACGACTACCGAAACGGGAAACGTCCCGCGGCACGAGGCGGCGCATAGGAGGCCCTTGCGACGCGCCCCTATCGCGCACAAGCGATAGGGGAAAGAAGCGGCGCCGTCTGGCGCCGTGTCCGGCAGAACGGCGTCCGCCATCCGGGGGCGTAGCGGCTGTCGGAAAAGGTGCGTCGCGGAAAAAGACCGTGTCCGGGATCGTCTCAATGACCCCGACCTATATTCTGCTTTTCACGCACTCGGCCGAGTAACGGGGCCGAGGCGTCCCGGACCGCCCTTGCTCACCCGCGTCGAAAGACGATGGGAAATTTGGCGCTGCGCGACTCCACCCTCCCCTTTCGAAGGAGAATCGCGTTGCGTAGCAAAGCGGGATGGGGCACCAGCGCGGATGAATCCATAAGGAGAGACGCGGCGCGGCTTCGCCGCGTCAATCCTTTATTCACCAAAACTCAATTCAGGCTGCGCCGTTAACCCCAACTTCCGAGGCGACGACGCAAACTCGGCGCGTTTTTCCATATGCGGCGCTGCAGGCCGCCGGAGTCGCGCCCCATGAGCGTTGCCGAATTCGACCCGAGCGACAGGCACTACGCGCGCCCGCTACGCGCACGGCCGGCGGGCGCGCGCGCGGCGATCGGAATGGGCGTCAGCGCGACGCTGATTCTCCTCGCGGCACTCATCTTTCTTCCACGCGAACCCAGGACTGCTGAACCGAAGAGCGCGCCGAAAATTGCGCCGCCGCGCGTCACGCACGCGCCGGGCAAGATCACCGCCAAGATCTCCGTTGACGCAATCGAGGCTTCGGCGCTGATGGCGAAACCCTTCAGCACATTCGATATCGCAGCGCCCCAATTTGCCAGGGAGAAAAAGACGATCGCTGCGCGCGACGGAGAGAAGGGCGCTGGCCGCATCGACACGATTTCAATCGGGCAGTTCGCGGCAGGCGCGCCATTCATGCGCGTCGACATTCATCAGGATATTACCGATGGTGAAAAGACGTCCGATTTCTTCCTAGACATGACGCGACACGCCGCGCAGGAGGGACTTAATGTCGCAAAGATCGGTCGGCCGAGCCCGCTCCTCGTCCGATTGGGTTCATTCGAGACGGCCGAAATACGATTGTCGCAACCTGCGTCCGAAGGCGTCGGCGCGAGCGAACGCAGCTGTCTCGCCACGCGATACGTCAATGGGACGCTTGCGCTCGAAATCGCCGGACTCGCATGCGGCCCGGCGGGAAGACCGATTGACCGCGTCGCGCTCGGCTGCCTGCTCGACCGCATCAACTATACGGCGAGTCCGGACATGCCCGGATTGAATGATTTCTTCGCACAGGCGGCGGCGTCCCGTTCCATCGGTTGCGACAATTTCTCGCGCGATGACCTGACCGCGACGATTCCAGCCAAAAAGAAAGCCGCGCATCGCGCCCATTCCAGGACAACGCAAGAAGGCCCCCAACTCGCGCGCTAAGCGCTTCGAGCCGAAGCATTCACCCTGAAGGCGAATTAATGGCGGGAAATGGCGGCGCCAATTCGCTTTTGCGAAACGATCCGCTATTATGATCCCTGGCGTTCAGTCCAAAAGGGGATCGTGATGCGCAAAATTGAAGTGCTGTCGGCCGGGCTCGCATGTCTGGCGTTGTTTGCAGCGGGCGCCGCGCTCGCCAAGTCGCGCTATCGCGTTTCTTCGGACGACCCTTGTTGCGCTCGGGGCCCCATCGATATCCAGCGCCGCAGCTGGCTCGATCCAGGAACCCAGGCGCCGGTCGGCAGCACCAATCGCTACATGGTCCAGCAGACCTACCTCAATAACGATCCCATCGAGCGCAACCAGCGTAGCTGGTATATGCAGGAAACGCTTCCGCAGCGGCCGCCCTACAACGCCGACATGATCGTCCCTTACGACGACGGTTTTTCTTTCCCTTGGCCGTAAGTTCAACCATTTCGAAGGAATCTTGACTTGCGGAGCGCTTTCCTTTAGCTCCCCACGAGCTTGACGCGGACCCTTCGCGCCAAGCAAGCACCCGTGGCGTTTGCAGCAAACGCCTGTCGGCCGGTCGACGGCAGAGGAGGGCGCGTTCTTGATGCCCCAGCGGCGCCGGGGCGGCGAGAGACGCGGTTCGAGATGACGCCCAGAGCGCAAGGCTCCGGGCGATTTTCGTCTTGTCGCCTCTCTCGCCCTAACGCGAGCAAAAGAGGACGAAAAGTGACGAAACGCTCAGAAGCAAAACATAAGCTGGACCGCCGCCTAGGCCAGAATATCTGGGGCCGGCCGAAGAGCCCGGTCAACCGCCGCGAATACGGCCCCGGGCAGCATGGTCAGCGCCGCAAGGGCAAGCTCTCGGACTATGGCACGCAGCTCAAAGCCAAGCAGAAGCTCAAGGGCTATTACGGAAACATCTCGGAAAAGCAATTCCGCAAATATTATGCAGAGGCGATCCGCATGAAGGGCGACTCGGGCGACAATCTGATCGGCCTTCTGGAGCGGCGACTCGACGCCATTGTCTATCGCGCGAAGTTTGTTCCGACGGTTTTCGCTGCGCGCCAGTTCGTCAATCACGGCCATATCCGCGTCAACGGCAAGCGCGTCAACATTCCGTCCTATCAGGTGAAGGTCGGAGACGTGATCGAGGTGAAAGAGGCCTCGAAGCAGGCTGTGACCGTTCTTGAGTCGGTTCAGCTCGCCGAACGCGACACGCCGGAATTCTACGATGTCGACCATTCCAAGATGATCGCGAAGCTCGTTCGGGTGCCGCACGCGACAGAAGTGCCCTATCCGGTGCAAATGGAGCCGAACCTCGTCATCGAATTCTATTCGCGGTAACCTCGGCGCGCAGGAATTTCGCGAAAGCAGCCGCTCCGAGCGGCTGTTTTTTTGTTCGCAATTCTTGACTGGGGAAGCGCGATCGGAAAGTCTAAGCGCAAGAAGCCGTCACCGCTCGCGCAGCCAACAAAATAAGACGGTCGGAACGGCAGGGGAAACGACAAGGGAGAGGCGCTTGTCCGGGCTGTCAAAGAAGCCGCCGCAAAAGAAAGAACGCAGTCAGCGTCCACTCTGGATAGCGATCGGCGGCCTGTTGGTCAGCGTTCTCAGCTACACCATGAAGGACCTGCAAATCGGCGACGTCGTTTTCTGGTTCGGCGTCGTTCTCGCATTTCTCGGCGTGCTCTACTGGTTCATTCAGCCGAAACACGGACTGTAGAGTCCTGTCCGCGGCTTCTCGTCCGGGCCAGATTTGATTTGCCACAATTACCGAAGACGTTATGGTCTTCCGCGTCGCAACCGTTATGGACCGCACATGCCCCTTGCCTTTATGCCCCGTCGCCGTTTTCTTGTGGCCGCCGCCTGCGCGCTCTGCGCCGCTGCGCCCGCCTATGCCGACAAGTCGCCTTCCGGCAAGGTTTCGGTCGACGAGCTGATGGCGCCGAACGCCCTCCCCGACGTGGTGGAGGGCGCGGCGAGCGCTCCGGTGACGATCGTCGAATATGCGTCGATGACTTGCAGCCATTGCGCTGCGTTCCATCACGACGTCTATCCCGAGCTGAAAAAGAATTATATCGATACCGGCAAGGCAAAATTCATCCTGCGCGAGTTCCCGCTCGATCCGCTGGCGACGGCGGCTTTCATGCTGGCGCGCGAACTCGGCGACAAGCGCGATGCGGCTGTCGATCTCCTCTTCTCGCAGCAGAAGAACTGGGCCTTTTCAGATAAGCCGCTCGACGGACTGGCAAATGTGTTGAAACAGACTGGGCTCGGCCAGGAAAAGTTCGAAGCGGTGTTGAAGGATCAAGCGCTTTACGAAAATGTGAACAAGGTGCGAAATCGCGCCGCCGAGAAATTCGGCGTCAACTCTACGCCGACATTCTTCGTCAATGGCGACAAATACAGCGGCGAGATCGGCGTCGAGGACTGGGACAAGATCATCCAATCGAAAATCGCCGCGAAGTGATGACGCCGGAATATTTCTCGCCTCGCTAAAACGCTGTCCGCCGCTCCAGCGCCGCCGCAAGCGTGCCTTCATCGAGATAATCGAGTTCGCCGCCGACCGGCACGCCATGGGCGAGCCGCGTCACCTTCACGCCTGACGACGACAGCGCGTCGGCGATGTAGTGCGCGGTCGTCTGTCCATCGACCGTTGCGTTGACCGCAAGCACGACTTCGCCAGTCCCCTCTCCGCGCACGCGCGCAACGAGGCTCGCAATGGCGAGATCGTCCGGGCCGACGCCGTCTAGCGGCGACAACACGCCGCCGAGCACGTGATAGCGCGCGTTGAGCAGGCCTGCCCGCTCCAACGCCCAGAGGTCGGCGACCGTCTCGACGACAAGCAGGATCGTCCCGTCGCGGCGCGCGTCGCGACAGATCGTGCACGGATCGCTGGTATCAATATTGCCGCACACCGAGCAGGCGACGATGCGCTCATGCGCGACGCGCATCGCCTCGGCGAGCGGCGCGAGCAGTTCTTCGCGTTTGCGGATGAGATGCAAGACCGCGCGCCGCGCCGAGCGCGGACCGAGTCCCGGCAACTTCGCGAGCAGCTGCACGAGCTTTTCGATTTCGGGGCCGGCGACTTTTTCAGCCATGGCCGGATCAAACGCCTCATGAGGTTTCGCGTCATGCCCACGCTTGTCGCGGGCGTGAACGCCGGAGCGCTACGTATAAAAGCAATCTTTGGACGGCGTCATTACGTGGATGGCCGGCTCGAGGCCGGCGATGACGCAAGACACGGCGGCGACGTCGAAGCCATCTCAAAATGGCAGCTTCATTCCCGGCGGCAGCGGCAGGCCGCCGGTCAGCGCCTTCATCTTCTCGGCCATCGCGTCCTCGGCTTTGGCCCGCGCCTGCATATGCGCCGTGAGGATCAAATCTTCGAGAATTTGCTTCTCTTCCGGCTTCAACAGACTCGAGTCGATGGAGACGCTCCTCATCGAGCCCTTGGCGGTCAGCACAACTTTCACCAACCCACCGCCCGCCTCGCCTTCAACGACGGTCTGTTCGAGCTCCAATTGCGCTTCGGCCATCTTGGCCTGCATCTGCTGCGCCTGCTTCATCAGGCCCATGAAGTCCATCATTGCGCTTCTCCGTCGTCTTCCTCGATTGGCGACGCGTCATCATAAAGCGTTTCGGCGGACGCCGCGCCCTCGTCCCTGCCCCGCACGGCGACGATCTGCGCGCCCGGAAAACGCGCGAGCACGCTCGCCACCAGCGGATCGGATTCGAGAGAGGAGCGGCGCCTGCGCTCTTCCGCTTCGCGCTGCTCCTTGAGAGTCGGCGCGCCGCCCGAGGCGACGATCGACACCATCCATCGCTCGCCGGTCCAAGCCTGAAGCTTCTGCATCAAAGTCGAAGCCAGTTCGCGCGCGCCGCCGGGCGCGAGCTCAAATTCGATCCGCCCGGGCTCAAATCGCACTAGCCGCACTTCGGATTCGAGCCCGATCTTGAGGCGCATGTCGCGCTTCTGCGCGGCAAGCGCGACAAGCGCGTCGAAGCTCTCGATGACCACTCCCGGAACTGGGGCTGCAGACGGCTGAGGCGTTGCGGGACGCGGCGCCGCCGCGAGTTGTGAACCGCCGCGCGTCGGCGAACCGCTGGCTCCCGCCGGCCTTGCGCCTTGTGGCGAAATGGATGCTTCAACGGCGCCAGGAGCGCTTTCGCCAAAACCCAGACGCCGCAGCGCCTCCGCCGGCGTCGGCATGTCGGCGGCGTAGGCGAGCCGCACGAGCACCATGTCGGCGGCCGCCAGCGGCCGCTGCGAGCCACGCAATTCCTCGACGCCCTTCATCAAGATTTGCCAGGCGCGGGTCAGCGCCGGCACGGAAAGGCACGCGGCGGCGTCTTCGCCGCGGCGTTTTTCTTCGGGCGTCAGCGCGGCGGAATGCGCGGTCTCCGGCGCAAGCTTAAAGCGCGTCGCGAGATGCGTGAATTCTGCGAGTTCGAGCAGCACCTGCGCCGGATCGGCGCCGCCATTATACTGATCTTCGAGAATGCCGATCGCCGTAGAGATGTCGCCCGACATCGCCGCGTCGAACAGGTCGATGACCCGCGCCTTGTCGGCCACGCCGAGCATCAGACGCAGATCCTCGGCGACGATCGCGCCGCCCGCGGAATGCGCCGCCCCATAAGCGATCGCCTGATCGAGCAACGACAGCGCATCGCGCGCCGAGCCCTCCGCCGCGCGGGCGATCATCGCGAGCGCTTCCGGCGCGATGGCGACGCCCTCGGCTTTGCAAACGCCGAGCAGATGATCGGCAAGTAGTCCGGCGTCGATGCGGCGCAGATCGAAGCGCTGGCAGCGCGAGCGCACCGTCACTGGCACCTTGTCGATTTCCGTCGTCGCGAAAATGAACTTCACGTGCTCCGGCGGCTCTTCGAGGGTCTTTAAGAGACCGTTGAAGGCGGCCTTTGAGAGCATATGCACTTCGTCGATGATGTAGACCTTAGTGCGCGCCATCACCGGACGGTACCGGGCGTTGTCGATGATCTCGCGGATGTCGTCGATGCCGGTGTGCGAGGCGGCGTCCATCTCCAGCACGTCGACATGACGCGAGTCGATGATCGCTTGGCAGTGAACGCCAAGCTCCTCCATATGGATTGTCGGCTGATTGATCGCGGGCTGGCCGTCTCGCGCCGGCAGCTCGTAGTTGAAGGCGCGCGCGAGGATGCGCGCGGTCGTGGTCTTGCCGACGCCGCGAACGCCGGTGAGCAGATAGGCCTGATGAATTCGGTTGAGATCGAACGCGTTTTCAAGTGTGCGCACCATCGGCTCCTGGCCGATGAGGTCCACGAAGGTGGTCGGTCGGTATTTGCGCGCGAGCACGCGATAGGCCGAAGGCGGCGCCTGTTCGGCGCCAAAAAGCGAAGGCCCATCGTCGGGCGCCAGCGATGGCCTCGGCGGATCGTGCTCGTGGTCCATCTGCATCCATCCGGCGACAGACGAGCGACGAACAGCGCGATTGTTGCGCCACGCCATCCGTTGCTCGCCGAAAGAGGTGGGAGGCTGAACGAAGACCCGCCCAAGCTCGTTAGGGCTGCTTCCTTCCGGACCTGACCCGGTTGGCGAGTGAAGCGTCCACCGCCAACCTCCCGGCCCCTATGTGGCAGACGAGGCCTTGGGATGCAAGACATAGCATCGCATCGTCCGCAGGGCTGCGGCGGAGCCGGCAACAAACCGGAAGTCATGCCGAAGCGGCGCGTTGGGGGCCGGGACGGCGAAATAGGAGAAGCCGCCTGGACCACGGCCTTTGCTTTGGGACGTTCACCTTTCGCCCGGAGCAGGGGTGTCGCTGGCGCGGCGCACTTGCTAAAGAGAGCGCAAATTTCGAGGGATTTGCGCTTGAACGCCGTCACCCCCACCTCAGCAGAACGCGACGCCTCACGCCTGGCGGCCATCCTTGCGCATTTCGCGCGGGAAGGTTTCGCGCGCTGCGAGCCTCGACTCCTGCAGCCAGCGCATGTCTTTCTGGATCGCTCCGGAGAAGATTTCCGCGGCCGGCTTTATCTGACGAGCGACGGCTCAGGCGCGGAATTCTGCCTGCGGCCCGAATATACAATCCCGGTCTGCCTCGATTATCTGGGCTCCCCCATGGCGGGCCAGCCAGCCGCATATGCTTATGGGGGCGCGGTCTTCCGCGCGCCTGAGCGTGGCGCGACCGGCCATGGCGAGTTCCTTCAGGCGGGACTCGAGAGCTTCGGCCGCCAGGACCGCGAAGCCGCGGACGCCGAGATTCTCGTCGCTGCGCTGGAAGCCGCCGCCGCTGCGGGCGCGACGGCGCTCAACGTCCACATCGGCGACGCGGGGCTCGTCGCCGCCTTTCTCGAAAGGCTCGACATGCCGCCCGTCTGGCGTCGGCGTCTCGCCGCCGGCCATGCCCGCGGCCAACGGATCGCCGATATTTTTGCCGCGCCGAGGCGCAACGGCGGGTCGGAACAGTCCGGCGTTCTCGCGGCGCTGACGAAAGCAGACCCGGCCGACGCGCGTCGGCTCGTCGAGGATCTGCTCTCGATTGCGGGCATCGTTGCCGTCGGCGGGCGGAGCGCAGCTGAAATCGCCGAGCGCTTTCTCGACCAGGCGACGCTCGCCGACGGCGCCGGCGTTTCCGAAGAGACGCGCGCGCTCGCCGAAGCTTTTTTTGCAGTTGAAGGCGCGCCCAAATCGGCGTCCGCGGCCATGCGGAAGCTGGCCGAAGCAGCGCGGCTGGACCTCTCCGCCGCGCTCGACGCTTTCGACACGCGCGCCGACGCTATCGCGGCGCGCGGCCTCGCGGTCAATGCGATGCGCTTCTCGGCGAGCTTTGCGCGCCATCTCGACTATTACACCGGCTTCGTGTTCGAGGCGCGCCACAGCGACGACGGCGAACCGGTGATCGGGGGCGGACGCTACGACCGCCTGCTCAAAACGCTCGGCGCAGCTTCGGACACACCGGCCGTCGGCGCCGCCATCTGGATCGACCGTCTTTCGCCCGGCGCGGGAGAAGCATGATGTCGCCGGCACAAAAACTCATCGTCGCCTCCCCTTCAAAAGGCCGGCTGCAAGAGAACGCCGCGGCCTTCTTCGCGCGCGCCGGGTTGGAGCTGACGCAAGGACGTGGCGCGCGGGATTATCGCGGCGCGGTCGCCGGAGTCGAAGGCGCGGAAGTCGCCTATCTCTCCGCTTCCGAGATCACGCGTCGGCTGGCCTTGGGCGAAGCGCATCTCGGCGTGACCGGCGAAGACTTAGTTCGCGAGGAAATCGCCGACGCAGAAATAACGGTGGAGCTTCTCGCCCCGCTCGGCTTTGGCGCCGCCAATGTCGTCGTCGCGGTTCCGCAAGCCTGGATCGACGTGCGCTCCATGAGCGATCTCGCAGATGTCGCCGACGGATTTCGCGCACGCCACGGTCGCGGACTGCGGGTCGCGACTAAATATGTGAACACGACCCGGCGCTTCTTCGCCGCGCACGGCGTCTCCGACTATCGGATCGTCGAGAGCTCCGGCGCGACCGAAGGCGCGCCCGCCGCTGGCTCCGCTGATCTCATCGTCGATATCACGACCACCGGCGCGACGCTCGCGGCGAATGCGCTGAAGGTGATCGAGGACGGCGTGATTTTGCGCTCGCAAGCCAATCTCGTCGCCTCGCTGACGGCGCCTTGGAGCCGGACCGCGCGTGAAGCGGCGCGCATCATTCTTTCGCGCATCGCCGCGGAAGAGGAAGCGCGCACGACGCGCGAAGTGCGTGCCAGTCTGCCCGCTCTGAGCGAACAAATCCAAAGAGAGGCTGAAGCGAACTTCGGCGCAGAATTACGTATTAAGGACAGCCGCTCGGCGAGTTTCTCCTGTCCGGCGACCAAGGTCGCCGCGCTCGCCGATTGGCTGATCGCTCAAGGCGCCACAAGCGTCACCAGCGCCGGGCTCGACTATGTCTTTCGGGCGGAGAACGCCTTATGGAGCAAGCTCGCGGCGCGGCTTGGGTGAGACGTTCGTCATTGCGAGCCGGAGGCGAAGCAATCCAAAAGGCGCGCGGCGATTGCTGGATTGCTTCGTCGCTGCATTCCTCCCAATGACGAACTGAAGCGGCCTGATCACGCTTCCATCAATGCGCCGACATGCGCTGCGACGCTGCGCGCAAGATCTTCCGGGCGATAACCGCCTTCGAGCAGCGAGACGACGCGACCCTTGCAGCGTCGCGCCGCGATCTCCAACACCCGCAGCGTGACGTCCCTGAAATCGTCGGCAATCAGCCGCAATCCGCCGAGCGGATCATGCAGATGGGCGTCGAAGCCGGCGCAGAGAATGACGATATCGGGCGAAAAATCGTTGAGGCGCGGCAGAATCCGAGACACAAGCGCTTCGCGAAATTGCGCGCCGCCGTCGCCCTTGGCGAGCGGCGCGTTGACGATATTGTCATAGGAGCCGGTTTCGCTTATCGCACCCGTGCCAGGATAGAACGGCATCTGATGCGTCGATGCGTAAAGCGCGCTTGGATCGCTCCAGAAGATTTCCTGCACGCCATTGCCATGATGCACGTCGAAATCGACGATCGCGACCCGCGACGCGCCATGAGCCGCGCGCGCATGCAGGGCGGCAATAGCGGCATTGTTGAAGAAGCAAAATCCCATCGGCGTATGGCGCGTCGCATGATGTCCCGGCGGCCGCATAGCGACGAAAGCGTTTTTGGCGTGGCCGCCCATGACCGCGTCGACGGCCGCGATCGCCCCGCCGGCCGCGCGCGAAGCGGCCTCTTGGGTGGCGCCGTTCATGGCGACGTCTGGGCCAATGCGTACATATCCGTTCGCTGGCGCCGCCGTCGCGAGACGCGACAAATGTTCGGAACTGTGCGCCCGCAGCAGCGCCTCTTGCGACGCTAAAGGCGCTTCGGCGCGCAAGAGACCCGCAAAGCGCGCGTCGTCAAGCGCGCGCAGAACGGCGCGGAGACGCTCCGACCCTTCGACATGGGCTGGACCCATGTCATGCGCGAGCGCCGCGGGATGGGTGACGAGCAGGGTCGAAGTCGTCGCCGCTCGCGCGCGCAAGCAGGCAAGGCTTGCGCTCGCGCCGGCGATTGCCGCTCGGCGCGTGAAGGCGGCGTTGCGTCCCGGCATGTCGCGTCCAATCGATACTTCAGACGCCTAGCATAGGATCGCTTGAGAAGCGTGTCAGCCTGTCTTGGATTGGACAGCAAGAAACGCATTGCGGCGATCGTCGATAAGGGGATGATGCGCGAAGAGGACCAGGAACATGACCGAGGCACATTCGCTCGAACTCGACGACGCGCGCTGGGCGGCGGTTGTCGCGCGCGATTCGCGCCAGGACGGCGATTTCTATTATTGCGTCGAGACGACCGGCGTGTATTGCCGCCCGTCCTGCCCGTCTCGGCCGGCGAAACGCGCCAATGTCCGCTTCTGCGCGACACCGGCGGAAGCCGAGGCGCAAGGGTTTCGTCCGTGCCGTCGCTGCCGGCCTAATGCGCCGTCGCAGCAGGAACGGGACGCGGACAAAGTCGCCTGCGCCTGCCGAATGATCGAAGGCGCCGAGGTCCCGCTGACGCTTGGGCAGCTGGCGCGCGCCGCGGGGCTTAGCCCATATCACTTCCATCGACTGTTTTCGCGCATCGCCGGCGTCACGCCCAAGGCCTATGCTCAGGCGCATCGGCGCGCGCGCTTGCACGACAAACTCATGAAAGTTCAGACAGTGACCGAGGCGATCTACGATTCTGGCTATAATTCGAGCGCGCGCTTTTACGCGACGGCCAAGGAAACATTGGGCATGTCGGCAAGCGCCTATCGCGCCGGGGCGCCGCGCGAAACGATCCGCTTCGCCATCGGCCAATCGTCTCTCGGCGCAGTGCTCGTCGCCGCGAGCGCAAAAGGCGTTTGCGCCATTTCGCTCGGCGACGACCCCGAAGAACTGCTGCGCGATCTGCAACGTCGATTTCCGCAAGCGACGCTCATCGGCGGCGACGAGGCGTTCGAGCGCTATGTCGCCGCGGCGGTGGGGATGGTCGAGCGGCCTCAATCGCCCTTTGATCTGCCGCTCGACATGCGCGGCACGGCCTTTCAGCAGCGCGTGTGGGCCGCGTTGCGCGAGATTCCGGCGGGAGAGACGGCAAGCTACGCCGAAATCGCACGGCGCATCGGCGCGCCGAAAGCGACGCGCGCGGTCGCGGGCGCCTGCGCCGCAAATCCGGTTTCGGTCGCGGTTCCCTGCCATCGCGTCGTGCGTAGCGACGGCGCCCTTTCCGGCTATTACTGGGGCGTCGCGCGCAAGCGCGAACTGCTGGCGCGGGAACGCACGTCCTAAACGAGCGTCGCGCTATTGTTGAAGCGCCGCATATTCCTCGTTGATCGTGTCGTGCAGCTCTTTCCAAAGAGAATTGATGCGCACGTCCGGTCCCCAATTGTAGACCGCTTTGGCGACCTCCGCGATCGTCTCGTTAATCGGCTCGCTTTCGCCCGTTTCCAACTCCGAAGCAAAAAGCTTGGGCGGCGCATCGCCTTTCCAGGCGTCCCAATGTTCATTTGAATAATTCGAGACGCCGCGCAGCGCCGCGAGCAGTTCCGGGGCATATTTGGCGAATCGCCGGTGCAGAGGGCCGTCCGCCCTTTCTGCGCGATAGGCGTCGCGCACCGCGAAATAGCGCACGTGCTGCAGTTCATGCGCGAGACAGCATCCAAGTCGGGCGTCGCTCATGTTCGGGTCGCAATAGATTTCAATGCGGCCGTCGGGAAAGGACTGTCCCTCCGAAGTGAAGCTCTGGCCGAGATAGTCGAAAGCCCGCGTCTGCGGGCTGAGCGTCACCTTGCCGACGTCATAGCCGAATTCGCGGCAGAGCGCTGCGAGCTTTTGCTGCTTCTTCTTAAATTTCGCAGAGGTCTCATCGTCGCCAGTCCCCGCCTTTGGCGCAACGGCGCCTTGCTGTACGCGCCGAAAGAAACCGAGCCAGCGGCGCAGAACGGACAATGCGCCGAATGTCCGTGGCTCATCTCGCGCTGTTGAACGGCTCTTCATGCGTAATGACCCAATCGAACTCCGGATGCGCCGCGGCGACATGCTCCCACCATCGCCGTCCGTCCGGCAAGCGCGGCGAAAGATCATTGACCCTGAGCCGTCGGAACGCGTCCGGCCGCGCCTTCGCCCCGTCGAGGACAGCCTCGACCATGGCGCGCCCCAGGCCGCGCTGCAGAGAATTGATCTGTTCGAAAACGAGCGATGGCGGCTCATAGGCGCCGGCGAGCAGCAGCGCGATTCCGGACGCCTCGGTCCCGTCGGGCGTGGTGATGAGTTTTGGCGAGGTCGAGGCTTTGATTTCAAAGAACCCGCGGCCGTATTGTCGCGAATCGACGAACAGGCCGAGGGCCGCAAGGTTGCGGGAGATCGCTTCCGCGATTGCCAACGCCGCCGGGTCGGGCTGTTGAGCCTCCGGCTTTCTCCACCAGAATCGCCAAACCTCCCAAAAAGCCATCAAGCAGATCTCCCTCGATCCAGTGTTTGGCGCGAGATACCTTCCCCTTGTGGGGAGGTCGGCGGTCGCAGGCAAGTTTGCGCAGCCTGCGTAAACTTGGCGTCGGGACCGCCGGGTGGGGGTCGCTTCACGATATGACCCCACCCGACCCCGCTTCGCGGAGCCACCCTCCCCGTAAAGGCGAGGGATGCGCAACGCCCAGCCTTCAACCGATGGCCGGGCTCGTCCGCCGTGCCCTTCCCGCCGTTCCGTGCGATAAAGGGCCATGGCGACACCGATTCGCAACGCTTTCGACCCGGGCTTTGGGGTTTATGTCCACTGGCCGTTCTGCCTGTCGAAATGCCCTTATTGCGATTTCAACAGCCACGTCCGGCGCGGCGACGTCGACGAGGACCGCTTCGTCGAGGCCTTCAGCGCAGAGCTTGCGCATCGCGCCGCACTGACGCGCGGGCGCGAAGTCCGCTCGATTTTCTTTGGCGGCGGCACGCCCTCGCTGATGTCGCCGTCAACGGCCCAGGCGATCCTCTCCCAGATTTCGAGCCATTGGAGCCTCGCCAAGGACTGCGAGATCACGCTCGAGGCCAATCCGACAAGCGTCGAGGCCTCGCGCTTTAAGGGCTTCAAGGCCGCCGGCGTCAACCGTGTCTCGCTCGGCGTGCAAGCCCTAAACGATATCGACCTTCGCGCACTCGGCCGCCAGCATTCGGTCGCCGAAGCCCTGATGGCGCTCGACGTCGCCAATTCGGTCTTCGAGCGCACATCTTTCGATCTGATCTACGGCCGTTCCGGCCAGACCCCCGCCGCCTGGCGAAAGGAACTGGAGCTGGCGCTCGCGCGCGCGCCCGACCATGTCTCGCTCTATCAGTTGACGATCGAGCCGGACACGATGTTCGAGCGCATGGTCAACGCCGGCAAGATGACGTTGCCGGGCGCCGACGTTCAGCGCGCGCTCTGGGACGTGACGCAAGAGGTCACCGCCCGCGCCGGCCTGCCCGCTTACGAAGTCTCCAACCACGCGCGGCCCGGCGCCGAGTGCCGGCACAATCTGGTCTATTGGCGCTATGGCGAATATGTCGGGGTCGGTCCCGGCGCGCATGGGCGGGTGGTCACGCCGCGCGGACGGCGCGCCCAGGCCGCCGAGCGGCATCCCGAGATGTGGCTCACCTGCGTCGAGACCGAAGGGCACGGCCTCATCGACGACGAGTTGCTCTCGTCCGAGCAGGAAGGCGACGAATTCCTGCTGATGGGGCTTCGGCTGCGCGAAGGCGTCGATCCCCAGCGCTATTTCCTGCTGACCGGCAAACGCCTGTCGCAGTCGCGGATCAGCGAACTCATCGGCGACGGGCTCGTCGAATTTACTCGCGAGAACCGGCTGCGCGTCAGTTCGGAAGGCTTCCCGGTGCTCGATGCGGTGGTCGCCGACCTCGCGGCTTAGCGAATTCTCCGAGATCGCCAGTCAGGAACCGTGACCGGCGCCGCTACGAATAGACGGCGCCGGTCGCGAGATTATGCGGCTGATGCGCAGCGCAAAATTAGCGCTTGTACAACTGCGCTAGCGCATCGGCGCCGAGGAGTTCGCGAAGACGGCCCAGGATCAGCAGCACGACGCCAAAGACTGCAAGCGACATCCAGCCGAAAAAGACGAAGCCCCAATGCAGCGGACCTGCAAAGCCTTCATCCATCGACCAAAATGTATGGCCCCATTCATTGAATCCCACATTAGGGATGGTCATGAAGACGCCGACGACGAGCACCACGAAGGCGAGAGAATAGCCCTTTGCGAAAATGGGCAGGCGCGTCTTCGCATAGAAGAACGCGCCCAGCCCGATGACTGCAAAAAGCGGATATGCAATATAGAAGGTGATGATATTGCTCGGCGTGAAATCCGTATCGCGCACGGCGGTCATGTGCCAGACAGCCGTCTGCTCCGAAAAGAAGCTCAGACCCCAAAACAGGGCGAGCGAAAAAACAACCAGCCACTGGACCAGATAAATCAGCCGGCGCATTTCGGCTGAAGGGCTCAGGCTCGCCAGATCTCGGTCGCGCGTGCGCCACATAAAACCGACGATGCCGACAGCGCCGAGGCAGGACGCAAGAATCGCAAATTGCAGCAGGCCCATCCAATAGAGCTGAAAGTCTGGCGAGAATGAACGAGGCCAACGCTCCAGGCGAAGACTTGTTCATAGAGACGCAGGATCGCCACGAAGAGCATCAGCGCGCCAACGCCGATGAGAAGGGGCTTCGTGTCCAAGATTGGTTCGGCGCCCGCGGCGGCGGAACGGGTTTCGGCTTTTGTCATACTCATGATTGTCTCCAAATGTCTGAGCTGTCGGGGGCTTTAGCGCCCTCCTCAAGGGTCTGTTGCGCGCGAAGTCGCGAGCCGTGTTGATGACGGCGGCAGACTAGTGCTCAGATTCCTTGAATCCGCTCATATGCGGTGGATTCCGTCGGAGCACTGCTGCGTTTATACACTTGTTCAGCGATTTGCTGAACGAGATAGGTTGATCATGGCGGCTCCACGTCGAGTGATCGAGTTGGCGTTTACGGAGAGCGACCTGGCGGAGTTAATGAGGCTTGCGCGTTCGCGGACAGAACCGGCGAGCCGGGTCGAACGCGCGCGGATGCTCCT
>NZ_JAKFWS010000005.1 GCF_021731785.1 Methylocystis sp.
AGCGGCAGCGCCTCGCCGTCGCGGCGCACCTAGATCGGGATGCGCGCGCCGTCGCCGCCAAGATCGACGACGCGGGCGCGGATGATCTGATCCTTGCCGACGATGCCGAAACGCGGCGCCTCGACAAGTTCGATTCGGCGGTCGCGCTCGCCCTGATGCCCGGTCACGAGCGCATGCAAAGGCGCCTTGAAGCCGAGCGCCTCGGCTTTGGCGGGAATATCGTGGACGACGCCGTCGGTGAGTAGAATCGCGCCGCCGACGCGCTCGGGCGGAACATCCTTTAAAGCTTCGGCGAGCGCGCCGAAGAGCTTGGTGCCGTCATTGCCTGAAGCGTCGTTGGCGACGCTGATCGCGCGCGTTTCGACGTCGCCGAATTTGGCGAGCGCCGAGTCGAGCGCCTTGCGCGCCTCCTCCGTTTGCGCGTTTCTCGCGCCGAAATTCTGACTGTCGCTCTTGTCGACAACAACGGCGACGACGCTTTTTTGCGGATCGCGCTTTTCGCGCACCAGCGACGGGTCGGCGAGCGCCGCAACCAGCAATGCGAAGGCGAAGGCGCGGACCGCCGCGCCACGTTGGCGGTTGGCCGCCATCAGCGCCAACGCGCCGGCGCCGAGAACTGCGAGGACGATCAACGCCGGCCAGGGAATGAGCGGCGAAAAGGCGAGCGCGAGGTCGCTCATGCGCGCACGCCTGACGCCGCCCCGTCATGCCCGCGCTTGTCGCGGGCATCCACGCCGCGCCGCCAGCGCGTGGATGGCCGGGTCAAGCCCGGCCATGACGTGACTGAAACGTTTCGAAAAACGTCGGCGCCGCTCATTGCCCGAGCCTTTCCAGCAAATCGCGCACATGTACCTGATCGGATTTATAGTTTCCGGTCAGCGTATACATCACCAGATTGATGCCGCCTCTCAGCGCGAATTCGCGCTGGCGCGCGCCGCCGGGCGTCAATGGAAACAGCGGCTGGCCGCGATTGTCATGCGCCCAGGCGCTCGCGAGGTCGTTGGAGGTGATGACGAGCGCCGACACGCTGTCGGTTGCGCGCACCGGACGCGCCGCATGATCTTTGGGTTCCGGCGGCAACGCCTCGACCCAGGTCTCGCCGTTGGCGTAGCGGCCGACGAATCCATCGAGCAGGTAAAAGGTCTTGGTGATGACGTGATCGCGAGGCGCGACTTCCAAGGGCGGAATATCGAGGCCTTTCGTGAGATCGCGCAACCATTGCGTCTCCGGCGTCGGCGCGCCGCCGATGCGTTGCGAGAGAGCGTCGCGCGTGTCGAAGACCACCGTGCCGCCCTGTTTCATATAGGCCGCGATGCGCGCCGCCGTCTTGGCGGACGGCTGCGGCGCGCTGGCGACGATCGGCCAGTAGAGCATGGGATAAAACGCGAGTTCGTCCTTCGCCGGATCGACGCCGACTGGATTGCCCGGTGAGAAGGAGGTGCGCGAATTCAGAGCCTGAGTGAGCGCCTCAAGGCCCAGCCGCGAGACTTCGTCTACGCGGGCGTCGCCCGAGATCACATAGGCGAGCCGCGTCGTCAGCGCGGCGTCCTTGTCGCGCTGACTCGCTGCTGATTTTGGCGTCGGCTCGGCGCGCGCTTCATCAAACATCGGCGCCACAAACGCCAGCGCCAGCAGCGCGGCAGTCGCGACGCGGAAAGGCCGCAGACGCAACTTCCCGGCGAGCGCCAGGGCGATCAGCGCGTCGGCGATAAAGGCAATCAAAGCGAAGACGAACAGCGGCCCGCGCAGATCGAGCTGCGCTCCCGATCGCAGCGTGCTCGCGCTCAGCCCGGCGCCGGCGAAATCGAAGGCGGTGATCTCGTCCGTAGGACGCAACGTCTGCACCGCGACGAACGCCTCTCCCGCGCCGTAAAGGCCAGGCGGATGTTCGGCGCTCGCTGGACCTTGGAAGTCCGGCGGAATGCTTTGCGCGGTCGGACCGGGCGCGCCAAGCGCGCCGAATCCATCAAGAACGCGCATCGGCGCCAGAGCCGACTGATCGGTGAAAACGTCGGAGCGTTCGTCGCCGGAAGGCGCCGATTCCCCGGCCATGGCGCTAATTCGCTTCAGCATCTCGACGAAAAGCCCCGAGATCGGCAGGTTCGACCAGTTGGCATCGGCGTTGACATGAAACAGCACGATCAGCCCCTTGCCGCGCCGCTCCGCCGTGACCAGCGGCGTGCCGTCGGAAAGGCGCGCCCAGGTCTTGCCCGCAAGTCCGGGATCGGGCTCGGCGAGAACCTGCCGCTGCACCGTGACGTCCTTTGACGCGGGCAGCCCGAAAAAGGGACTCGCAGCCTCGAACTCGGCCAATGACTTCGGCTCCTCCCAGGACATCGCGCCGCCGAGCACGCGGCCGTTCCTGCGCAGGCGCACCGGCAAGAGATCGTCATCGGCGTTGGCAAGCCGAGGTCCGGCGAAGCGCACCAGCGTGCCGCCCTCTTCGACGAAGCGCGAAAGGGCGTCGAGGGTCTCGCCGGGCGCCAGGCCGACATCGGCGAGCCCCATGATATTGGGATGTTCGGCGAGCAGCGCCTGCACCGGATCGACGACGCCAGGACGCGCCGTTCTAACCTGCGCGAAAGGCGCAAGCGCCTTCTCCAGATAGTAGAGGGGCGAGAGCAGCGGCTGCGCCGCGTCGGCGCTCTCGCCGCCGACGAGGGCTACGCGCTTCACTTTCGAGCGCGCGTCGAGAAGCGCGACGGCGCCCGCGGAATTCTCGCCTTCGACGCGCAGATGGCTCACCTCGTTGCGCAGTTCGACCGGCAGCTCGATTTTCGCCCGCATGCGCGGCGCGCCGCCGAAATCTCCGGCGGCGCGGCCGATCGTCCTTCCTTTGGCGTCCAGCGCATCGACAAAGGTCGACTCCTCGGCGCCGGCGCGTAGCACGTCGACGCTGAGCGCAGCGGCGTCGTTGCTCGGACCGGCGAGCGCCCGCGGCGCGTGATCTTCGACATAAATGTTGACGCCGCCGCTGG
Source organism: Methylocystis sp. (assembly GCF_021731785.1). Lineage (GTDB taxonomy): Bacteria > Pseudomonadota > Alphaproteobacteria > Rhizobiales > Beijerinckiaceae > Methylocystis. Next base: position 2,979 of record NZ_JAKFWS010000005.1, read on the forward strand.
TCCCGGACTCCTTCAGCGCGCGCGCGAAATCCGCCGCGTCGCCCTGCGCGAGGCCGTCGCTGATCCAAACGATTCGCGCTGTTGGATGAGCGCGGGCGAAGACCACAACCTGTTCGCCGATCGCCTTGCGTTGCGGCAAAAACGGCTTGGGCCGCACTGAGCGCAACTTCTCCAGCGCGCGCCGTCCGTCGCCTGGAATAGGCGCGGCGGTCTCGGACGCGAGCGCGACGGCGACCGGACCGCCGGCGCGCGCGGCTGAGTCAATGATCGACGCGGCGCCTTCAATTCGTCGTTCCCATGTCGGCGCCGCCGGCCAGCCGTCATCGATCACGATCAGCGTCGGCGCGGAGGACGCGACGACGCCGCTCGGCGCCCAGACCGGCCCCGCCATCGCGAAAATCAAGGCTGCGCACAGCGCCAGCCGCAACGCCGTCAGCCACCAGGGAGTTTTCGCCGGGGTTTCTTCGTCGCGCTTCAGCTCGCGCAGAATCCTAGTGGGCGGAAAGACGATCTCGCGCGGGCGTGGCGGCGTCACCCGCAACAGCCAATAGATCAGCGGCAGGCCAAGAAGTCCGAACAGCGCCAGCGGCGCGGCGAAGGAAAACATCAGCGCCGCTCCTCGAACCCCTCGCCATCCGGTCCTAGCAATCCCATCGCCAGCGCTAGCGCCGCTTCCGCGGCCGGCTTGTCGGTGCGATGCTGCAGGAAGATGAAGCCGACGCGTTGCGCGGCGCGTCGCACGGCCTCGCGATGCGCCTCGAACCGCCGCGCATAGGCGGCGCGCAAGCTGCGCGCGTCGCCCGCGTAGAAGGCGGGTCCGCCGTCAGTGTCGAGAAAAGTGGTTTCGCCGGAGAAGGGCAGCGTCTCTTCGCTGGGATCGGTCAACATCAGGATCGCGCCGGAGGCGCCGGCGTCGGCGAAGCGCCGCAGACGGGCCGCGAGCGCGTCCGGTTCGATGAGAAAGTCGGAGATCAGCACGACCCGGGCGCGCGGGCGCATCGGCGCCTGCGGCGGTAGATCGTCGCGAGCCGCGTTCATGGCGTTCTCGGCCAGAGCGCGCGCGAGCCGGTCGATAACGTCGCGGGCCGAGACCGGGGCGGTCAGGCCAAGCGCCGCCGCCCGCTCGCCACCGCGAACGAGCACATCGGCGAGCGCGAGCCCAAGGGTCACCGCGCGGGACAATTTGTCATCGGCGGCGAGAGAGGAGCCGAAGGCCATGGACGGCGAACAATCCATCCATAGGAAGTAGTCGTGCGCAGCCTCCCATTCACGCTCGCGCACATAGAGCTGATCGCCGCGCGCCGAGCGGCGCCAGTCGATGCGGTGCGCCGCCTCGCCTGAAGCGAACGGCCGATATTGCCAGAACGTCTCGCCGACGCCCGCGCGCTTGCGGCCGTGAACGCCATAGGCGAGGCTCGCCGCGATCTCGCGGGCGCGGGCCACGAGCCTCGGCATTCGGCTCGCGAGATCGGCCGCCGCGGCGCCTTCAGCAGGCTTGCGCTGGGCAGGATCGTAGGCGCGCGTCGTGACGTCAGCAAACATCGTCAGCCTTCTGGGTCATGGCGCAGGGCCGAGTAATGCGATGAACGAGACGCAAGCAAGTCGCGTCACCCGATCCGCGTCACGAGCGTTTGGATCACGTCGGAAACGGTCATTTCCCGGCGCGCGGCGAAATTGAGCGCCATACGATGACGCAGCACGGGCGCGGCTAGTTTCGCCACGTCGTCAATCGACGGCGCGAGGCGGCCGGTGACGAGCGCTCTGGCTCGCGTCGCCAGCATCAGCGATTGCGCAGCGCGCGGTCCTGGACCCCAGGCGACATGGGAGGCAACCTCCGGATCGCCCTCGTCGGGGCGTGCGGCGCGAACGAGATCGAGAATCGCGTCGACGACCTTCTCCCCGATCGGAAGCCGCCGCACCAACCGTTGCGTCGCCATCAGCTCCTCGGCGTCGAGCGCTTGGCTCGCCTGCGCCATCGTCTCGCCGGTCGTTTCCAGCAGGACGCGCCGCTCGCTGGCGCGGTCGGGATAATGCACGTCGATCTGCATCAAGAAACGGTCGAGCTGCGCCTCAGGCAGCGGATAAGTGCCTTCCTGCTCCAGCGGATTCTGTGTCGCCAGGACATGGAAGGGCCGCGGCAGGTCGTGGCGCTTTCCGGCGACGCTGACATGGTGTTCCTGCATCGCCTGCAGCAGCGCCGATTGCGTGCGCGGCGAGGCGCGGTTGATTTCGTCGGCCATCAGCAGCTGGGTGAAGATCGGCCCCCTGATGAAGCGGAACGAACGCGAGCGGTCCGCGCCTTCTTCCAGCACTTCGGAGCCGAGAATGTCGGCGGGCAGCAGGTCGGGCGTAAACTGCACGCGCTGCTCGGCGAGGCCGAGCACGCGGCCGAGCGTCTCGACAAGCTTGGTTTTGGCGAGGCCGGGCACGCCGACGAGCAGTCCGTGGCCGCCGGCCAGTATCGTCACCAGCGCCTGCTCGACGACCTCGTCCTGACCGAAAATGACGGCGCCGATGGCGGCGCGGGCGCGTCCGATATGGTCCAGCGCGCGTTCGGCGGATTGCACGACGGCTGATTCGATCGAGGTCGTCTTGGTGTCGAGTGAGGTCATTTCAGCGTTGCTCTGGCAGCCTACAGGTGAGGAGGATCGGACGCGTCGACGGCGGAGCTGCCCAGTTCCGCCGATTGTCGATCCATGCCCCGCGCCATTGGCTTCGCGCGGATTTTCAAGGGCGAAGCGGCGGGATTGAGGGCCAAGCGCAATCTTCGTCTCTCCGCCGGCGCAATTCAAGCGCAACCGGCGCGGTGGAGAGGCATTTTACTGCTAAAAACACAATTTGGACGTGACAGTTTGTTCATGCGTCCGGCATTAAGCCACCCTTTCCCGGAGGCCATGTATAATTCGTCGGACATGCCTCATAACGAAAGGCGTTCTCGCCCATGTGGCGCGCAATCGTCGAAACCGCCCTGCTCTTCTTCACGCCCTTCGTCGCCTATGCGATTTTCTATTTGCTGCAGCGGCGCTGGCCCTTCGTGCGCGAACTTTGGCATGGCAGGATCGTTTCGCTGCTGACGATCGCGGGCCTCGTCGTCGCGATCGTCGGCGTCGTGACGCTCGGCCTGACCGGTCTTAATCAGGGCGCTTATGTGCCGGCCCATGTCGAAAACGGAAAATTGAAGCCGGGCCGTTTCGAATGAACGCGGCGCAAAGACTTCTTGAAGATCCAAGGTTGGCGACGGTCTTTGCGGCGCTCGCCAAGACCGGCGCCGAGACCCGCGTCGTCGGCGGCGCCGTGCGCGACGCTCTGCTCGGCCTGCCGCCCCACGAGGTCGATCTTGCGACGACGGCGCTGCCCGAGGACGTCCTTGCGGCTGCGCGAGACGCCGGTCTCAAGGGCGTGCCGACGGGCATCGAGCACGGCACCGTGACGATCGTCGTCGCGGGCGCGCCCTACGAAGTCACGACGCTACGCGAGGACGTCGAGACCGACGGGCGCTTCGCCAAGGTGCGCTTTGGCGGCGACTTCGAGCAGGACGCCAAGCGGCGCGACTTCACGATTAACGCGCTGTCGCTGTCCCCCGACGGGAAGATTTACGATTACACCGGCGGACTCGCCGATATCGAAGGGCGGCGCATTCGCTTCATCGGCGACGCCGCGACGCGCATTCGCGAGGACTATTTGCGAATCCTGCGCTTCTTTCGATTCAATGCCTCCCATGGCGAAGGACTGTTCGACCGCGAGGGCCTGCATGAGTCGATCGTCGCGCGGGAAAACCTGTCGCGCCTGTCGCGCGAACGCATCCGCGCCGAACTGATGAAGCTGCTCCGCGCGCGCCGCGCGCCCGAGATACTGCGCGCCATGTCTCACGCCGGCGTCATCGAGGTGATCCTCGGAATCGGCTATCCCTCTCGTTTGCAGCGGCTCGCGGAACGCGACGTGGCCATGGGCGGACCGGCGGACGCGGTGTTGCGGCTTGCGGCCTTCTCTGTGCTGACCGTCGAAGACGCCGAGCGGCTGCGCGACCGCCTGCGTCTCTCCAACGACGAATTCGCCCGGCTTGCGGCTGCGGCGCGAAACCTCGCCCCTTTGCACGGACGCGACGTCCCGCCGCCGGCGTCTCATCTGCGCGAGATGCTGTTCCTGTGCGGCGCGCGCGCAGCCGCCGACGCGCTGGCGCTGGTCCATGCGGAAAGCGCGGCGGCGGCGAACGATCCGAATTGGCTCGAGGCCGCGCGCTATCTCGAAGAGACGCCCGCGCCCGCCTTTCCCATTAAGGGCGCGGACCTCATCGCGCGCGGCGTCGCGCCCGGCAAGGCTTTGGGCGATGCGCTCAAAGCGCTGCAAGCCGAATGGATACGCGCCGGCTTCCCGCGCGATCCGGCAGAGGTGATGCGGCTTGTCGAGGAGGCGGTAGGGAGGGACGCGAGCTAGCTTCCCTTCCGTCATGGCTGACCTTGAGCCGGCCATCCACGCGACAATCCTGCGAGGCGGGAAGACCAAGTCGTGGATGGCCGCGAGAAGCGCGGCCATGACGGCTAACCGCCCTCTGCCCGCGCCAGCCGCTCGAAAACCCCCAGCACCAGCGCGCGCTTATCGAAATTGAACACCTCGGTTTCGCGCGCGGCGCTGCGAATCTCCTCCCAGGCGCGGGCGTAGCCGGCCAGTCTGATCGGCGGCGCGCCAGTACCCGCAAGCTCTCGCACGCGCGCGTCGAGATGACGCTGCGTCGCGCGCATGAAGGTCTCATAGGCGGCTTCATTGTCGCGGCCGGTGAGCTTGTCGGCGAGCATATGCGCGCCGAGCCAATCGACCTGCGGCAGCCGATCGAACAGCCGGCGAACGGCGGCGTCGAAGGCGACGCCGTCATCTCCAAGCAGCCGCAGCGCCTCGCGCACCGAGCCATCCGCGCGCGCCGCGGCGACGATGAGGTCCGCCTCGGGCGCCGTCGACCATGGGGGCCCGACATTCTTTACCGCTGCGATCGTGTCTTCCGGCGACAGGGGGCCGAGCATCAGCTTGCGGCAGCGCGAGCGGATCGTCGGCAGGATGCGTCCCGGCTGATGCGCAACCAGCAGAAACAGCGCGCGTTCGGGCGGCTCCTCGATGAGCTTCAGGAGCGCGTTGGCGCTGGCGCGATTGAGATCGTCGGCGCAGTCGACGATGGCGATCCGCCAGCCGCCCGTTCCCGACGCCTGATGGAAGGCCTGGATGACCTTGCGCACCTCTTCGATGCGAATTTCGGTGAAATGCTTTTTGGTCTTCTCGTTCCAGGCGCGGCGCAGCAGAAAAATATCGGCAAGCGCCATCGAGGCGATCCGACGCGCCGCCGGATGGTCTTTGGCGACCCAGAGGGTTTCGGCGGACTGAACCGCCGCCGCGCTCGAATCGGGATGGGCGAGTAGAAATCGCGCCACGCGCCAGGCGAGCGTCGCCTTGCCGACGCCCTCCGGCCCGCCGATGATCCAGGCCTGCGCCATCCTGTTGCGACGGTAGGCGTCGAGGACCTCCCGCTCCGCCGCGACGTGACCAAACAGGGCGAGAATCTCCCGCGGGTGCGGGGCGTCGTCGTAGCGGTCGCTTTCGGGGTTCGCTTCGTCGCGGCTCATTGCGCCGCTTGCGCGGCATGCGCAAGAAAGCGGTCGTGAACGAGCGCGCGCACCGCTCGGGCGACGCCGTCGACGGACAGCGATGCGTCAATTACACAGCAGCGTTCCGGTTCGCTTTCGGCGATGGCGAGGAAGGCTTGCCGAAGCTCCTCGTGGAAGGACGGCGCCTCGTTTTCGAAGCGGTCGGCCGCCTCGCAGCCGTCTCGCCGCGACGCCGCCCGCGCCAGGCCTTCTTGCGCAGGCAGGTCGAGCATGATGGTCAGATCCGGTCGGGTTTCGCCCACCGCCGCGCGTTCGAGCAACGCCAAAGTCTTGGCGTCCACGCCGCCGTTTGCACCCTGATAGGCGCGAGTTGAATCGGCGAAGCGATCGCACAGCACCCATGCGCCGCGCTTTAGCGCCGGCGCGATCAGCGTCGCGACATGATCGGCGCGCGCCGCAGAAAACAGCGCCGCCTCGGCAAGAGGACCAAGCGGCGCGGCGCGTCCCGAAAGCAAGAATTCGCGCAGCTTCTCGGCTTTTGAGGTGCCGCCCGGCTCGCGCGTCGTCACCACCTCGACGCCGCAATCGCGCAGGTGCCCCGCGAGGCGCGCAAGCTGCGTCGACTTGCCAACGCCCTCGCCGCCCTCGAAGGTGATGAAGCGGCCTTTTTCGGGCGTCGTCTGGAAGGTCATTTCTTGCCGGACAGTTTCTGGTGGATGGCGGCGGCGGCGGATTCGTAAATCGCGTCGAAGGCGCGCCGCGGCAGCGATCCCTGCTCGACCGCTGCAGAGGTCTGGAGCGGCTGTTCCAGCACTACGGCGGCGCCACGCTTGATTTCGAGGCGGCCGACCGGCGTCCCCGCTTCGACAGGGGCCAGCACCGGACCTTCGTAAACGATCTTGCCCATCAGCCTCTCATTCGCGCCGCGCGGCAAAAGCACCTTGATGTCTTCCTTGGCCGACAGCTCCACGGAGCCTTGCGTGCCGCCATAGACCTGGGCTGGCCCAACCGGCTCACCGGCCTTGAACAGTTCCTTCTCCTCGAAATTGCGGAATCCCCATTGCAGCAATTTCCGCGCTTCTTCGGCCCGCTCCTTCGCAGATTTAGCGCCATAAATGGCGACGATGAGGCGTCTGCCGTCCTGCGTCGCGGAACCGACCAATCCGTAGCCGCTTTCCTTGTCGATATTGCCGGTTTTCAGCCCGTCCGCCCCGATGCTCATGGTGAGCAGCGGATTACGATTCTGCTGGCGTATTTTGTTCCAGGTGAACTCCTTCTCACCGAAATAGCCGTAAAACTGCGGATAGGTCTTGATGATATGCGCGGCGATCTTCGCCATCTCGCGCGCCGTCACCTTCTGGTCCGGACCGTCCATGCCCCAGGGATTGCCAAAGCGCGATTTGACAAGGCCGAGTTCGGCGGCGCGCTTGTTCATGCGCGTTACGAAGGCTTCCTCGGAGCCCGCCAGACCTTCCGCAAGGGTTATCGCGGCGTCGTTGCCGGACTGGATCACCAGGCCGCGAAGGAGGTCTTCGACGCGGGCGCGGCTGTTGAGCGCGAGGAACATCGCCGATCCGCCCGCCGGCGCGCCGCCCGTGCGCCAGGCATGCTCGGAGACGGCGAATTCGTCGTCGAGATGCAATCTGCCCTCGACAAGCGCCTGAAAGATCAGTTCGGCCGTCAGAATCTTGACGGTCGAGGCGGGCTTGGTGAATTCGTCAGCGCCCTTCTCGAACAAAACAGTGTTGGTGCCGGCGTCGATCAGAATCGCGCTTGGCACGCTCGTCTGAAAACCCTGGGCGCAGGCGTAATCTGCGCCCGGCCCCGCCAAAGCAAGAAAGGCCAGGATCAGGCATCGCACCGGAAACTTCGGCAAGGGCGCGCTCTCCCCCTATTGACGCCGCAGCGCGGCCGAGCGCGGAGAAGATGGCGCGCGGCGTCGAAAATTGCAATCTCGATATGGTCCGGTCAGTTGGTCTTGACCGAGGAATTCAGCGCCTGGCGAAAAGCGCCTCGAACTGAAGCCTGACGGATGCCAAGATGCGCGGGCCGCACCGGCGGCAGCGGCGCGACAACTTCCCTCGCCTTCCGGGTTGAAGCGACTGGCTCCTCGTCGACGCCGGCGTCCTCGCGGGAGGGAGGCAGCGGCGCTTCGCTCTCCTGCGCGGCATATGCCAGAGTCTGTTCGCGGTCGGCCTGGGCGTTCTCATAGGCGATGCGCGCCGAGAGCTCCGCAGCCTCGGCTCTTTCGTCAGTGCGGGCGGTTTGCGCCGGCGCCTCATTCGCCGAGGCCAGCATCGTCCAGGGCGTGGCGTCCAGCTGCGCCGGAACGCCATCGTCGCGCAGCGTTGCGAGAAGTTTGGCGTCGTCGTCGCCCTCAATATCGGCGCGCCCGATCCAATCCACCTTGACGCGCGTCGTTCCCACGCCGTGGAAGTCGAGCGCTTGGGCCACCCGCTGCGACACGTCCATCACGCGTCCGCCATGATAGGGCCCGCGATCATTGACGCGCACCACTATTGAACGGTCGTTGCGCAGATTGGTGACCCGCGCATAGCTCGGGAGCGGCATGGTGGGGTGAGCGGCGGAAATCGACGCCCTGTCGAAGATTTCGCCATTGGCGGTGCGGCGGCCATGGAAATCCGACCCGTACCAGGACGCGGTTCCGGTGGCCGAATAGGGCTTTTCGCTTGGATAATAGGTCCGGCCGGCGATCTTGTAGGGCTTGCCGACCATATAGGCGCCGCCGCCTTTCGGCACCTCTTCCCCGTCCGCGATCAACCGCGGACTTGGACGCACGCCGTAGCGCGGGTCGATCTGGCCGAGGCCGCCGAGGCTCGCGCTTCTGTGCGATCCAGAGGAAGAGCAACCGGCGAGCGCGCCAAGACAGACAAGAGGCACCAGTCTGGCGAGGAATTTCGGGTTAAATTTGCGATGCTGCGCACAAATAAAAGTCTTGAAGACGACAGATCGCATCTCGACGGTCCTTGCCATCATTTCTTGAACCCGCCGCCGATCCGCAATGAAAGACGCGTTGCATGGCCGCGCCTCTCCATTTTTAGGCGCGACGTAGAGCCGTCGCGCGAGTGCGACCCGCGGAGTTTCTCGCTGATTTGTGAAGTTGCCGTTAAACGCATTTACGCTCGCGTCAGGAGGCGGTTCAAATGGGACCAAAATGCGACAGTCACGGTTAATATGAGTTCATAAGCCGAGATTGAACAATGCTGTGGCAGAGGCGCCACAGTCTTCTGACCTTCATTGAGTGCGCGCGAGGTCGACGATTCGGGTCTCGACGCGCTCTACGCCGCGATAAACATTGCCGGACAATTTGGCGGCGACATGGAACTGCGCGCCGTCTCCGCTCAGAAGCGCCATGCCGAGCGGCGACCTTACGGCGCGGAAGGCGATGGCGTCGACCGTCGCGCCGTCGCGCGAGCGCAAACGAGCGCGCACGTGATCGGCGCCGACAGTTTGAGCGAATGCGACCTGCTGTTCGGCCAGCACAAACAGGGGCTCTGGATTGCATTGGCCGAAAGGCCCCGCCCGTTCCACCCGTCGCAGCAATTGGAGACTGACTCCTCGCCCGGTCAGGGAGGCGTCGACGACAAGCGCGTCGTCGCGCCGGGCGGCCTCGACGGCGGCTTCGAGGGCGTCGTTGAGAAAGGCGCGAAAGTCGCCGAGCCGATCGCGCGCCAGCGTCACGCCGGCGGCCATGGCATGCCCGCCGCCTTTCACCACGACGCCATGATCGACGGCGCGCCGCACCGCCGAACCAAGATCGACGCCATTTAAACTTCTGCCTGAACCTGTTCCATATTCTCCATTGAATGCAATAACAAATGCAGGAACATTAAAGTGTTCCTTTAAGCGTGACGCGATCAGTCCGACGACGCCAGGATGCCAGTCGCCGCCTTCGAGGACGAGGCATGACACTCGATTTGATCTTGCCAACTGCGCTTCGGCCTGGGCGATCGCCTGCTCCAATGTCGCCCGCTCGACGATCTGCCGCTCGCTATTCAGCCGATCGAGCGTCACCGCGATGCGATGCGCCTCCGCGCCGTCGACGAGGGTCAAGAGACGCGCGCCGAGACTGGCGTCGCCAATCCGGCCGCCGGCGTTGATGCGCGGGCCGAGCGCGAAGCCGAGATCGCGGGCGCGCGGCGGCCGGTCGAGCCGGGCGGCGTCCATCAGCGCGGCGAGGCCGGGACGCGACCGCGCGGCCATCACCGACAGGCCCTTGGCGACCAGCGCCCTGTTCAGTCGCACAAGCGGCGCCACATCGGCGACCGTCGCCAGCGCGACGAGATCGAGCGCGGCGAGGAGATCAGGCGCGGGCCGATCCTCGCGCCACCAGCCGCGCGCCCGCAGGGTCCGCGAGAGGCCGACGAGCGTCAGAAAGACGACTCCGGCCGCGCAGAGTCCGCCTTGCCCCGAAAGGTCGTCGAGCCGGTTGGGATTGACGACAAGCGCCTCGGGCAAAACTTCCGGGGCCTGGTGATGGTCGAGGACCATCACATCGAGGCCGAGCGCGCGCGCTATGGCGATAGGCTCGTGGCTCGTGGTTCCGCAATCGACGGTGACCAAGAGAGTCGCGCCGCGGGCCGCAAGATCTCGGATCGCCTCGACATTCGGTCCGTAGCCTTCGGTGATCCGGTCGGGAATATGCAGAAGCGGCGCCGGCGCGCCGGCTGCGCGCCAATAGTCGATGAGCAGCGCTGCGGAACAGGCGCCGTCGACGTCATAGTCGCCGAAAATGGCGATCTGCTCGCCCGTTTCGATCGCATGCGCAAGCCTGTCGGTCGCAGCGTCCATGTCGCGCAGCGATGACGGGTCAGGCATGAGGTCGCGCAGCTTGGGATCGAGATAGCCGGCGGCGTCAGCGACCGTGACGCCGCGCCCGGCGATCACCCGCGCAAGAAAATCGTCGATCCCATGCGCCTGGGTCAGCGCCAGCGCCTGCGCCTCGCCTCTGGCGTCGAGCCTCCCGCGCCACCGTCGACCGAGCACGGAACGCTCGACCCCAAGAAAGGCCGGAAATACCGAATCGGACATCGCTGCCTCTTAGGCAGTGGCTAAGCACTGCCCGCGACGGACGCAAGCGCCGCCGATCGCTCGCAATTCACTTGTTATCGCTGTAATTAGTCGCATCATATTGCTCGTGGAAGATTTTTCACATCCCATCTGTTTTGATGAGGCGTTCGGCCAGGGGACATCCGTAGAATTTTCGCGCGGCGTGACGCCCCTGGAGATGCTCGACGTCAAGGCGACTTACCCGTGCGGCGCGCTTCTTCGAGCGCAGACGCATTTTGATTTTGATTGATGTCGGACCGGCGAATGGCGCTCAAATCCACTCATATTGTTTTCGTGCATGATTTCTTCGGCTGGGGGCCCAAAGAGTTCGGACTTCCCTATTGGGGCGACGCGCTCGATCAGATTGGCGAACCTTTCGCGGTCCATGAAGCGAAGGTGGGTCCGGTCAGCTCCTTCCATGACCGCGCCTGCGAGCTTTTCGCGCAGATCGGCGGCGGACGGGTCGATTATGGCGCGCGGCACAGCAGCGAGGCGCGCCATGCCCGCTATTCACGGGAATATGCGGTTCCTTTCGCGCCCGACTGGTCGGAAAAAAACCCGGTGATCCTCGTCGGTCATGGCGCCGGCGCCCAGACCGCCATGCAGTTGCAGGCGCTGCTCGCCGACGACTTCTGGGAGCAGGGATCGAGCGCGGACTGGATCGAAGGCGTGGTCAGCGTCGCCGGCGCCATTAACGGATCCTTGCTGCCTTACAACTTTGGATGCGACCATGCGGACGGCCGTTTCAGGCGCAGACCGAGCCAGATGATCGCCGAATCGTTCAAATTCCTCGGCATGGCCGCCGGCGTTCCGAGCGCCATGCGCAGGCCTTTCGATCTCCATCTCGATCAATGGACGGGGTGCGAGGCGGACTCTTACGAGGCGATGGCGCGTCTGGACGCAGGCGCCTTTGTCGAGGGCGAAGACAATCTCGCCTTCGACCTGACGCTCCAGGGCTGCCGCAACGCCAACGCCCGGTTCAGATCGCATCCGAATTCTTACTATCTCTCGCTGGTGACCAACGCCACCCATGCCCGACCTTCTGCCTTCTTCGGCAGAACCTGGCGGCCCGATCCGACCATCCATCCCGTTCTTTGGCAGACCGCGCTTTATCAGGCGCGAGAGGCGAATTTCGCCAAGGCGCCGATCGTTGGCTGGGGTGGTGGCGACCTTTCGCTGCCGCAATGGCGCCCCAACGATGGCGCGGTGAGCGTCATCTCGCAGCGCTATCCGTTTACGGCGCAGCAGGAGCCCGTTGGAGGCGAAGGCGTCTTCAGACGCCAAAGACTCAAGCCGGGGCGGTGGTATTACGAATATCTCGACAAGGCGATCGGCCACCGCTTCGACCACTTCGACGCCGTCATCGGCGCGCAGCTCAAACCCTGGGTCCCAGGCCTGCGTGACGCGCATCGCGAGATCTATTCGCGGCTCGGCGAGACCTTGCGCAGCCTGTAGCCCATCAGTCCTGCGGTCTTGCCGGCTAATGCAGACCGCTCATGCCGTGCGACTGCAGCGCGTCGACGACGCCACCGAAGACCAGTGACACGCCCATCGCCGACACGAAGAAACCGACGATTCTGGTCGCCGCATCGATTCCCAGCGGCCCCATAAATTTCGTCAATGGCGTCGCGAAAGCGAGACAGGCGTAAGTCGCGGCCACCGCAAGAAAGATCGCGGCGAGGATCGCGCCGAAGGCCAGCGCTTCGTGGGAAGAATGCTCGATGGTGGCCATCATGCCCAGAACCGTCGCGATCGGCCCGGGTCCAATCATCAGCGGCATCGCCAGCGGCATGAAGGCGATGTTGGCGTTGGCGCCAGCGGGAGCTAAGGAACTTTCTCCATTCGGCGCCGGCAGGAACAGTTCAAATCCGATTCGCGTCAGCACGATCCCTCCGGCAATCCGCACCATGGCTAGCGAGACGCCGAAGATTTTCAAAATCACCGCGCCAAAGAACAGGAAGAACAGGATGAGCAGCAGCGCATAGAGACAGGCCATGAACGCCACCTGGCGTCGCTCCTGATTGCTTTTGTCGCGCTGGAGCATCAGGAAGACCGGCAGCGCCTCAAAAGGATTGATGACCGCCAGCAGCGTGGTGAACGCCGAGAAAAAGAGGGTCAGCTCGGTGCTGAAGACGCCGGAACCGATATTTGCGACCAGACTGCTAATCGTCATAAGTCCTTCTCTTTGGCGTTCGACCGCGCCGAACGCATCGCGCATGCATGACGCATGGCGGCGCGACATTATTGCGGCGCGTGCGGCCGCTCAAGCGGCGCAGGGGCGGATCACTGATTTTGCCTATGCATTCGCTTGGGCCTGCGGCTCACGATAGGATCGATCCGTGACCGACGCGATTCAGCTCACCCATCTCTGCGGCGACAGCGCGGTGATTTTGCCCTTCGGCGCGGAGCTTGCGGCCTGGCGCGCGCGAGGCGTCGACATGATCTGGGCGAAGGACCCCGAAATCTGGGATCAGACCGCGCCTGTGCTGTTTCCCGTCGTCGGCTGGACGCGCGACGGTCGCGTACGCGTCGACGGTCGGACCTATCCTCTCGCGCTCCATGGCTTCGCCTGGAGAAAGCGCTTCGACGTTGCCGAGCGCCGCGACGACTATCTGCGACTCGCGCTCGTCGACGACGACGAGACCCGCGCGCTCTACCCTTTCGCCTTCCGCTTCGAAGTGGAATTCCGGCTCCATGCCGGCGCGCTGGAAAACAGTCTCATCGTCGCGAATATCGATTCGCGGCCCCTGCCCTACGCTTGCGGCCTGCATCCCGCCTTTCGCTGGCCGCTCGCCGGCTCGAATGCGCCGCATGCGATCATTTTCGAGAAAGAGGAGCACGCCGACGTTCCGGTCATCGGACCCGGCGGACTCTTCTCGAAGCCGATCCGCAAAACCCCGCTGGACGGCCGGCGGCTGCCGCTGGAACCTCAGATGTTCGCGCGCGACGCGCTGTGCTTTCTCGATCTTGCGAGCCATAGCCTCGTTTTCGACAATGGCGAAGGCGCAAGTCTTTCAGTGACGATGGAGGATTTTCCGCATGTCGGATTTTGGACGCTTCCGCCCGCGCCCTACCTGTGTATAGAGCCTTGGACAGGCTACGGCGACCCCGAGGATTTTTGCGGCGATCTCTATGAAAAGCCTTCGATGAGACTCCTGGCGCCCGGCGAGCGTGCGCGGCATGGCGCGATTTTCGCCTTTGAGAGGAAGGCGCCGGTCGGCTAGGAACGGTCCGCCTTTCACCGGGAACTCTGAATGACTATCGCCTCCAGCGTCATCGAAGCCATCGGACGCACGCCGCTCATCGAATTGCGTGCAGCCTCTAAGGCGACCGCCTGCCGCATCCTCGGCAAGGCCGAATTCATGAATCCCGGCGGCTCCGTGAAGGACCGCGCCGCGCTGTCGATCGTCGAAGACGCGCGCGCGAAAGGATTGCTAAAGCCAGGAGGAACGATCGTTGAAGGCACCGCCGGCAATACCGGCATCGGGCTCGCGCTTGTCGCAAACGCGCTCGGCTTTCGCACGGTGATCGTCATTCCCGACACCCAGAGCCAGGAAAAGAAGGACATGCTGCGCCTGCAAGGCGCGCAGCTCGTCGAAGTGCCGGCGGTTCCCTACGCCAATCCCAATAATTACGTGAAACTTTCCGGACGGCTCGCCGAGCGTCTCGCCAGGGAAGAGCCGAACGGCGCCGTGTGGGCGAACCAGTTCGACAATGTCGCCAACCGCGTCGCCCATCTCACCACCACCGGCCCCGAAATCTACGAAGCGCTCGACGGCGCGGTCGACGCCTTCATCTGCGCCTGCGGCACCGGCGGCACGCTCGCCGGCATCGGCATGGCGCTCAAGGAGCGAAATCCCGAAGTGAAGATCGGGCTCGCCGATCCACATGGGGCGGCGCTCTATTCCTATTACACGACCGGAGAGCTGAAGGCCGAAGGCTCGTCGATCACCGAAGGAATCGGCCAAGGCCGGATCACCGCCAATCTCGAAGGCGCCCCGGTCGACGTCGCCTATCGCATACCGGATGACGAGGCGCTGCGGGTGGTCTTCGATCTTGCCGAGCAGGAAGGCCTGTTGCTTGGCGGCTCGTCCGGAATCAACGTGGCCGGCGCGATCCGCCTCGCCCGCGATTTGGGCCCCGGCAACACGATCGTGACCGTGCTCTGCGACGGCGGCGCACGCTACGCTTCGAAGCTGTTCAACCCCGAGTTCCTGCGCAGTCAGAAGCTGCCGACCCCGCCCTGGCTCGAAGGCGCGATCGAGATCGATCCGGGATACGTCTAGCGTTCGATGGTTTCGCCTAGCGCCGTCTCCCCCGCCCGCTCGACCTCGCGCTGGGGAACGAACGTCTCGCGACGCACGAAGAGAACCTTCTGCAATTCCTTCTCCCCGATCAGCTTTGCGAATTCGCGATAGCCGAAGAAGGGAATGAGCGCCGCGAAGGTCACGAGCCCGACCGAAAGCAAGATGCGCAGATTATCGAGGTCCACGCCGTCATGATCGGCGTGGGCCGGCCAAAAACGCTCGAGCAGCGCCTGTTCCCCAATGTCCATGCCGATGAGCAGCGCGCCGAACAACAGCGACTTGAGCAGAATGGGCGTTATCAGCGGTCTGTTGTCGAAGATGCGCCAGATACCAAAACTGTTGGCGACAAAAAGCACCTTGGCGAAAGCAAGCGCCTTCGCGACAGCGAAGCCCTGATGCTGCACGATGTGCGCCTGAGACAGAACGATCGACTTATGCACGCCGAGCACGGCGAGCAGGAACCAGACGTATAAGAAGACGGGTATGAAAGCCTTGGCTTCCTCCTCCGCTTTCTCCTTGAGGCCTCTCTTCGCTTGCACGCTCATGTCTATGCGTAAGCTCCCGCAAACCTCGCCGCGCGCTAATTTAGCCGCGCGCCGCCTCCTTGGCTATCGCGACGGCGCTCGCCATATCCTCCGGTCTGTTGACGTTGAAGAACGGGTCATACGGTTCGACCGGCCATTCGACGATGACATTTGCAAAGTGAGCGATGAACGCCGACACCCTGCGCTCGCCTTCTTCCATGAGCGCGCGCCGCAACTCGTCGCGCAGCGCAACCGGCCAGAGCGCCACGGCGTGATGGGTCCGCGCGTTAGACGCGGCGACCGCGATGCTTGCGCCGGCGCGCTTTCGGGCGGCTTGCAGACGCGACAGGAGATCGGCGGGCAGGAATGGGGTGTCGCCTGGCGCGCTGAGAACATCGGCCGCTCCCCTCGCGGCGGCAAAGTCCATGCCCGCCAGGACGCCTGCAAGCGGTCCCGCGAAACCCTCGACGCTGTCGGCGACGACCGGAAGTCCGAAGCGCGCAAAACGCGCCGGATCGCCGTTTGCGTTGATCGCCAGCGCGGCGCACTGCGGCTTCAAGCGATCGATCACATGCTCAAGGATAGGTTTGCCTGAAATCTTGACGAGCGGCTTGTCGCCCCCGCCCATGCGCCGCGCCAGTCCGCCGGCGAGGATCACCCCGATGCTGGTCATGCGCTTTCCGAATTCGCCTCAGCCAGGGACGCCGCCATCGTTTACGCGCGTCACGGTTTCGCCCAAATGGTTGACACAGTTAACGCGGCGTTTTTAGAGCTTTGCGCCATCGATGACGTGGCCGCGCGAATTCCTAGACTTGCCGTACCGGCGTAACGCGCGCGATCGAAGCAAAACCCTGCAAAATCGGGCGCCAATGTGGTATTGGCGGTTCAACGGGCGGGGCAGGCAAGTCTACCGCCTGCCGCATCTTCCTAAAATTTAGTTTATTTTCCATTGCTTATAGAAGCTGTTGGTTTAGGCAATTCTTAAAGCGACGGCTTTATAAGGATCGCTACTAGGCAGCTGTTTGAGTAGCGAGTAAGTGAGATGACCGAGACGCACCGTCCCCGTGTCAAATATGTCATCGGCCCCGATGGCAGTCCGCTGACCATTGCCGATTTACCCCCCGCTTCGACCAAGCGCTGGGTCATTCGGCGCAAGGCGGAAGTGGTGGCGGCGGTGCGCGGCGGTCTTCTTTCGCTCGACGAGGCCTGCAGTCGCTACACGCTGACGGTGGACGAATTCCTCAGCTGGCAGATGTCGATCGATCAGCACGGGCTTGCAGGGCTGCGAACGACGCGTCTCCAGCAATATCGCATTTAACCTCGACGCAAGAGCGCGTCCTGGCCGAGAATCGACGGCGACGCACAGATTGGCGTCGCGCGCTCCAAGCCGCGGTCGTAAAAATGGCGCTTCACCCGCGGTGAGACGAAGGCGCGACTTCCGCGCTGCTTTGAATTTCTGAACGCGATCGCCGGCCGCTTCATTTGAGCGGCTGCTCCTCTATCCCGCGCCAGCGCTCGACGAGTTTCCTGCGCTCAAAAAGCGCAACGACGACGAGCGCGATCAGCAAGGGGATAATGAGGTAGAAGAGTCTCCAAACGAGCAGCGCAGCCAAGACCTTCAGGCGCGGCACGTCGGGCATCACCTTGATGAACAGCAGCTCGAAGATGCCGAGACCACCCGGCGCATGTGACACCAAAGCCGCCGAGAAGGACAGGAGAAAGGCGCCGAGCACGACGAGATAGCCCGGATTGCCCTGCTCCGGCAGCGCGAAATAGATGATGCCGGCCGCGCCGATGAGCTCCAGTGGCGCGGCGAAGAGCTGGCGCACCATGATGCCGGGGCGCGGATAGAGAATCTCGAAACGCCCGAACAGGCGGATCGCGCGGAAATGCATGAGCGATCCGAGAATGTAGACAACGACGAAAGCCAAACAGGCGAGGCCGACGACGAGCGCGGTATGGGGGTTGGTCACGACGTCCGGCAGGAAGCCCGACAGTCGCTGCATGATCGTCGGATCGTAAGTGAGCAAAAGCCCGGCGAGTAGCACATTGCCAAAGCCGAACGTATAGGAGCACAACACCACCAACGTCGCGACTTGCGTTGCGGTCAGCCCCTTCGTCGAATAGGCGCGATAGCGCACCATGGCGCCCGAGAAAACGCTCGCGCCGATATTGTGAGACAGGGCGTAGGTCGTAAACGAGCAGACCGAAATAAACAGCCAGTTGATATGCTTGACGCCAAGATGGAGCAGCGCGATGCGATCGTACCAGGCGAGCGCCGCGTAGGCGACAAGCGTCGACAGGCCGGCAAGAAGATAATGCGTCGTCGGTATGGCCTTCAGATTGGCCCAAACCTCGACGCCAACCGATTCTCCTCTGAATTCTCGATAGAGAAGGAAGAAAGAGGCGACGACGGCGACGAGGCCGACCGTCGGCCAAAAATATTCCAGCAGTTTTCTCATGCGGACCGTCGCGTTAAGTTGCACCGTCGATCATCGAACCGGCCGCTGCTGGCCGCATATTCCCTCGCATGGAGCGACCAGCGGCCGCAAGCCCGCTGCGATTATTTCAAGCTTGCGGCGAATCAATGGAGACGGGAATGAACTTGCTTTCGCGGATCAAGGGCTTAATTCTGACGCCGCAGACTGAGTGGGCGCAGATCTCGCAAGAGGAGACGTCGGTCTTAGATCTCTATCGCAATTATATTGCCGTGCTGGCGCTGCTTCCGCCCTTCGCGAGCTTCTTCGGCTCGTGGCTTTTCGGCTTTTCCTACGGTTCGCAGGGAACCATGCACCCGACGTTTGCGGGCGGCCTCTATCGCGCTTTCGTTCAATATCTCCTCAGCCTGCCGGCCCTCTTTCTCGTCGCCTTCGTCATATCGGCCATCGCGCCGCATTTTGAAGGCAAGACCGACGACCGCCGCGCCCTGATGCTGACCGCCTATTCCTTCACGCCGGTCTGGCTCGCCTCTCTGTTTGGTCTAGTTCCCGGCCTTCGATGGCTGGACGTGCTCGGGTTCTATGGAATTTATGTTTTTTCCGTCGGCCTGCCGCCCATGATGCGTGTGCCAAGGGAAAATCTCGACGTCTTCACCCTCGCGATGCTGTTTCTCGTCGTCGCGACCGTCGCGCTGCACGGATGGCTGGTGCATCTCATAGCTCCGCAGCAGCTGATCTAGCGCCAGCGCGCCATGGCGTCGTCGTCCTCGAATCTCGCCTCAACCCAGTCGTCAGGAGCGCCGTCCGCGCGGCGCTCCTTTTTCCAGAAGGGCGCCCGGGTCTTCAGGTAGTCCATCAGAAACTCCGCGGCGGCGAAGGCGTCGGCGCGTCGGCGCGCCGCCGTGAGCACCAGAACGATCTGTTCGCCAGGCCGAATGCGGCCGAAGCGATGAATGACGGTCAGGCCCTGTAAGGGCCATCGCTCGAGCGCCTGGTCGGCGACACGAGCGATCTCCGCTTCCGCCATCCCCGGATAATGTTCGAGTTCAAGAGATTCGAGCGAACCGTCCTCGTCCCTGCAAAGGCCGACGAAACTGACAAGCGCGCCGATGTTTCGCCGTCCGTGGGTCAGCAGCGCCTGCTCGCGTCCGGGATCGAAATTTTCTGCCTGCACGCGCACGGACGGCGCCGTCCGCTGCGTCATCTCAGCCTCCGGTCATCGGGGGGAAGAAGGCGATCTCGCGGGCGGCGACGATCGGCGCGTCCGGCGCCGCATGGATCTTGTCGACCGCCGCGCGGATCGTCGCCGGATTGGCGAATGCGGCGGCATAGCCTTCGCCGCGCGCGGACAGCCAGTCGATCAGCTGGCGCACCGTGACCACCTCGCCCGGCGGCGCAATGTCCTCTTCCGCCAGACCGATGCGCTCGCGCACCCATGCGAAATACAGCGCCTTCATCCCGGCCCGTCTTCCCCGAAATGATCCCATGCCGACTGCAGATAGTCGAACCCGGTATAAAGCGTCAGGATCGCCGCCGCCCACAACAGGGACGCGCCGATCTTGATCGTGCCGGGAAGAACCACTTCGCCCGCCGGCCCGGCGATCAGGAATCCCAGCGCCACGAGCTGCGCCGCCGTTTTCCACTTGGCGATGGCGGAGACCGGCAGTCGAACCTTGAGCTCGGCCAGATGCTCCCGCAGCCCCGACACGAGGATTTCGCGGCACAGGATGATGATCGCCGCCCATATCGTCCAGCCGGCCACCGTTTTGTCGGCGACGAGCGCCATCAGGGTGGTCGCCACGAGCAGCTTGTCCGCAATCGGATCGAGCATCCGGCCGAGCGGCGAGTGCTGCTGCCAGATTCTTGCGAAATAGCCGTCGAGAAAATCCGTCACGGCGGCGGCGATGAAAATCCCCAGCGCCGTCCATCGCGCCCAATGATCGGTGAAGCTGAGAAGCAAACCCGCGACCACCGGAACGGCGACGACGCGGCCATAGGTGAGCAGATTGGGCAGCGCCAGCGCTTGGGAACGACGCTTGGCGGTGACAGCCGTCTCGGACATAGCGCAAGGGAATATGTTCCCGGCGTCCAATGTCAATAGACAGAGCGCCCGGACAGAAAGCGCGCCACAGCAAAGCGCGCCACAGCAAAGCGCGCCGTCCCGTCCGCGCATCGGCTGTTAAATCGCGACGGTTGCGGCCTCACTCGCGGTCGAGCGCGAAGGCGCCGGGTCCGGCCGCCGCAAAAAACAGAAATACGAAGCAGTAGAGCGCGGCGAGCTCGCCCTTGTTGACGATCGGCCAGAGATCCTGGCCGGCGTGAAACAGGAAATAGGCGACCGCCATCTGGCCCGAAAGGATAAAGGCGACAGGCCGTGTGAACAGGCCGAGCAGCATCAATACGCCGCCGACAAGTTCGATGATCCCCGCCGCGCCCCGGAGCGAGATCAGTTGCAGCCCGTCAAACATCGCGACGTGTGGGACGCCGAAGAGCTTGGCCGTTCCATGCTGCAAAAAAAGCAGAGCGGCGGCGATGCGCAGCAGGCCCTGCGCATGCGGTGCGAAGCGTTGTGGAATGATGCGCAGAGTCATCGGATGGCCTCCTAGAGAATCCTGGCGATCTCCTCAAAATCAAGCCGCGGACCGCGAGGATAGAGCTTTGCCGGATCACCATAACCGATGTTGATCAAGAAATTCGATTTTATCCGGGTGCCTTGGAAGAATTCCGCGTCGACCTTGTCCCTGTCGAATCCGCTCATCGGTCCGCAATCGAGACCCACCGCGCGAAGCGCGAGAAGCAGGTACGCGCCCTGCAGCGAGCCGTTACGAAACGCCGTCTGGTCGATCAGGGTTTCGTTGCCGATGAACCAGGAACGCGCGTCCGTCGCCGGATAAAGGCGCGGCAGAATTTCGGGAAAATCCAGATCATAGGCGACGATTGCCGTAGCGGGCGCGGCCATGGTCTTCGGGCGATTGGCGTCCGACATCGCCGGCGCGAGCCTGGCCTTCGCCTCGGGCGAGCGCACGAAGACGACGCGCATCGGGGAGCAATTGGCGCTTGTCGGACCCCATTTCGCGTAATCTACGGCGCGTTCGAGCAGGCTGTCAGGCACATCCCTGTCAAGCCAGCCGTTATGAGTCCGCGCGCCGGTAAAGAGCCGCTCCAACGCTTCCGGCGCAATCGGGCCTGCGGCCTGCCTGTCGGTCATCATCGCATCCCTGCAGCGCTAGATGTCGCGCCCTTCGACTTCAATATGTAGGCGCTCCTCGATTTTGCGGAGCGATTCCTGCTGGGGCGAGATCGCGAGCGACTTTCGATAGGCGGCGAGCGCGCCTTTCTTGTCGCCGGACTTTTCCTTGAGCGCGCCGAGGGCGGCGAGCGCGTCGAAACGTTTCGGCTCAAGCGTCGTCGCAGTCTCGAGGTCAGCGATCGCGCCGCTGTTGTCGCCTTGCTCGGCCCGCGCCTTGGCGCGCATGACATAGGCCTCCGTCCACTGGGGAGACAGCGCCACCACATAGTCGAGCAGGCTGAGCGCAAGCGATGGCGCGCCGGCCGCATCCGCCGCAAGCGCGCGCGCCGCCAGCAGATTGATCGTGTCTGACTCCGCGCGCGACCAGCGGCTGGCGATCGCCGCGGCGACGCCTTTCGCCTCGCGCTCGTCCTCGGCCTGCTCCAGGCGCAGATAGAGCCGAGCCATATCCTCGTCCCGTCGTTCGGCAGGGTCTTTAGGCTGCGCCGGCGGCCCGGCCGCTGGCGCGCGCCGCTCGGGCGCTCGTTCGCCTCCTCCCTGCCCCGGACCAAGCGCTCTGGTTCCGGGCGGCAGAGGAATTCTTCCAATGCCCGGAATGAACAGGAAATTTTCGCCATCCTCCGCAAACGATTCGATCGACGGCGGTCCCGACTCCTGAGCCGCCGGCCGCCGCATGGGCAAGGCTGCCAAAAAAACGACGATTGTCAGGGGAAGAAGCCGCAGGATGCGCATGGCGGCTAACATAGCGCGATTAAACAGAAACGGCCACAGTTGGCGGCGCGGCAGCGTATTGCATTAACCATTCGTTAGCCGAAACCCGACCCTGGCGCTGCGAATTCATCCTCCGTTCAGGCGAGGCGCCCGAATCCTGTGCGCACTAGTTAGGATTGTTAGGACCCAACCGCGCCTATCGCGCCAACAACGCTGCAGCCCGCGTTTGAGGCGTCGAACTCCTGGAGTTGGAATCGATGATGGATACCATACGCCGTCTGTTGCAAGAGCACGGCCGTCTGCACATGCCGGTGGCGCAATTGTCGGATTTCGACGATCTTTACGGCGCAGGACTGACGCCGTTCGCCGCCATCCGCACCATGCTCGCGCTTGAAGAAGCTTTCGACATAGAATTTCCGGTTTCTATGCTGCGCCGGCAAAGCTTCGCTTCGATCAACGCCGTTCGTAATTGCGTCAACGAGCTGTTGACGGCGGCTGAACGCCGCGCCGCTTAGGCGTCTTAAGCCAAGCCGCGGGCGCGAGAGTTAAGCTCTCGTCGCGCGCTCGTGCCGCCAAGCTGAGCGCCCCGAGAGTCGCGGACTGAACGGCGCCGCGCACGGTTGCGGCGGCTCCTTCGCTGCGCTAGTCGTCTCTGGAAAGGTTCGAACCTCGAGCCTTCGCGACGACGAGAATTCGATGCCTCCCTATCGTTCACGCACGACGACCCACGGCCGCAACATGGCCGGCGCACGCGGCCTGTGGCGCGCGACGGGCATGAAAGAGGAAGACTTCGGCAAGCCGATCATCGCCGTCGCCAATTCCTTCACGCAATTCGTGCCGGGCCATGTTCATTTAAAGGATCTTGGCCAGCTCGTCGCCGCCGAGATTGAAAAGGCCGGCGGCGTCGCGAAGGAGTTCAACACCATCGCGATCGATGATGGAATCGCCATGGGCCACGACGGGATGCTCTACTCCCTGCCCTCGCGCGATCTCATCGCCGACAGCGTCGAATATATGGTCAATGCGCATTGCGCCGACGCGCTGGTCTGCATCTCCAATTGCGACAAGATCACGCCGGGCATGCTGATGGCGGCGTTGCGTCTCAATATTCCGACGGTGTTCGTTTCGGGCGGTCCGATGGAGGCCGGCAAGGTCGTGCTCGCCGGCAAGGAGCATGCGCTCGATCTTGTCGACGCGATTATCGCCGGCGCCGACGACACGGTCAGCGAAGCGGATGTTGCGACGATCGAGCGCTCCGCCTGTCCAACCTGCGGCTCCTGCTCCGGCATGTTCACCGCGAACAGCATGAACTGTCTGACCGAGGCGCTGGGCCTTTCACTTCCAGGCAACGGATCGGTTCTCGCGACGCATGCCGATCGTCGACGCCTGTTTGTCGAAGCCGGCCATCTGATCGTCGATCTCGCGCGGCGCTACTACGAGCAGAACGACGATAGCGTGCTGCCGCGTTCGATCGCGAGCTTCGAAGCGTTTGAGAACGCCATCACGCTCGACATCGCCATGGGCGGCTCCACCAACACCGTGCTGCATCTTCTCGCGGCGGCGCATGAGGCGCAGATCGATTTCACCATGGCCGACATCGACCGGCTGTCGCGACGCGTGCCGGTGCTGTGCAAGGTCGCGCCCTCCGCGGCCGACGTTCATCTCGAAGACGTGCATCGCGCCGGCGGCGTCATCGCCATCCTCGGCGAGCTGCTGCGCGCTGGCTTGCTGCATGGCGATCTGCCGACCGTCCACAGTCCTTCGGTCAGCGACGCGGTGGCGCGCTGGGACATCGCGGTGACGCAGAGCGAGACCGCGCGCACGTTCTTTCGCGCCGCGCCCGGCGGCGTGCCGACGCAAGTCGCCTTCAGCCAAGACCGCCGCTACAAAGAGCTCGACGCTGATCGCGAGAAGGGCGCGATACGCGACGCGGCGCACGCCTTTTCCAGGGATGGCGGCCTCGCTGTCCTCAACGGCAATCTCGCCGTCGACGGCTGCATCGTGAAAACCGCTGGAGTCGACGAGTCGATCCTGAAATTCGCCGGCCCCGCCAAGATCTTTGAAAGCCAGGACGCCGCGGTTTCCGGCATCCTGACGGGCGGCGTAAAGGCCGGCGACGTCGTCGTCATTCGCTACGAAGGCCCGCGCGGCGGGCCGGGCATGCAGGAAATGCTCTATCCGACGAGCTATCTGAAGTCGAAGGGGCTCGGCAAAGTCTGCGCGCTGGTCACCGACGGACGATTTTCCGGCGGCACCGCCGGTCTTTCGATTGGCCATGTGTCGCCCGAGGCCGCGGAAGGCGGCGCCATCGCTCTGGTCAGAGACGGCGACCGGATCGAAATCGACATCCCGTCGCGCACGATCACGCTCGCGGTGAGCAACGAGGAACTCGCGGCGCGGCGCGCCGAACAGGCGGCCAAGGGCTTCGCGCCGGCACAGCCCCGGCCGCGAAAAATCACGACGGCGCTGCGCGCCTACGCCTCAATGACGACGAGCGCGGCGAAGGGCGCCGTGCGACAGGTTTCCTGACCTTTCGCAATTTTAGCGGGCGTCGTAGACTGACGCGCGCACTCCGTCGCCGGAACAAAATGTCTCCGTCACGTAAATTCGTCGCTTCCGGACTGTTTGGCATCGCTTTGGGATTCGCGGTGCTTGCGCTTGCCAGTTATGTGGCCGTGCACGCCGAATTCCAGCGCCGCACAGCGGGCGCATGGCTGCGCCACACGATCCAGGTGCAAAGCGACCTCTATCAGCTTTTCGGATTGCTGCAAGCCGCAGAGAGCAATCAACGCGGCTACATGATCACCCAGGACGAACGTTATCTCCAGGCGTGCGCCGACGCGTCGCGCAAGATGCCCGACATGTTGGACCGAATTTCCGAGGGCGTGAGGGACAATGCTAACCAGCTCCAAGCCGTCGCAGAGATGCGGCCGCTGCTCGGCGAAAGGATCGAAATTATCGATCAAACGATCGCCGACACACGCGCCGGCCAGCTCGACAAGGCCGTACAACTCGTCAAATCCGGGCGCGGAAAAGCGCTGATGGACCGGGTCCGCGCCATCGTCGACACGATGATGGAAAATGAGCAAAGTTTGGTTGAGAAGCGCGAGCGCGAGATGAACGCCGCGGGCGGCAACTTTGACGCCGCCATTTGGGCGCTGGCCGGCATCATCTTCGCGCTTGGCGCATTTTCATTTCTCAATGCCCAAAAACAGATGAACGCCCTGCAAATGTCGCGCAACTCACTAAAGGAAGCCTATGATCAGTTGATCGGGGAAACGACGCGCCGCGAAGCGCTCGAGTCGCAGTTGCGGCAGTCGCAAAAACTCGAATCGCTCGGGCAGCTGACGGGCGGCATCGCGCACGACTTCAACAATATGCTCGGCGTCATCGTCGCAAGCCTTCATCTGCTGCGACGGAAACTCGCGGGTTCGGACGGCGAATATACTCAACTCATCGACTCGGCGCTGGACGGCGCCGATCGCGCCGCGGCAATGGTCCGCAGGCTGCTCGCCTTCTCACGACGGCAGCCGTTGTCGCCGCGGCCGCTCGACCCGAACAAGTTCGTCTCCGGCATTTCCGATATGGTGCGCCACGCGCTTGGCGCGACGATCGAACTTGAGACTGTGCTTGCCGGCGGACTCTGGACGACGAAAATCGATCAGCACGAACTGGAAAGCGCCATCGTCAATCTCGCGGTCAATGCGCGCGACGCGATGCCTAACGGCGGCAAGCTGACGATCGAGACGGCGAATTGCTATCTCGACGACGGCTACGCCGCCGAAAACACGGACGTCACGCCCGGCCAATATGTCATGATCGCCGTCACCGACACGGGTCATGGAATGCCGCCGGAGGTCTTGGCGCAAGCCTTCGATCCGTTCTTCACCACAAAGCCCGCGGGCAAGGGCACCGGACTGGGCCTTTCGCAGGTCCATGGATTCGTCAAGCAGTCGGGCGGCCACGTTAAAATCTATTCCGAAACCGAACGTGGAACCTGCATCAAGCTCTATCTGCCACGCTTCAATCACGTCGAAGCGCCCGTCCTAGCACCGGCTGCGTCGGTAACGACGCTCGATCTGCCGCTTGGAAAGCCGGACGAGCTGGTGCTGGTCGTCGAGGACGACGACACGGCGCGCCGCGTCACCGCCCAAGGCGTGCGCGAACTGGGGTATTCCGTTTTGGAGGCCGAGAACGGACGCGCGGCCGTCGACATCATTCGCCAACGCGCCGACATCAACTTGCTGCTTACCGACGTGGTCATGCCCGACATGGATGGCGCCCGTCTGGCGCGCGAGGCGGTGTTTCGTCGACATAGTCTGCGCGTCCTGTTCATCACCGGCTATACGCGGAACGCCATCCTGCACAACGGCGTTCTCGACCCGGGCGTCAAACTGCTGACGAAGCCCTTCACGTTACAGCAGCTCGCCGTGAAGATGCGGGAGATTCTGGACGCGAAATAGCCGACGATGATCAGTTTTCGGCTTTGAGCGGACGCATCAGCAGCGCTTCGACAGCCCCGTCGATGCTCAGGCGCGCTGAAAGAATGGCGTCGACAGCCTCAGCGATCGGCAGCTCGACGTCGTGGGCGCGCGCCATTTCCACCATGACGCGCGCCGTATAGGCGCCCTCCGCAAGCTTGCCATGCGTGGCGTCTTCCAACGACTCTCCGCGCCCCAGCGCTTCGCCAAGCGCAAAGTTGCGCGACTGCGCAGATCCGCAGGTTAGGACGAGGTCGCCCAATCCGGAAAGACCCATCAACGTTTCCTGACGCGCTCCTAGCGCGCGACCGAGCCGCATCAACTCGGCAAACCCGCGCGCGATCAGCGCCGCCTGCGCGCTCGCGCCGAGCCCACGGCCATGGCTCATGCCCGCAGCGATGGCGAGAACATTCTTTGCCGCGCCGCCAATTTCAACGCCGCGCACGTCGGTTGAGCGGTAAAGTCGAAACGTCTTCGTCGAAAGCTCTTCACAAAGACGTCGCGCCAGCTGCTCGTCATGCGCCGCGAGCGTGACCGCCGTCGGCAGCCCTCGGCAGACGTCTGCAGCGAAGCTTGGTCCCGAGAGCACGGCGACGCTCGCCTGGGGCAATTCTTCGCGCACAACTTCGCTCAAGAATTTGCCGCGCTCGCGCTCAATGCCCTTGGCGCAAATCACGAAGGCGGCGCCCTTCCGTAGATACAGCCGCGCGGCGCGCGCCGTCATGCGGATGGCTTGCGCGGGCGTAACGGCGAGAATGATTTCCGCTTCGCGCAAAATCGAAATGTCGTCCGTCGGCGCGACGGCGGCGGCAAGCGGCATTCCCGGCAGCCGGCGCTTATTTTCACGGTCGCGCGCGAGCGCTTGTGCCGTCCGCGGGTCATGCGCCCATAGTGGCGTCCGCGCGCGGCCCTGGGCGGCGACATTGGCGAGCGCAACGCCCCACGCGCCGGCTCCGAGCACTGCGACCGTCGCTCGCGTCATCTGACGCCAATCCGCTGATTGTCGGCGCGCGACCACAGCCTCTCGAAGGCTTCGCGAAACCGCGCCGCCATTTGCGGGCTTTCGATCACGATGAGGTCATTGTCCTGATAGATTTCGCCGGAGATCGAGAAATTCGCCGAGCCGCTGCGCAACACGCGTCCGTCCACTTGATATGATTTGAGATGCATCAGATCGCGCGAACGGCCCTTGCGGCGGACCTCTAAGTTGGGGGCGTCGGCGATCTCCCCGATCGCTGCGGCGCCACGGCCCATTTCATCGCCGTCCAGATAAATGCGCACCTTGACGCCGCGCATGGCGGCGCGGCCGAGCGCCGTCATCAACGAGCGGTCGGTCAAAACATAGGCCGCCATATCGATCGAGCGGCGCGCCCCGTCGATGAGACGCGCGTCGACTGAACCGAAGCCTTCGCCGGGCCCGTAAAGCACGCGCACCCCCGCGAAGGTCGGCTCTTCGGCAAGAAGTCCGGCCGGCTGCGGCATTGGCGCGAGCGTCATGACCCCAAGCGCCGCCAGGAAAAGAAATCGCATCGAGGCCCGCCTCAAGCCTTGCCGTGGTGCGATCGACTCGGCTCGGCGTCGAGCGGCCAGCGCGGACGTGGCGCAAAGTCGAGGTCGTCAGTCAGTCCGCACTTCAAACGCTCGAGTCCCGCCCAAGCGATGATCGCCCCATTGTCGGCGCAGAGCGCCGCCGGCGGCGAAACGAACCGCAGGCCGCTTTCAGCGCAAAGTCGTACCAGCGCGCGGCGAATGGCGCCGTTGGCGGCGACTCCGCCGCCGATGACAAGGCCCTGCGGCGGCCGGCCGACACGATCGGCAAAGAGCCGTAAGCCAGAGCGCACCCTGTCGACGATCACGTCGACGATCGCGGCCTGGAAGGAGGCCGCAAGATCCCTAACGTCCGTCTTATTCGGCGTTTGCAGCTTGAGAATTTCCTGGCGCACCGCGGTTTTCAAGCCAGAGAGCGAAAAATCCGCCCCTGGCCGGCCGAGCATGGGGCGTGGGAAATCGAAACGATGCGCGTCGCCCTCAAGCGCCAGCTTTTCAATGTGCGGGCCGCCCGGGTATGGGAGCTCCAACATTTTGGCGACCTTATCGAAGGCCTCTCCAGCAGCGTCGTCGAGGGTGGACCCGAGCCGCCGATAATCGCCGACGCCGTTCACCGCAACGAGTTGCGTGTGTCCCCCGGAGATCAGCAGCGCCAGAAAGGGGAAGGCGAGCCGGTCCGTCAGCCGCGCCGTCAGCGCATGGGCCTCCAGATGATTTACCGCAATGAAGGGTTTGCCCAGCGCCAGCGCCATGGCCTTGCCGGCGGTAAGTCCGACAAGAATGCCGCCGATCAATCCCGGACCAGCCGCCGCGGCGATGGCGTCGAGGTCTTTCGCCTCGGTCTCGGCGCGCTCCAGCGCGCGTCTGATCAACCGGTCGAGCACGTCGATATGGGCGCGCGCCGCAATTTCCGGAACGACGCCGCCATAAGCCGCATGGCGGGCGATCTGGCTCAGCACCTCGTTGGAAAGGATCGCTCCGCCCGCCTCGCCGAGCCGCTCCGACACGATCGCGACCGCCGTCTCATCGCAAGTGGTTTCAATGCCCAACACGCGCATGCGCACTCCCTGGCGCAAGGAATCGTTCCGCCGATTTTTAGTCGACGCATGACGAAGCTTATACCGTCGCGCGACAACAGGTTTAGAAAATTGCGATTGGCGAATGGTTTACAGCAATTATTGCAAGCTACTAGCGGACATCGACACTTCCCAATGCAACGCTAAAGATGGGCCCATTAAATTTTTTAGTTTTCTTACAGTCGCCACTTGACATGATCTCGACGGATACAAGTTGGCACAACAGATCGTTGCTTCCCAAACGGCGGCTTTATCTTGAGCTGAAATTATTCCGACTAAAGCGAACAGGTAAATAACGTCCCGGTTGAGGTTGCCCGCGGTCTGAACTGTATGGAGGTGAAAATGGCGTCGAACAAGATTAAGGCTTTCGCGCTAACGTCCGCAATTGCAATGGCCGCCGTGATCGGCTCCACAACTCTGGCAGAGGCGCGTTATTGCCGGGCTCATTACGGCTGGCATCGACACTGCGGAAGCTACTGGGGTTATTCTTATCGTCCAGTGCGTTACTCCCGCTGCTATCGGCCGGCTTATTATGGCTCCGCCTGGCCTGGCTATGGCTACAACGCCGGATATTACGGGTATGGCGGCGGCGGCCTACTTGGCGCAGGCTTGGGCACGGGTCTCGGACTTGGCGCAGGCCTCGGCGCGGGGATCGGAAGCGGCCTGTTTGGCTGGTGGTGATCGGTTAGCAATCCGCGAGCCGCGTAGAGTAAGCTCGCGGAGCAAAAGAGCGTCCGCTTTTGCCAGCGGACGCTCGATCTATTTGAGCGCCTTTCGCTTGCCCTTAACGCGTTCCCTCCTATAGTCGCGCGCGACAAGGCGCCGGCTAATGACATCTCCTTTTTTCCTTCGCATTGGGACCCGCGGCAGTCCCCTCGCCCTTGCTCAGGCCCACATGGTCCGAGAAGCGCTGATGCGCGCGCATCGGGGAAGCGAATCGGATTTCCCCATCGAAATCATCCGCACGACAGGCGACCAGATCCAGGACCGGCCTCTGTCTGAATCAGGCGGCAAGGGACTTTTCACCAAGGAGCTGGATTCGGCGCTCATCGCTGGCGCGATCGATCTTGCGGTGCATTCCTCGAAGGACCTGCCAACCCATTTGCCGAGCGAAATCGTGATCGCCGGCTATCTGCCCCGTGAGGACGCGCGCGACGCCTGGATATCGCGCGGCGGTCTTGCGCTCGACGAGCTTCCTGCCGGCGCCGTGGTCGGAACCGCTTCGCTGCGCCGCGCCGCCCAGGTCAAGCGCCGGCGACCCGATATCAAGACCACGCTGCTTCGCGGCAATGTCGAGACGCGTCTCAGGAAGGTCGAGGAAGGGGATATCGACGCGACCCTCCTGGCTGTCGCCGGCCTAAAACGCCTGGGTCTCGCCCATCGTGCTTCGGCGCTGCTGCCGCTTGAGGCGTTTCCGCCGGCTTGCGGCCAGGGCGCGATCGGAGTCACGCGGCGCGGGGGAGACAACGCGACGCGCGATCTGCTGGCGCCGTTGTTCGACGAAGCGACCGGCGCTGCGCTCGCCGCCGAGCGCGCTTTCCTTGCGGCGCTTGACGGTTCCTGCCGCACGCCGATCGCCGGCCATGCGCAGGTTCACGGCGCCGAACTCTCCTTCTTCGGCGAGGTGCTGAAAGCCGACGGCGCCGAATCCTATGTCGTGCGCCGCCGCGGGCGCGCCATTGACGCTGCGATGATCGGCGCCGACGCCGGCAAGGAAATATTGTTGCGTCTGCCGCATGGCGTTGCGGGGCTTATGTGAGGCGCGTGCTTTTGTTGCGCGCGGCGGATGACGCCACGCGCACGGCGGAGAAACTACGCGCGATCGGTTTTATCCCCGTCCTCTCGCCCGTGCTGGAGATCGCCGCCACCGGCGCGCAATTGCCGCAAGGCGCCTATGACGCGCTATTGGCGTCGAGCGCGAAGGGCGTCGAACTCGCGCGAGGCGCAGAAGCGTTTAAGTCCCTGCCCCTCCACGCCGTCGGCGAAAAAACGGCGCATGCGGCGCGCGCGCATGGCTTTCATCCCCACGTCGTCGCGGGAAACGCCGAGGCGATCCTGCCGCGATTGCTCGCTCGTCATCCCGCGCCCACGCATTTCCTCTATCTCGCCGGGCGTGACCGCCAGCAGACTTTGGAAGCGGGCCTGAAGGCGGCGGGCCATCGGGTCGCCGCCGTGGAAGTTTATGAAGCGCGCGCGGCGAAGGCGCTTTCGCAAGAAGCGGTCGATGCGATCGCGGCGGGCGAGATTGATGCGGTTCTTCATTACTCTCGTCGCAGCGTCGAGATTTTTCTCGCGCTCGCGAAGGCAGCTGGTAGTTTGGAGAAGATGCGCGCCATCCCGCATTTCGCCCTGTCGCAGGAGGTCGCGCAGCCGCTATTTTACGACAATATTCCAAGTGTCGGCGTCGCCGAACGGCCAGACGAAGACCATTTGCTGGATCTGCTCGCGAGCGAGGCTTTTAACGCGCATGGCCCAAGGAAATAAGGGAGGAGCCAATGTTTCGATCGGCGATTTTTTCATTCCTGATCTTGATCGTTCTTCCCACCTTCGCTCTGGCGCAGGACGTCGCGGCGCGCTGCGCGAAAGTCGGCGACGACGACAAGACGAAGCCCATTCCCGCCGCGCTTGTTCCGCAAGCCCGTCAACTTTTCGGCTTTTCGCGGGAGACGCCGAACGCCGTCATTCGCAAGGGGACGAGCTATCGCTGCATGGGCGGCAAGACCTGGCTCTGCAATGTCGGCGCGAATCTCGTCTGCGGCAAGGCCGACGCCTCACAAAGTCTGCCAGGCGCCGCAGCCTTCTGCAAAGACAATCCCGGCTCCGACATGATCCCAATGGCGGCCACCGGTCACGACACGATCTATGAATGGAAATGCGTTGGGCCCAATGCGCAGATCGCGCGCAAGATCGTCAATGTCGATTCTCGTGGCTTCATCGCTGAGAATTGGAAGCCTCTCGATTGATTTTCGCCGCTCGCCGAAGCGCGTAAAGCTCGATAGTCCGCTCCTATGAGCGCGTCCTTGGCTTTCCGGTCCGACCTGAAAGCGACGGCGCTGTGGACGCGCCTCAAAGTGGCCATCGCCCGCTTTTCTCTCGCATCAGCTGCGCATAAAAACGCCCTGACCGTTGCCATTGAAATAATCGATGACGACGCTCGCCGCTTTCTCGTCGCCGTTTCGGGAAAATCTTACCGGACTGAGCCCGCTGGCGTTTTCTCCCGCGGGCTGAAAGGTGAAAATGTCGCCCGAATAGTGACGCATCGGATAGGACGTGGGCGCCGGGCCCAGGGTAAGCGAAAGCCCTTCGGCCGTTTCGACGACCCCAATGGGTCCGTAAAGCTCGTTGCGATAATAGCCGACATATGTCGAGCGCGGCGCGCGCGCCGGCGCGCTGGCCGGGGGCTTTGCATAATCGGCGTCCCGACCGTATGTCGAAATCGCCATTTCCGCGAAGGCTCCGCCAAAAAGCGCGAGCCAGTCCCGTTCGATCTTTCCGGTCAGGACCAGATCTAGGAAGCTGCGGCAAATCGTTTCCGGCGCGCCGATCGGCGCGGAATTGCTTAGCACGACGATTCCGAACCGTTCAGCCGGCATGACATAGGCGCAGGTCGCGGCGCCGAGGGCGAACCCGCCCGAGTGGCTCCAGCGCTGGCGCGCCGGACCGCCATAGTCGATGTCCCAGCCAAGCCCATAGAAGGTCGGCCCGCGCATCGGATCATGCGCCGGGCCGGTGGCGATTTGGGGGAAATGCGTTTCTGCGAGCGCCTCCGGCTTGACGATTTCGCGGCCGTCGAAGACGCCGTCGCGGAGTTGCAAGCGCACCCATGTCGCCATGTCGCGCGCCGACGCCGACGCGCCGCCCGCCGGCGCCTGCGCGTCGGCGTTGCGCTGCTCGCGACCGACCACCCAGCGGTCGCCGCGCCGCACATGGCCGAAGGCGCGATTTTTTTGCGCGATGAAATCGACGTGCCGCGAACTGGCGCTCGTCATCCCCAGCGGCCGATAAAGACGCTCGTCGCACACGTCCTCCCAGGATTTTCGCGCAGCTTTCGCCGCCGCGAAGCCTGCCGCCGAAAACCCCATGTTGTTGTATGCGTAATGCGTGCGAAAACTCGTGTTCGGTTTGATGTAGCGCAGGCGTCGAATGATTTCGTCGCGATCGTAGCCGATGTCTTCGACGAGATCGCCGGCATGGTCGGGAAGTCCGCTGCGATGGCAGAACATGTCGCGTAGCGTGATTTCGCACGTGACCCAGGGATCGCTCATCGCAAAGCCCGGCAAGGTACGCTCGATCGGCTGATCCCATGAGACGACGCCGTCTCCGACAAGGCCCGCGACGACGGTAGTAGAAAGAGGCTTGGACAGCGAAGCGATCTGGAAGACCGTGTCGGGGTCGACGCGATCCGCCGCGTCCGCTCGGCGCATGCCAAAGCCCTTCAAGTAGAGCGCGCGGTCCGGAGAGACGACGGCGACCGACATTCCCGGCACGCCGGTTTTCTTCATGACGTCGACGACGAGCGCGTCGAGATCGCTCAGATGTTTCTCAGTCGGCTCGCGGATGGGTGATGATGCGGGCTTCGCCTTGCCAAACGCCGGCGCGGGGGCCAGCAACCCCAGTCCCGACGCAAGCAGAGCGGATCGTCTCGTAAAAGGCATGATGTTTCTCCGCTCGCGCCTTCTTGCAACAATAGTGCTGAATCACTTCTCCGCCAGCGCCCAGCCGATGAGCACCATCACCGGGCCGACGATGGTCTGCCCGGCGACTCTCGAAGGCAAGTCCGCGATCGTGCCTTTGACGACGCGCTCGTGCGGCGTTGAAGCGCGCTCAATGAGAAAGGCGGGCGTATCGTGCGACATGCCCTCCTGTAGTAAGCGACGCGACAATTCCGGCAGCGTGCGGTTGCCCATATAGACCGCCGTGGTGGCGCGCTCGTCGGCGAGCGCGCCCCAATCGAAGTCCTCGGGAAATTCGCCGTCCTTGGTGTGCGCGGTGATGAATTGCAGGCGCCGCGCCATCTCTCGGCTGGTCAACGATGCGCCGATCGCGGCGGCGCCGGCGCAGGCGGCGGTCACGCCGGGCACGATCTCGATTGAAAAGCCAGCTTCGCGCAGCGCGGCGATCTCCTCGTTGGCGCGACCGAAGATAAGCGGATCTCCGCCTTTGAGCCGCACGACATTCTTGCCCTCGCGCGCAAGCTCGACGAGCAAGGCGCTAATTTCTTCCTGGCGCACGGAGGGCGCATAGCCGCGCTTGCCGACATTGATCCGCGTCGCTTCGCGACGGGCGAGATCGAGAATGCTCGCCGGAACGAGATCGTCGAACAGCACGACGTCGGCGCCGGCGAGCGCGCGCATGCCTTTCAAGGTGAGGAGTTCGGGATCACCAGGCCCCGCGCCGACGAGCGTCACGCGTCCGCGCGCCGTGGCCTCGGCGCCGGCGCGCGCCTCTTCGAGCAGGGCCGCGCGATCTTCGTCCTGCGGCGTTCGCTCGATTTCACGGAACGCGAGCCGCGTAAACCGGCGCCAGAAATCGCGCCGCGCCAAAAAGTCCAGTCCAGACGCGCGCAGAAGCGGCCGCCAGGCGTGCGCCGCCCGCGCCCACGCCTGGAATGTCGCAGGCACCAGCGTTTCGATCCGGCCGCGCACCGCCTGAGCGAAAACCGGCGACGCGCCGCCGGTCGAGACGCCGATCACCAGCGGCGAGCGATTGACGATGGCGCCCATGGTGAAATCGCTGAGCGCGGGCCGATCCGCGAGATTGAGCGGCACGCCGGCCACACGGGCTTGCTCATGCGCCTGTCGAGCCAGAGCGTCGTCCTCGATCGCGCCAAGCGCCATCGCCGCGCCGGCGAAATCGGCCCGCTCGACGGCGCGCGTGTGAATGGCCACATTGTCGCGCGCTCGCGCAATCTCGCGAAGTTTGTCGCAGGGCGCCGGCGCAAAAACGTCGACCTGGGCGCCGGTCGCGGCCGCCAGATCGACCTTCCAGGCCGCGGCTTCGCTGCCGCCGATGACCACCACGCGTCGCCCGGCAAGCGCGTAGAACACCGGCAAAGTCGCCAGCGGCTGCATCAGATCGGCGGATACTTCATCGGGTTTGCGGGTCACGGCGTCCCAGATCACGCTGCATTTGGGCGGAATCGCCCAATGCAATTTACGTGATCGATTTCTAAAACCTAGCGCGCTTTGCACGAAAATCGGCGTCGCGCCCGTCGGCGAGCCTCAAAACCGTGCGCAGCTAAAATCGCGCGTTCAGCGTCACATAGGCCGAGCGCGGCGCGCCGGGCGTGATGTTGTTGTTGTTATGCGCGAAGACATAATAGCGCGCCCCCGCCAGATTCTCGACATTGAGCTGTCCCGAGACATTCTCGCTCAACTTGACGAACAAGGCGCCGTCAACCCGGGCGTAACCCGGCACGACGACGAAATTGTCGATGGCCGGATAGAATTTGGAATTGTAGACGACGCCTGCGCCGACGCCGAGAACCCCGGGACCGGCGTCGAAGAAGGACGAAATATCGTATTTGTTCCAGAAGGAGAAGGTGTTTCTGGGCACAAAGGGATTGGTCTTGCCGACGTCAGTGAAGAACGGCGTCCGCAAGGTCGGCGCTCTGTCGGTCTTGACGACGCGCGCGTCCTGATAGCCGTAGCCGAGCGAAACCTCCCACCGGTCGGTGACATTGCCGACGAGGCCGAGCTCTCCGCCCTGCGTCCGCGTATTAGCGAGAATGGCCGTCGTCGCGTCGACCGTGAGCTGCTGGTTCGAACGATTGAGCTGATACAGCGCCCCGGTGAAGAGCAAGGCTGGCAGCAACTGCGCTTTGAATCCCACCTCAACATTCTCGAAGCTCTGCGGCGCGAGATTGGCGACGGTTGGAAACAGCACGTTGAACTGGTCTCCCGCCACAGGCACGAAGCTTCGCGAATAGGAGCCATAGAGCGAAACAATTTCGTTCGGCTTGAACACAAGGCCGAAGCGCGGCGACCACACATTGTCGACACGGCGCAGCTGGCCTCTAAAGTCGGTCGGACCGGGATCGAAGCCGGTGAATTTCAGGTCGAACCTGTCGAACCGCACGCCCGCGATCACATCGATGTATCGCGTCACCTCGATCTGATCCTGAACATAGCCTGCGGCAAGGTCCAGATTGGTGTGGCGACGACGGTTCGGATTGGCGAAGACCACGGGGAAATACGCCGTCGGCGTCCAAAACGGCGTCGTCACGCGCCGCATCGCGCAGGAAAAATTGAAGCAAGAAAGATCGCGGTTGTCGTCGCTCCTTTGGTTGCCGACTTCGGCGCCAAACATCACCGTGTGACGGATGTCCGGCGTCATCTGCCATTTGTAGACGAGGTCGGTCTGGTTGAAGATGTTCTGCCGGGGATTGGAGCTGAGATAGCCGTCGAGGCGCGCAACGCCGGCGGGAGTGACGCTTGTCGCGACAGGATTGAGCAGCGTCGTGACGACGCCCAGACCCTGATCGGGGAACGTGTTCTGATAGCGCTTCTGATAGTCCGCATAGACCGTCTGGTTTCGGATGTTGAGGCCGAATTCCGTGGTGTGATCGAAGGCGAGCGCAACGCGATTGAGATCGACTTTGGCGTAATTGACGGCTTCGACCGAAGGATTGCCGACGCCGAAGAAAGCGTCGATCGGCGCCGGCGACGGGTATCCCGGATAGATCGCCGAGCCGCCGAAAATGAAGCCGCCCACCGACGGAATGCCGCGATCGGCGGTGCGGCGATCGCGGAAATGTTCGTAGCTCAGCGTAACGAAGGTCTTTTCGAGCGGATGCCACGTCATCGTCGGATTGACGCCATAGCGCTCGAGCTTGAAGAAGTCGCGGTAGCCGTATGATTGCTCGTAGAGCCCATTGAGTCGGACGGCGAGCGTATCGTTGATCGCGTCGCCGACGTCGACCGTGACCCGCTTTCGAGCGAAGCTGCCCGAACTGACCATGATCGACCGCAGCCGTTCGCCGTCAGCCTTTTTGGTGACGCGATTGACGATGCCGCCGCCGCCGCCGCGTCCGAAGATCAGCGCGTTGGGGCCCTTGAGAACCTCGACAGCCTCGATGTTGTAAAGGTCGCGATAATATTGCGCGTCGTCGCGGATGCCGTCGGTATAGAAGTCGGCGGTCGTGTCCTGGCCGCGGATCGTGATCTGGTCGCGATTGCCTTCGCCCTGCGCGACCGTGACGCCGGGCACATACATCAGCGCCCGATTGAGATCGATGCTGTTGCGGTCCTGAAGCTGCTGCTTCGTCAGAATCGTGATCGACTGCGGGATATCGATAATCGGCGTGTTGGTTTTCGTCGCCGTCGACGTCCTGCCCGCGAAATAGCCGACGACGTCCGTCGGGCCGCGGCCGAGCGCCGTGGCCGGGAACAGCGGACGCTCGCCGGGAGCGCCATCGACGGAGGTAGCCGCGGTCACGACCGGCGCGCGGGTCGTCGGAATCACCCGAGCGCCGCGTCGTGCGCCGCCAACGTCGATCCGGGGCAAATGTTGGGCTCCGCTCGCGGAGCGCGCTTGCGAAGCGACATGCTTGGGCTTCGCCTGTGCGACCGGACGGGGCTTTTCCGGCGGCGCGTCGACTCTCACTGCCGGCAACCGCCCGGATTGGGACTGCGCGAGAGCGGGAAGGCTGGGCGTCAGCGCAGCGACAAGACTGACAGCGGCGGCCGAAGCTGCACCCGTTATTCGATCAAGCGCAATGGAAGAGAAAGAAAACGAGAAGTGCGCCTGTCGATGTCTGGGTTGTTTCCGAAGCATGTCTAGTCCACGCGCAAAGAGAAGGTTATTTAATAAATTTTCTCTTTGAAAACGGTCAATTAGCAGACAGGCTAGTTTAGAATCATTCCGACGCAATATTTAGCATTTGTTTCTGACTGTTGCCGAAATACGACATAAAGCGATATAGCTGAGAAGTATTTCAAGAAGGATATGATCGCCTTTTGTTGACTGTTGTATTTTCGACGCCCCTAGGCGTCGAATCGCGCATGTCGATTCCTTTTCGTACTCGATTCGGCGACAAAAAAAGGCGGCCCTTAAAACAGGGCCGCCAAAAGCGTATCTTGAGAAGAGTTGCTTACTTCTTTTTGCCGTCGGCGCCGAACTGAGCGATATAGGCCCACACATTCTCCTCGTCGCCCTCGCTCGGCAGACCCTGGAAAATCATTTTGGTGCCGGGAACCTTTGCCTTCGGGCTCTTGATGAACTCCTTGAAGCTCGCCTCGTCCCACGTAATGCCGGAACTCTTCATCGGCTCCGAATAGCTGTAGTCCGGCGCCGTGCCGGCCTTGCGGCCATCAACGCCGTTCAATTCCGGACCGATGGCGTTTTTCGCCGTTTCTCCGACTTGATGGCAGGCTTTGCATTTGGCGAAGACCTTTTCGCCCGCGGCGGCGTCGCCGGCGGCGTAAGCCTGGCCGGCGGAAGCGGCGAAAGCGACGCTCGCGGCGAACGTCAGCAGGGAAATCGTCTTCATCCTTGTTCCTTTCCTCTTCCCGGCGTTCGCGTCGCGCCCGCCCTTTTTTGAAATGCGACCGGCCATCGTTGGCGCCTCGCGGCGCTCTTTAGACGGTTTTGAAACTACAACGAAGCCGCGGCCAAAGACAATACGCCAGAGGTTAGGTCTCGCTATCATCGACTTTATGGCGAACGTCGTGAACGCGCGCTGAACCGCAGACTTAAGTGACCCGTCGGAGCGTGAGATTGACGCGAACGCCGAACGCTGCGAGCGCCGGCGGCAGCGAGGCGTCGACCGTCGGCAAAATCCGGTCGACGCCGTGATAGCGCATTCTTGCGGGTCCCGAGAGCACGAGCGCGTCACCTGACGACAGCGCGAAAGCGATCGCGCGATCGCCGCGCCGGGTTCCGCCAAGCCTGAACCGGCAGTCGGCGCCTAGCGACAGCGAGAAGATCGGCGCAGCCAAATCCGCTTCGTCCCTGTCCTGGTGGAGGCCCATGCGCGCCTTTTCGTCGTAGACATTTACGAGGCAAGCTTCTGGCGGCCTGTGATAGCGCGCGAGTTCGTCCCAGAGCTGCAACAGACGCGGCGGCATCGCCGGCCAGGGCTCGCCGGTCTTGGGATGGCGCGCCTCGTAGCGATAGCCCTGCGCCTTGTCGCTGACCCAGCCGAGCGCGCCGCAATTCGTCATCCGCACCGACATTGGCGCGCCGGTCTTCGGCATCGTCGAGACGTAGAGCGGCGCGGCGGCGATGACTTCCACAATCTCATCAGCAAGAGCCGCCTGCGCCGCTTGATCGAGGCAGGCTGGGAAATGAAAAACGCCAGGCGCGATTTCGAGCATCTAGACGAACCTGGGCGGCTTGCGTCGGCACACGAGGGTCGCCGTTGCGCTGCTATATTTGCGCGCTAGGCGACACGATTGGGAAACAGCGCTTTCAGACGGGTGTGAAAGATGTCCGCGAATTGGTCGAAGCCCGGTTCCGTAGGGTGAAGCTCATTGTGCCACGAACTCGTCTTGCGCGGCAAAGTCCCCTGACCGTTAATAAAGGTCGCTTTCCTGGCGGGATCGTTGGTGATCTGCGCGAGCATCGCTGCGAAGCCTTTCAGCATCGCGTCGACGACGGCCTGCCTCGCGGCGAGCGTCGGAAAGCCCTTGAGATCGAAAGTTGGCTTGAGCCAGGGTCCGAAAAACACGCAAACGTTGCGACCATCGGGAATGGCGAAATCGTAGTCGTGGAAAACGAGATGAGTCGTCGGGCTGAATTTGTCGCGAATGTCGATTAGATCATCATATCCGGCTCGAACGAGCGCCAGCACATTGTCGAAGCGCGCCTGATTGAGATGCGCCGCGGGAGGGATCGCCGGGTTCCAGTCTTTGACCCAGAGCGCCATCGGGTTGTCAACGACGTCATTGCCGCCGCCGGAAAAGAGCAGCACGTCCCAAGGTCCACCCGCCGGCGAACCCCGACGCAACCGGTCGATGAGTTCCGTGCGCTCCTTGACGCCGAGCATATAGCGAACTTCGTCGCCTGCCTTTGCCAGATTGAGGATCGGGACGCCCACCCGGCGCTCCAGCCGAGGAACGATTCCGCCGGAAAGGAAAGCCGGATAGTCGAACCATGAGTCGCCTTCGGCGCAGATCTGCAGCGGGGCGAAGGCTTGCGCGGTCGCTGCAGCACGAGCGCCGCGCCGTTTCATGATCGACATCACAGCTTTATATTCGGTCTCTCGGCGAGCGATCTCAGCGTCCCGCTCCGTTTCCACCCGTTCCCGTGCACGTCCGATCTTCTCCGGTGAAACGGACGGCGCTACGCCCGCGAGGCGCGCTGCAGTCCGCGCCGGCTGCTGCTTTGCCTGGGCGAGCGCACGGGCTTCATCAAGCGTAACCGGCCCTCGTTTCGGCGGGACGACCCCCGCGCGCGCGTTGGCGGTCTCGGTTACTGGGGAGCGAGCCGCCTTCTTTTTCGGCGGCGCCTTGGGATTTTTCGCCATTCGAATATCCTCGATCAAATAATTTCGCCGCGGACGCGGCAATCAATTGCAGCGAAAGCAAAACACACAAGTAAGGGAAGTCAATGGGACCGCGCCTGCGACGCCGTTACTGCGAGTGGCCCAGCACGGTCTTTGACGCCACCGTCGAATCGGCGTTGAGCTGATAGATGATCGGGACGCCGGTCGCGAGTTCGAGCGTCGTAACGCTCTCCGGCGTCATCTGCTCCAACACCATGCAGAGCGCGCGCAGCGAATTGCCATGCGCCGTGACCAGCACGCGCTCGCCGCGCATCACCGGCGGCAGAATGCGCTGCACATAAAAGGGCACGACGCGGGCCACCGTGTCCTTGAGGCTCTCGCCGCCGGGCGGCGGCACATCATAGGAGCGCCGCCACAGCCGCACCTGTTCCTCCCCCCATTTGTCGCGCGCCTCATCCTTGTTGAGGCCGGAAAGATCGCCGTAATGACGCTCGTTCAGCGCGCGGTCCTTGATCGTCGGGACGTTCGTCTGGCCAAGCTCCTCGAAGATCAGATCGAGCGTGTGCTGCGCGCGGATCAAAGCGGAGGTGAAGCCGACGCTGAACAGAATGTCGAGCTTCTTCAACTCACGGCCGGCGCGGCGCGCCTCTTCAACGCCGAGCGGCGTGAGATCCGGGTTTTTCCAGCCGGTGAAGAGATTTTTGGCGTTCCATTCGCTTTGGCCATGGCGAACCAGAACGAGAGTGCGATTCATGCTCGTAAACGCTCGTCGGTATCAGGTGCCGGAAAGGCCAAGCACGTCGGACATGGAGTAGAGCCCGGGAGTCTTTCCGCGGGTCCACAGCGCGGCGGCGAGCGCGCCGCGTGCGAACACGCCACGATCCTCGGCGCGATGCGAGAATTCGATTCGCTCGCCGGACCCGGCGAAAATCACGGTGTGATCCCCAACCACCGTGCCGCCGCGAAGGCTGGCGAAGCCAATCTCTCCGGTCCGGCGGGGCCCGGTTAGCCCGTCGCGCCCGTGCGCGCTATTCTCCGCGAGGTCGACGCCACGCCCGCGCGCGACCGCGTCGCCGAGCAGCAACGCCGTTCCCGAGGGCGCGTCGACCTTGAGGCGATGGTGCATCTCGACGATTTCGGCGTCCCATGCCGGTCCGAGCGCCCGGGCGGCGCGCTCGACGAGCGCGGCGAGAAGATTGACTCCCAGGCTCATGTTGCCCGAACGAACGATGGCGGTTTTCTGCGCGCACGCCGCGACCGCGGCAAGGTCTTCGGCAGAAAGCCCCGTCGTGCCGATGACGAGGGCGACCTTGGCTGCCGCCGCCGCCTTCGCCATTTCGACGCTGGAGCCCGGCGACGAAAAGTCGACGATGGCGTCGGCGTCGGCAAGGGCGGCGCCGATATCGCTCGTGATCGGCACGCCGTTTGGCGTCGCGCCGCCGCTGTCGGCGCCGAGCGCTTGCGCGCCAGGGCGCTCAAGGGCGGCGGTCAGGCGCACGCCCACCGCGTCGGGGACGATCTGAGTCAGCATCCGGCCCATACGGCCCGCCGCGCCGACCACCACCAAACGCAATTCGTTCATTCGGTCGCTCCCGCCCCCGCGCTAGCGGCTTCGATTCAGTTTCAGTGACGCGCAATCCCTATACAGGCGAGGCGCCCCAATGAGAAGCGCGCAGCTTTGGCGGGCGGGCGACATACCACCCGAACGAACGGTTATTTCGGCTTGGGGCGGAAGCTTTTCACCCGCGCGGGATCGGTTTCGATATAAGCGGCGCCGATGAGGTCGAGGCAGTAAGGCACTGCGGGCATGACGGCGTCGAGGCAGAGTTCGATCGCCCTTGGCTTGCCGGGCAAATTGATCGCCAGGCATTTGCCGCGATGAGCGGCCAATTGTCGCGACAGGATCGCGGTCGGAGTCTGCGCCAGCGAGACCTGTCGCATCAATTCGCCAAAACCGGGCAGTTCCCGAGGGCAGGCGGCGAGCGTCGCTTCCGGCGTCAGATCGCGCGGACTGGGCCCCGTGCCGCCGGTCGTGACGATGAGGTCGCACCCGACGTTGTCGGCGAGATCGATCAGCGTATCGCGCACGCTTTCAAAGCCGTCGGGGATGATGCGCCGCTCGATCCGGAAAGGCGTCGTCAGCGCCGCCCGTAGATAGGCCTCGATCGCCGGACCGCTCTCGTCTTCATATACGCCGGCGCTCGCGCGGTCGGAGGCGGTGACGATCCCGATGATTGCCGCCTGGTTTTCAGCTGACATTGGCGAGTCTCCCGGCGGGCATGTTTGCCGCGTCGCCGCGCGCTTGTCACTATCTCACGCCGCAGCGCTTAAGATAGATTATCATGCACAAACACAGGGGATATGGCGATTGCTAAAGCATTATCAGACAAAATAGATATACAATTATCGAATATAAATAGCCGTTCAGGATTTATGTTAACGCTTTTATCAAGCGTAGCTTATGAACATATTCTGCCACATTTATATATTAACTATTTTGTCTTCACATCCATTCAGACGGATGGAACTTATGCGCTCGACGATGCGCTTGGCTCGTCGGCGTCCCTCCCAATCATGCGAAAACGGAGCACTGCTGGATGAATCGTGTCTATGGCGTCGTGACAATCCTTGGACTAATGACCGCGCCCGCGCTGGCGCATCACGCCTCCCATCACGCCTTCCGCCATTCGGGGCGTCATGCTGAGGACTCACAA
Source organism: Methylocystis sp. (assembly GCF_021731785.1). GTDB lineage: Bacteria > Pseudomonadota > Alphaproteobacteria > Rhizobiales > Beijerinckiaceae > Methylocystis. Next base: position 46,135 of record NZ_JAKFWS010000005.1, read on the forward strand.
GCCCAGGAGTTCACCGCCACTGCGTCCTTTTACGGCGGCGGTCCGCGCCGCTACGAGCCCAACGCCCGGACTGCCAATGGCGAAATCTTCAACATGTGGGATCTGACCGCCGCCCACCGCAGCCTGCCGATGGGCACGCGGCTGCGCCTGACCTATGCCGGACGAACGGTGGTGGTGCGCATCAATGACCGCGGGCCGGCGGCCTGGACCGGGCGCAGCCTCGACATGTCGCGCGGCGCGGCCGAGCAGCTCGGCTTCGTCGCACGTGGTGCCGGACAGGTGCGCGTCGAGGTGCTGGGCAAAAGCTGAGAACATCATGCGCGACCTCTCCCATCGGGAGAGGGTCGGACCGAAGGTCCGGGGCGCGGGGTTGGCGCTCTTGTCGGAGAGGCGAAACCCCTCTCCCGGCCGCCTTCGGCGTCCACCCTCTCCCACAGGGAGAGGGTTTTCGCGCGCTATGGGAGAGGGGTTTCCTTCACGTAAATCTCCGCGCCCTTTTCCAGAAACTCTTCCGCCTTTTCGGCCATGCCCTTCTGGCGTTCGATCTCTTTCGCCTCCTCGCGCAGGTCGCGGGTGATCTGCATCGAGCAGAATTTCGGCCCGCACATCGAGCAGAAATGCGCGACCTTGTGCGCCTCCTTCGGCAGCGTCTCGTCGTGGAACTCGCGCGCCGTGTCGGGATCTAACCCGATCTCGAACTGATCCTCCCAGCGGAAGTCGAAACGCGCCCGGCTCATCGCGTCGTCGCGTTCGCGCGCCGCCGGATGGCCCTTGGCGAGATCGGCTGCATGCGCGGCGATGCGATAGGTGATGACGCCGGTCTTCACGTCGTCGCGATCCGGCAGGCCGAGGTGCTCTTTAGGCGTTACGTAACACAGCATAGCGGTGCCGAACCAGCCGATCATCGCGGCGCCGATGCCGGAAGTGATGTGGTCGTAGCCCGGCGCAATGTCGGTGACGAGCGGACCGAGCGTATAGAACGGCGCCTCGCCGCAAGCCGCGAGCTGCTTCTCCATGTTGGCTTTGATCTTGTGCATCGGCACATGGCCGGGGCCTTCGATCATGACCTGACAGCCCTTGTCCCAAGCGATTTTGGTCAATTCGCCGAGCGTCTCCAGCTCGGCGAATTGCGCCGCGTCATTGGCGTCGGCGTTCGAGCCAGGACGCAAGCCGTCGCCGAGCGAGAACGACACGTCATATTTGCGCATGATGTCGCAAATCTCGTCGAAGCGCTCGTAGAGGAAGCTCTCCTTATGTTTCGAGAGACACCAGCGCGCCATGATCGAGCCGCCGCGCGAGACGATGCCGGTGACGCGGTTCGCGGTGAGCGGCACATAAGCGAGACGCACGCCGGCATGGATGGTGAAATAATCGACCCCCTGCTCCGCCTGCTCGATCAGCGTATCCTTGAAGACCTCCCAATCGAGCTTCAAGGCGTCGCCGTCGACCTTCTCCAACGCCTGATAGATCGGCACCGTGCCGATCGGCACGGAGGCGTTGCGGATGATCCAATCGCGGATGTTGTGAATGTTGCGGCCGGTCGAGAGATCCATCACCGTATCGGCGCCCCAACGGATCGCCCACACCATCTTCTCCACCTCATCCGCAACGGAAGAGGTGACGGCCGAGTTGCCGATATTGGCGTTGACCTTCACCAGAAAGTTGCGGCCGATGATCACCGGCTCGAGCTCGGGGTGATTGATGTTGGCCGGAATGATCGCGCGGCCGCGCGCGATTTCATCGCACACGAACTCGGGCGTGACGAATTCGGGGATCGAGGCGCCGAAGCTCTCACCGTCGGCGATGCGTTCGTTCGCGACGTCGAGCACGCGCTCGCGGCAGAGGTTCTCGCGATGCGCGACATAGATCATTTCTTCCGTGACGATCCCGGCGCGGGCAAACTCGAGTTGAGTCACAGGTTGAAGCCCAGCCGCCCGATAAAGCCTGCGCGCGGCGGGACATGGCGGCACGAGCCGCTCGCCTTCGGCGAAGCCATTGTCCTCGGGCTTGATCGCGCGCCCTTGGTAGGCTTCGAGACCGGCACGCGCTCCGAGCCAGGGCCGCGCGGACGGAAGCCCGGCCGAGAGGTCGGGCGTGAACGACGCGCATGTATAAGGGCCGGAGGAGTCATAAACTCGAAGCGGCGGCTCGCCAGAGGACGGATGCAGCGGGATTTCGCGATAAGGCGCGCGAATATCGTGGCGCCCTTCTGGCGACGCGTAGACCTTTCGCGAGTTTCCGATCGGCCCGGTGGTGACGCTCGCCGGCAGGCGCTTGTCGTGAATGTTCATGCTCGCGCTCCTTCATCGCGCTTCGTCAAGGGAAGCGGACGCTGAGTCATGAAGACGAAGGAGGGACGCGCTACCATAGCGTCGACGCGAGGCGCGCCGTTCGCTTCTGTCGCTGGCCTTCCCTACGCCGGCATGACCCGGATCAGGTTCGACGGGTGCTTCTCAGCCGCGCTTGCGGCGCCCCTCGCCATTATGGAAAAGTTACTGCGTTCACACTCGCGTCGCAAGTTCGCGTGGCGATACCGGCAAATAGCGTATAGCCCCGACGAGCCCAGACATATGAGGAATCTAAATTTCCAGGGTCTGTCTTCAAACGAGGCGGCCCGGCGCCTTGCCCAATACGGCCCCAACGAGCAGCCGAAGGCGCCACCGCCAGGCGTATTCGCGATCGCGCTGCGCACGCTCAAAGAGCCCATGTTCTTTCTGCTTGCGTCGGCCGCGCTGCTCTATCTTTTCGTCGGCGATCTGGGCGAAGGCCTGTTCATGGTCGCCGGCGCCGGCGCGTCGATTACGCTTGTCATTCTGCAGGAGCTGCGAACCGAACGCGCGCTCGAAGCGCTCAACCGGCTTGCGGAGCCGACCGCAACTTGTCTGCGCGACGGGGTCGAGCGTCGCATTCCGGCGCGCGATCTCGTGCCCGGCGACCTTATTCTCGTCGGCGAGGGAGAGCGTGCGCCTGCCGACGCGGTGCTGGTCGGCGGCGACGCGCTGGTTATCGACGAGTCCCTGCTGACCGGCGAATCGGCTCCAGTGACGAAGACGCTCGCAGGCGAGGCCCGTTCGGCGGAATTCCCCGATCCTGGCGGAGAGCATACGCCTTTTCTTTTCGCCGGAACCATGATCGCGCGCGGATCGGGGCTGGCCGAGGTCGTGCGCACCGGCGCGCGCACAGCGATGGGACGTCTTGGCGCCTCGCTCGCCGCGATCGAGGCCGAGCCCAGTCCCCTGCAGCAAAGAACCGGCAGACTGGTCGCGACGCTCGGCGCCTTCGCGCTCCTTTTTTGCGTGCTGGTGTTTCTGGCCTATTGGCTCGTGCATGGCGACTGGTTTGAAGGCGCCATCGCCGGCATCACGCTCGCCATCGGCCTTCTGCCCGAAGAATTTCCGATGGTGCTGGCGATCTTCCTCGCGCTCGGCGCCTTTCGGCTGGCGCGTCGCAACGTGCTCGTGCGTCGCTCCTCGGTGACCGAGACGCTGGGCTCTACGTCGATACTTTGTGTCGACAAGACCGGAACGCTGACGCAGAACCGCATGCGCGTCGCGTTCGCCATTCCCGAAAGCGACAAGGCGATCGATGCGCCGCTGGCGGATGCCGTACAGCGCATGCTCATCCGCGCCGCCTTGCGCGCGTCATCGGCAAACCCCGTCGATCCCATGGATCGCGCCGTTCACGCCTTCGCGGCGGACGTCGGCGTGGCGCCGGAAGGCGAACCGGTTCGCAGCTTCCCAATCCGCCCAGACCTTCTCGCTTTCATTCAGTGCTGGCGCGATGAGTCGGGTGAGAGCTACGCCGCGAAAGGCGCGCCGGAGGCGATCTTCAAACTCACGCGAGTTTCTGACGAAGAACGCGCACGCCTTCAGACTAAAATCGACGATCTGGCGCGTCGCGGGCTTCGCGTGCTTGGCGTCGCGACGACGGCGCCGCTGCCGCAAGCGCTTCCGCTGGAGACCGCATCGTTTGATTCTGTCGGATTGCTCGCCTTTGAGGACCCGCTGCGCGACGACGTCCCGGCCGCCGTCGCAGCGGCGCGCCGCGCGGGAGTCGCCGTGGCGATGATCACCGGCGATTACCCTGCGACGGCGCTCGCCATCGCGCGCCAGGCAGGGATCGATTCTGACGCCGGCGTGATCACTGGCGCCGAGATCGGCGGCACGCCGAGCCGCATGCTTCCCGAGAAGATTCGCAATGTGCGCGTCTTCGCGCGGGTGACGCCGACAAGCAAGCTTGCGCTCGTCGAGGCGTTCAAGGCCGACGGCCAAATTGTCGCTATGACCGGCGACGGGGTCAACGACGGGCCGGCCCTCGCCGCTGCGCATATCGGCATCGCCATGGGCCAGCGCGGCTCGGACGTCGCGCGCGAGGCCGCGCATATCGTGTTGCTCGACGACAGCTTCACGTCGATCGTCGCCGGCGTGGCGCTGGGGCGGCGCATCTTCGCCAACCTCCGCCGCGCGCTCACCTATGTGACGGCAATTCACATTCCGATCGCCGGCGTCGCCCTGGCGCCAATCCTGATGGGGCTGCCGCCGCTGCTGCTGCCGGCGCATGTCGTGCTGATGGAGCTGATCATCGATCCGACCTGCGCGCTCGTTTTCGAGTCGCAGCCGAATGAGGCTGACGCCATGCTCAAACCGCCGCACCGGCGCGATGAGCCGCTTTTTGGTCCGCGCGAACTCTTCCTGGGTTTCGTGCAGGGCTTCGTCGTCTTCCTCGCCGTGATGTCGGTCTATGTCATCGACAATGGGTTGGGCGCGCCCGAGCGGCAAGCGCGCGGGCTCGCCTTCGCAACCCTTGTCGTCGGCAATCTCGTGCTTGCGCTGTCGGATGCGCTTCCGCGCGGCGCGTCGCTGTTTTCACGCGATAATATGGCGTTCTGGCTCGTCGCCCTCGCGGCCAGCGCAATGGTGGCGGCATGCCTTTACGTTCCGCTGATCGCGGAGCTTCTGCGCTTCGAGCCGCCGACTTGGCCAAAACTCGCTCTGGCGCTGACGCTCGGCACGATCGCCGGAAGCTGGTACGGCGTCTGGCGTCGGTTGCTCTATCCGGCGCCGCGCGCGCAGCGGGAAGACGCCGTCCTGACCATTGATTTGCGCTGAGGGGTGCAATACGCAAAAACCACATGTGTTGCAAAGACGTTACACGACGAAGAAATCTGTGCATGTGAAGGCGAATTTACGCCTCAAGGCGAATGAGTCTTGTAATGTTTACTACAGTGTGAGCCTGCGTCGGCGTTCGGCGCGACAGGCGAGCGCTCGCTATTGGTGGTGCTTTAAGAGACGGTTCGCCTTGGGATTTGCGGCCAATGAAAAAATTTATTTCGCGCAGCTTCCTCATCACGCTGACGACGGCCGCGGCGTTCTCGCCCTCTTTGTCCTTTGGCGCCGACGGCTACTTCCTTACAGGTTACGGTCCACGTCAGCGGGCCTTAGGCGGCGCTGGCGTCGCGGACTCGCGAGACCCGATGGCCATGTCGATCAACCCCGCTGGCATTGTCGGACTCGACCGGACGTTTCAGGTCGGGCTCGCCGCGAGCCTCCCCGAGCGCGGTTACTCGACGACAGGTCTGCCGGCGGTCCTGGCGCCCGGCGATGTGAGGAGCGGTCGACCGATCTTTCCGGTGCCTAACGGCGCCTATGTCCAGCCGATCGACGCCGAATCCGCATGGGGGGTCGCCAATTACGGCAACGGCGGACTCAATACTTCGTACGACTTCCAGCATTTCAAGCCTCCGGTCAAAGCGGGCCCAGGCGGCGCGATCACAGTTGCTCCTTCCTTCGGCGGCATCCTCGGCGGCGGCTGGGCGGGACTCGACCTTCAACAGTCGTTTATGAGCGTCACCTACGCCAGAAAATTCGGTCCGATCACGGTGGGCTTCTCGCCCACTTTGGCGATCCAGATGTTCAATGCGCAGGGACTGAAAATCCTCTCTCCCTACTCGTCCAACATGTACAACTTTTCCGACATGGGCTATGATTGGTCGGCCGGGGGCGGGTTCCGCGTCGGCGTCGAGTGGCGCGCGACGAACGAACTACGCTTTGGCCTCGCCGGCGCGACTCCCATGTTCATGTCGAAGCTGGAAAAATATAGGGGACTTATTGCCGACAACGGCAGTTTCGACATTCCGGCGACCTTGATCGCCGGCGTCGCCTATGACCTGCTGCCCAGCCTCACGCTGATGGCCGACTGGAGACACATCTTCTACTCGGCGACTACCGCCGGTTACGCGAGTTTTCCCATCTGGTACGGGTCATTCGGCTCATATGGCGGCAGCGGCTTTGATTGGCGCGACACTGATTCCGCCTCCTTTGGCGTCGAATGGCGCACTGCGTCAAAGCTGACGCTGCGAGTCGGCTACCATTACTCAACCTTGCTGATGAGAGAGCGCTCCGCCACGCTTGCGGCGCTGGCGCCGCTTGTCGCCGCGCATGCCGTCACCGGCGGGTTCGGCTATCAGCTGACGGAGAATTCGTCGATCGATTTCGCCGCCATTCACGACTTCAAGAATTCGGTCAGCTATTTCGAAAACGCGCCCTTCGTCGGCCGCGCGTTTTTTCCCGCAATTCCAATAAATCTGCTTCCCCATTATAATACAAACGCCGTAATCACCGCTTGGGGACGCGCTACCCAGTTCACGGTCGGCTACAACTACAAGTGGGATGCAGGCGATACTTCGTGGATCCCCAGTCATTTCTGAGACATAGCGCTCCCTGACGGCCGGTAGCGATCGGCCCGCCTGGCGCGCCTCCCGAACGGGAGGCGCGTCTTTTTTTGCGCGCGTCTTAGCCGACGACGATCTCCGGCGCTGCGCGGCGCTTCTGCGTTTCGAGCAGCGTCTTCACTTTGGCGGCGAGATTGAGATAGACGGCGGCCTGCGGGCTGTCTGGCTCGGCGCCCACGACCGGGCGGCCGGCGTCCGAGGTTTCGCGAATTTTGATGTCCAGCGGCGCTTCGCCAAGGAAGGGCACGCCCATTTGTTCGGCGTCGTGGCGCGCGCCGCCATGGGCGAAGATCTCAGAGCGTCCGCCGCAGTGCGGGCACAGGAAATAGCTCATATTCTCGACAATGCCGAGAATCGGCGCCTCGACCTTCTGGAACATCGCCACGGCGCGGCGCGCGTCGATCAGCGCGAGATCCTGCGGCGTCGAGACGATCACCGCGCCGGCGAGCGGGACCTGCTGCGCGATGGTGAGCTGGACGTCGCCGGTTCCTGGCGGCATATCGATGACCAGCGCGTCGAGCTCTCCCCAGGCGACTTCGCCGAGCATTTGCGAGATCGCCTGCGACACCATCGGACCGCGCCAGACCATCGGCACGTTTTCGTCGACAAGAAAGCCCATCGACATGATTTTCAGGCCGTAGGCTTCGAGCGGCACGAGCTTGCCGGCTTCGATCTTCGGTTTCTCGGCGAGTCCAAAAAGCCGCGGCATCGAGGGGCCATAGACGTCGGCGTCGAGCAGGCCGACCCGCCAGCCCTGCGCGGCGAGGCCAAGCGCCAGATTGGCCGACGTCGTCGATTTGCCGACGCCGCCCTTTCCGGATGCGACGGCGATAATGAAACGGATTTTTTCCAGCGCCGGAATGCCGCCCCTGCTCTGAGGCGGCGGCGCGCCGGCCGCGTGCGCATGGGGTTGGCCGCGAGGCGGCGCCGCAGGGCGCGGCGCGCGCTCGGCGGTCAGGGTTACGACCGCTTGCTCGATGCCGGGCGCCGCCTTGATCGCACGCTCAGCAGCGACACGGGCGGCTTCCCACGCCTGCGCCTGGCTCGGATCGCCTGCTATAGAGACAAAGGCCTTGGCGCCCGACAGATTGATTCCGCTCACGGCCCCCGCCAGCGGCGCGCCGCCAGGCCCGTAGAGCCCTTCCAGCGCCTTCAGAATGTCAGCTTCTGTCCCCACGGGCTCGCTCCCTGCCTGTTTAGAGCTATTCTAGGCAAGGCATATGCCGCGATTAGCGCCCCTCGTCCATCCGCGCGCCGCAACAATCGCCATCCGCCTGCACGGGCGGGCAGGGAACATCGCCATAGGAGCAGAACACGCAGCAGTCTCCCGTCTTTGGCGTTAGCCGCGCCCCGCAGCCCGCGCAGACATGCACCACGACGCAGGCGTCCAGCGGCATCTCGAGCGTTTCCGCACGAGCGCAGTGGGGGCAGGTCAGGGTCGATTGTAGCTCCACATCGCGCATTTTAGACGAACATCATCGCCGGATGTTCGATGACGCACTTGAATTCCGCCAAAAGCTCGGCGCCCAGCGCGCCGTCGACGGCGCGATGATCGCAGGAGAGCGTCACACTCATCATTGTCGCGACAATCGGCGCGCCGTTCTTGACGATCATCCGCTGCTCGCCCTGCCCGACCGCCAGTATCGTCGACTGCGGCGGATTGATCACCGCGGTGAAGCTCTGCACGCCATACATGCCGAGATTGGAGACCGCCGACACGCCGCCTTCATATTCATGCGGCTTCAGCTTGCGGGCGCGGGCGCGGTCCGCAAGCTCCTTGATCTCGTCGGAAATCTCGCGCACCGATTTCGCCTCGGCATTACGGATGATCGGCGTCACGAGCCCGCCGGGGATCGACACGGCGACGCCGATATCCGAGGATTTGTGGCGCAGCAAAGCGTCCGGCGTATAGGTGACATTCGCCTCGGGCTTGCGCTGGAGCGCGAGCGCGAGCGCCTTCACCACGTAATCATTGACGGACGTCTTCCAGGTCGGCTTGCCGTCCGAGCCAAGCGGCGCGGCGGAATTATAATCCTCGCGCAGGCGCAGGAGCGCCTCGATCTCGCAGTCGATATTGAGATAGAAATGCGGAATGGTCTGGATCGCTTCGGTCAGCCGCCGCGCGATCGCCTTTCGCACATTGTCGTGCGGGATTTCCTCGAAAGAGCCGGCTTCGAAGAATTTGCGCGTGACGTCCGCCGACGGCGCGGCGGCGAGCGGCGCCGCCTTCGGCGTCTCGCCGCGCGCGATCGCTGTCTGCACGTCGCGTTCGATGATCCGGCCATGCGGCCCTGAGCCTTGAAGGGCGGAGAGATCGAGTCCGCCCTCCTTCGCTAGGCGGCGCGCGAGCGGCGAAGCGAAGATGCGGGCGCCGGGGGCGAATTGAGCGGGAGCGTTCATCGTGCGAATTCGCCTTTGGCGGCGGAAAGTTCGCTATATATTAGAGGCCTTGCGAAGAGCAGTCCATGAACGCGTCGGGCCGAGCCAATAAATCACCCGAGGAGAAAGTGGCCGCGAGTCAGCTTTATGACCGAGATTTTTACGCCTGGGCCAATGAGCAGGCGGCGCTGCTGCGCGCCGGAAAGCTCAGCGAGGCGGATATCGAGCATATCGCCGACGCGGTGGAGAGCTTGGGCAAAACCGAAAAGCGCGAGTTCGTCAGCCGATTGCGGGTCCTGATGCTGCATCTGCTGAAATGGCGCTTTGAGCCCGGCAAACGGACGCCGAGCTGGGAGGCGTCGATCAAGATTCAGAGACTGGATTTACTTGAGCATCTTCAAGACAATCCGAGCCTGCGCCCGGTGATCGCCACGATTCTTGAAAAGGCCTTCAAGGGGGCGGTGCTCGAAGCCATCGCCGAGACGGGGTTTCCGGACAAGACCTTTCCTCAGCAATGTCCCTGGACCTTCGAAGAGATGATGGCCGAGGATTTCTGGCCGGAGGGGTAAGGCGGCGAGGCGCGCTTTGCGCGCGTCGGGAATGACAGTGCAAACGGCTTCCCTCACGCGCATCCAATCAACGATACATCACCGCCTTCGCCGCGGCGACGACTTCCGCCACGCTCGGCAAAGCGAGCTTTTCGAGATTGGCGGCGTAAGGCATCGGCGTGTCCTTGCCGGTGACGCGCAGCACCGGCGCGTCGAGATAGTCGAAGGCCTCTAGCTGCACGCGCATCGCGATTTCGGCCGAGACTCCGCACTGCGGCCAGCCTTCCTCGATCGCGACGCAGCGGCCGGTCTTCTTCACCGAGTCGATGACGGTCGCCATGTCCATCGGCCGCAGCGTGCGCAGATCGATCACCTCGGCTTCGATTCCTTCCCTGGCGAGTTCGTCGGCGGCGCGCAGCGCATAGGTCATGCCGATCGAAAAGGAAACGAGCGTCACGTCCTTGCCCGGCCGGGCGATGCGGGCCTTGCCGATCGGCAAGACGAAATCCTCGAGCGCCGGCACTTCCGACGTCTTGCCGTAGAGAATTTCATTTTCGAGGAACACGACCGGATTGTCGTTGCGGATCGCGGCCTTCAGCAGCCCCTTCGCGTCGCTGGCGTTTGACGGCGCAATCACGATCAGTCCCGGCACCTGCGCATACCAGGCGGTATAATCCTGGCTGTGCTGAGCGGCGACGCGCGCCGCAGCGCCGTTCGGCCCGCGAAAAACGATCGGACAGTTGATCTGCCCGCCGGACATGTAAAGCGTCTTCGCCGCGGAATTGACGATGTGGTCGATCGCCTGCATCGAGAAATTGAACGTCATGAATTCAACGATCGGGCGCAGCCCCGCGAATGCCGCGCCGACGCCCACGCCGGCGAAGCCATATTCGGTGATCGGCGTATCGACGACGCGCTTGGCGCCGAATTCCTGCAAAAGTCCCTGCGTGACTTTGTAGGCGCCCTGATATTCGGCGACCTCTTCGCCGATCACGAACACCGCCGGGTCGCGCCGCATTTCCTCGGCCATCGCGTCGCGCAAGGCTTCGCGCATGGTCATGGACACCATCGTGGTTCCTTCCGGGACCTCCGGCGCCACGCTTTTCGACGGCTGCTCGGCGACGCTCGTCGCCTTGGGCGCAGGCGTCGCGGCTTCGACCGCGGCTTTGGTCTGCGCTCGATTGGCGTCTCCGGGCTGATCCTGAGGTGCCGTCTGGCCTGGCGCCGGCGGCACCGCTTCGGCCTGCTTCTGGGATTTGTCCTCTTCGCCGACACGCTTGATCGGCGCATGGTCGGCCGTATCAGCGACCGACTCACCCTCCTCAGCGATCACCGCGATCGGCGTATTGACGGCGACATTCTCGGTGCCGCCCGGCACGAGGATGCGCGCCAATACGCCCTCGTCGACCGCTTCGACCTCCATCGTCGCCTTATCCGTTTCGATCTCGGCGATGACGTCGCCGGCTTTCACTGCGTCGCCTTCGCTTTTCAGCCATTTGGCGAGCTTGCCCTGCTCCATCGTCGGCGACAGCGCGGGCATGAGGACGTTGACGGTCATTCAATCAATCCCTCACGCCAGCACGTCCGTCCACAATTCGGCCGGATCCGGCTCCTTGTCAGCCATGGCGAAATCGGCGGCGTCCGAGACGATCTTACGCGCATTGGCGTCGATCTTTTTGAGTTCGTCCTCGCTGACGCCGTCGGCGATCAGCCGCATGCGGACTTGCTCGATCGGATCATGGTCCGCGCGCATCTTCTGCACTTCTTCCTTGGAGCGATATTTCGCCGGATCGGACATCGAGTGGCCGCGGTAGCGATAGGTCTGCGCCTCTATCAGATAGGGGCCATTGCCGTTGCGGCACCATTCGATCGCCTCATCCGCCGCGGCCTTGACGATGCGCACGTCCATGCCGTCGATCTGCTTGCCGGGAATCGCAAAAGCCGCGCCGCGTTTCGAGAGGTCGATCTGCGCGGACGCGCGGGAGATTTCTGTGCCCATCGCATAGCGGTTGTTCTCGACGATGAACACGACCGGCAGTTTCCACAACGCCGCCATGTTGAAGGCCTCATAAACCTGGCCCTGGTTGGAGGCGCCCTCTCCGAAAAACGTGAGCGATACGCGGCCGTCGCCCCGATAGGCGTTGGCGAAGGCGACGCCCGCCCCGATCGGCGCCGGCGCGCCGACGATCCCGTGTCCGCCATAGAAATTGGCGGTGCGCGAGAACATGTGCATCGAGCCGCCCTTGCCCTTGGAATAGCCGCCGCGCTTGCCGGCGAGCTCGGCCATCACGCGCTTGGGCTCCATCCCTGAGGCGAGCATATGTCCGTGGTCGCGGTAGCTTGTGGTGAACTGGTCGCCGTCGCGCGCCGCCATCTTCACCCCGATGACGACGGCTTCCTGGCCGATGTAGAGGTGACAGAATCCGCCGATGACGCCCATGCCGTAGAGCTGCCCGGCCTTTTCCTCGAACCGCCGGATGAGCAGCATGTCGCGAAAGGCGGTGAGCTCCTGGTCGCGCGTAAACGCCGGGATTGTTGGCGCGCCCGTCGTGACGCCGCCGCTTTCCTCGACCATTTTACCGCTCCCGTCGCCAAGCTTTGCCGTGCAGAATAATCGAAGACGCCGTGAAAAACGAGCGTCTCGCCCTGCAATTCAATTTGGGGAGCGCGTCAACGTGTATCGAGCTGCGACTGCAGTTCTTCGGCGAAGGCAGTGATTCTCTTGGCGTTTGCGCCGAAGTCATGGCGTCCGTAGCGCGACGCCGATCGCAGATCGATGCGAGTCTGGCCCGGTAGCGGCTTGAAGCGAACGGTGATGTCGTCGTCAAATCCCATGACCAAAGTCTTGTCGATGAAATCGATATGGCCGTCGCCGCTGCGCCCGCCGGGCGGCCGTTTGTCGACGATTGTCCAGCCGCGGGCTTTGGCGGTTTTCAGCACCAGCGCGAAAGCCTCGTCGGTATCCAGATCGACGACGATTGGTTCGACGTCCGGATAGGCCGAACGTTGCGTCTCTCGCGCGCGCGCCGGCGGGCCAGGCGGCTGGAAACCGCTGCGCGCCTCGACTGCCGCTTTGGAGAAGGAAAAATGCGGCGGATTGGCGATGTCCGTCGAAATGTCGGAAAGCACCGGGAGACGCACCGCCTCGAAAGCGAGATAGGCCGGGTAGCCCAAAGTCAGCGCGGCGATGAAGAGCGCCGCTGCCGCCGCGCCCGCGCCGCGCCGTCCCTCCCGCCAAATCACCCGGCAAGCGGCGCAGAACAGAAGCACCGCGATCAACGCCAAGGCCATGGCTCCGCCAAGCGACGCTAGAGCTGAAGCCGGGTCAATGGCGCCAAGTCGCCCCAAAAGAATCGCCAAAATCGCCACAGTCGCGGCGAAAATTGCAAAGCGTCGGCTCCACAGCGCGACTTTGGACCAGGGCTCGGGCGGAAGATGACGTCGCATCGGATCAAAAGCTCATGTAACCGCCTGCGCGGCTCGGCGGCATTTTTCGCAAAATTGCGGCGAATGCAACGGCTGTCGAAAATTTAAAAAAAATTGGGCGATCGCCATCCGCGGCTCAATTCCTTAGCGGATCGTTAACTTGATGGAGACAATCGTAGAAAACACGGCAATTGAGTCCCCTCCTAGCGTCGAGCGCACCCATGTTGGACAAGTATTCCATCGAGTTCAACGAGCCCCAGTCGGGCGGCCATCCTCACGACCTTCTCGCGCGTCTTTACCGCGAGATCGGAATTTCCGCCGTCGCCGCGGCGCTGGAGGTTGAGCACTTCGCTCAGCAGTCGGCGGCCGTGATCGAGCATCTGGAGGATCGCCGCCTGCCAGCCGTGCTTGTGGGCGACGAACTCGCCGCCTGACCCGCTTCGCGCTAGGCTTGGCGAATGCGCCCTGGCGGCTATATGCTTCGCCAGGAGGACAAGGCCATGCGCAAGGCTCTCGGTCTAATCCTGCTCGTTGCGATCGCGGGCGCCGGACTGACGCCTGCCGCGGCTGACCCGCGAGTCCGCGGCTACCGCGCCCAGGTTCATCGCGCGCCGCCGCCGCGATATTCTGACGACGGCTATTTCTCGAACTATGTGACCGGACCGACAGGGGCCCCAACGCCCATCATGCAAGTGCCGGGCTCGGCGAGCGTCATCACCCGCAAGATGATGGACGACTTCCAGTCGCGCAGTCTCTGCGACGCTCTGCGGCTCGCGCCTGGAGTCAGCGCGTCTGGTTGCTGAGAGCAATCCGTTGAAGCTCTACATCTCGTCAAAAAAGCTCGGGCCGGCGAAGACGCAGCGCCTGTAACAGAACAAGCGTCTTCATGTCGACGAAGCCTTCCGCCGCCATCAATGCGGCGAGATCCTTCAGGCTCATTTCGACGACGCGCACTTCTTCATCTTCATGCGCGACGCCGCCGCCGTCGGCGACGCGATCCTCGGCCCGGTATTCAGCGAGATAAAGCGTCATCCGCTCGGTCGATACGCCCGGCATCGACCAGGCTGAGGCGACATGTTCGAGCGCGCCGAGCCGCAGTCCGCCTTCTTCAAGCGCCTCGCGTTTCGCCGTCGCGGCGGGGTCGTCCTCGCCCTCGACCAGGCCTGCGATCGCTTCGAGCGAATGGGTCGCACCGACCGACACGAGTTGCGCGGCGCGCAGCTGCTCCACGAGCAGCGCGGTTCTGCGCAAAGGGTCGTACGGCAGAACGGCGGCGGCGCAGCCATGGTCCTCGACGTCGCGCGAGAGGATTCGTCCGTCCGGCATGCGGATGGCCGCGATCGACATGGTCGTCCAGCGCTTGTGCGTGCGTTCGAGTTTGATGACGGCGGGTTTCATGGCGCGCGGATCCGAAAAACAAAGCGGCAAGAGCGGGGCTCTTGCCGCTTTTAGTTTCGCCGCGCCTCAGCGTCGATCACTCGATGATGCTGGCGACGACGCCGGCGCCAACCGTCCTGCCGCCTTCGCGAATGGCGAAGCGCAGCTTCTCCTCCATCGCGATCGGCACGATCAGCACCACGTCCATCGTCACATTGTCGCCCGG
>NZ_JAKFWS010000024.1 GCF_021731785.1 Methylocystis sp.
AATCCTACGATGATATCGTCGATCACTGCTGTGATGCGTGGAACAGCCTCGTCGAACAACCCTGGCGCATAATGTCCATCGGGCTGCGCGAATGGGCCTATCGGTTCTAATCAACGCGGGTTGGTATTAGACCCGAGAGTGACTATCTCCCGCCGCAAGCTGGAAAAGCGGCGCGAGCTTAATTTTTACTCCGATGAGGACTACGCGGCCGGCTTGGCCAAGCTCGAAGCCTCCCCGAGTGAAATTCAGAAAATCTTGATGCGCCTCAATGAGGCGGAAGACGCGGACACGGAAGCGAGAAGCGACGCGCGCGACGCCGAGCGCGCATTGTGCGAGACGCCGCCGACGACGCGCGCGGGAGCCCTGCGGCTGCTCCGCCACCTCGCTGACTTCCTCGACGAGGACGAAGTGGTCAATGACCTTTACGTCGGCGACGTCGTGGGCGACGCCATCCGCAACGTCGTCGCCTTGCTGGAGCGGGAGGCGCTGTCATGAGCAACATTACCAAGCTTGCAGACGTGCGCGACCGTCGGCGCGGCAAAGTCCCGCATTATGTCGACGTGCTGTCCTTTATGAAGCGGCGGAAACCAAAGGGCACAGGGATTGATTGTTGGGCCGTGAAGCCATCGGGAAGCTATTCCCGTGACTACGAAACCGGGCGCGCGCTTGGGCGCGAATATCTGGCGTTCATTGGACGATATCCCACGAACGGCAACGCCACTCTCCTAAATTGCATCGTGCGCGATATGGCGGAGCGTGGCCGAGTTGGCGGGTTAGAATTCGGTTTCCTCAACTGCGTTAATGAATATGCCATGTTCGCCGCGTCGACTGTGGCCAGTGTGGAGGCGCGCCGATGACTGACCTGAGCAACGACAAGTCGCGGCTCCACCGCCTGCCGCTTTCCACCATCATTGCGATGACATGGCGGCTCAAGCTCGCGCGGTTCTTCTTTTGGCTCGCGCGCGTGACCGACACATACGACGGCGCGGCCACGCGAATGTCCCGGCGCATCGTTGAGAGCGTCGCGCGCGGCGCCGTCAAGTCGGACGATTTGCGGAGAAGGTTGAGGCCGTGACTTACGACCGCGCCGCGATCATGCGGGACACCCACAAACGATTCCGAGACGGCAAGCGCCTCGGGGTCGGCTGGACGTTCGGGCAATGCCTGCGGCGAAAGATCGGCGCAACGCTCATGCCCGACGATTCGCGGCGTAAGGTGTGACGGACTAGGCTTTCTACACGTCGCCGGTTTTGATCTCCTCTTTGCCGGCGCAGAACGCCCCGACCGTGGATGTAACGGCGGGGCGTTCAACTATTTTGAGTAGTGGATTGTGGCGCGCATGAGCGCTCTGGCGTTCTTGTTCCGGCCCGTGCATATTGAGGCATGGCACATCGCGAACGATGGACATCCGGTATTCAATGCCTTGGATGTGGGGCCACAGGAACGGCTGCGTTTTCAGAGGAAGACCATCCCTATGAGACAGGCGATACGGGGCGAATAGTATTTTTTTGCACCCCTGGATTTGAGGTGGTTCCTGGCGAACGGCATTCCGAAAAAACGCGCATCATCTGTTCAAAATGCAAAACGGTGGTCCACAGCCCAGATCAGCGAAGACCCTCCTAAACGCCCACGACCTCGGCACCCCCGCGCGATTGTCTGCGCGACCGCCTTGGCGTCGGCACCTGAGAGCGGGTTCTTGGGCTAAACGGCGCGGCAAAAAAGCGTGTTACGTCAGATCGCGGATAACATGATCGAGTGCGCCGAGGGCTGTATGAGCGGTTGCGCGGTCGCATGTTTGTTGCCGGCGAATAGCACGCCCTGGGTGAATAAGGTTTCGGAAATTTTGAGCAAGGCGCGCAGCCGTTGGCGTGTCGCCTTTGATAATGCCGAGTCGTTCGGCTACTAAGATATACTTTTCCAGTCCCCACTTATTTATGTCGTTGTCCAGCTCATTTCGCTCGGATCCGGCCTTCGCTGCATCGAGAACCTCCTCCTTTGTGCGAGGTGGCTCCCGAAGCTTCCATAGCAATAACGCTTCGATGGCGGCACCCGCGAGGACGATCGACGCCTTCCACTCGGAATTAGCAAAAGCCCGGTGCGCCGCGCCGAGGTCACGGCGAATGCTGTCGCGAAGATCAGTGTCACTAATGAAGGAAAGTTCGCTCGTGGTCGGTGGGGGGTATTCGTCGGGGCAAGTTACTAAGACGCGCCGCAAAACAGACACGACATCAGTCCCGTCGACAAGTTCCATATTGCCGATGGGACCTCTCGCGGTCCAAACGGCGAGGTGAAATTCTATTGTGCTGATCGCAAGAACGAAGCGCGCGTAGTCGCTGGCGGAAACGCCAAGTAATTCCTGGGGAATGGCCTTTGCTAAAGCAACGATCCCTGTCAATTTCGAGCCGTGCTGGGCCTGTAGCCAGCCGTCTCCGCCATGACCACGCGCAACGTGAGGAAACAATGCGTCAATGGTCTGAACAACCTGACTGGGCATTACTGCGGGCATGCGCGATCCACGATGTTAGTCTGTTCTGGTCGCTCATACTCGCCAACCGACTGCGGCTACTGATGACGACCGCACATGCCGTTAGCATAGCATTAACTCTCGCGGCCGGCTGCGGTTGCCCGCATCGCCCGGCCGGCGACGACCGGGTTTTTTCAGGAGCGATCGGCTTGCATTCGGGGCATGGACGCCTAATTGAGCCGCAGGCCATCGGCCCTATGGGTTGACGCCGCCCTCACTTAGCAGCCCGGTCAGCAATGGCCGGGTTTTTTCGTGCGTGAGCGGTTCACGAGAACGCACGACATTGATGAACTGGCGGGCGTTTCCTGTTCCTCAAAGGGCAACGCCTAATGCTTCGCAAGGCGCTCTATCGCGTCGACAAATGCCTCAGGCGCAGTCCTTACGCGCCGCAAAACACGCGCCGGCAATTTTCCCAGGACCCGAACCGCAGACGAAGCAGCGAAGACTCTAAAACTGGACACAATGCGTTGCATGGGCGACTCCAATTGAGCTGCGCCCAATTCGGGCGCTCGCCTAGCCCCGAATGATCGTCATGCAACTTCCTTAAAATTTTCGTTGCTCGACTTTGCGGCTTCCGTCAGCGCCCGCGCGATCGTCTGTGCGACGTGCTTCGCGTCCCTGGCCGGTAGCCGCTTGACTAGCCCTCGCCGGGTCGGCTCGCCTTCGAAATAGACGTAGGCGAGCGCGACGCCGTTCGCGTCTTCGATGGCGAAGGACTCGGGCGTCGGGGCCGGACAGGCGCTCATTTGGCTCTGGAGAACTACCCTCGAACTCCGATCGTCGCAGTCGGCGTGCGCATTTGATAAGACCGCCGGTCTGAGCCACCGCTTGTAAAGCGCAATGCTCCCTTGGCGACGCCGAAACTCGCTTTCCTGAAATCCGACGGCCCCGAATAGACGAAATTATCGAGGGCCACGCTCGAGTTTGGACCGACGCTCAAATTGGTGTCGTCCTTCAGCACGATCTTCGCCAGAGAATCTGCAACAGTCGTCACGATTTCCCTGCCGAAAACGTCCTCTCCCTGGTTAATGTCCACGACTTGCATCTGGATTTTGCCAGTTACCCTATTGCGAACATGGCGGGCGACTCCGATCTGTTCCCCCGCGTCAGCTGACGTCGCCATAAGCAGAGACGCGAACGCGGCAATGAAGGCTGCATGCGCAAAGTTCTTCAAAGGTCTGGCGCAAGATTGACTGGCGCATGAATGAGTCATCATTTCTTTATCCTCCGGCTCTTGGCTATTTTTTATAGCATGAACCGTCTTGAGGATGTGCGCGAGAGTAACCCGCTAACTGTCTGACGAGGCGAAGGACGCGGCATGCGCAAGCCGGTCTGGATGACAACAGAAATGTCTCCCTAATTCTCCCCCGTAGCTCGGCGAACGTACGCCTGCTGCGAATAAAACTGATTTACGAAGCGCAGGAAGCGCCGCCTTTTCTCGTTGTCAGCAAAAACGAAGTCGACACGTTCGGTCGAGGTCAAATAAAGCCGAACCATGCGACTATCTATTGCGTCGATCCGAGAGAGGCTCCTTCCCGGGATTTTTCTGCGCCACAGAACAGGAAAACCGAGATGCGGAAAGATCCGACGTGGGATGGAAAAACCATTTTCGTCGGCCCACAGCCCCAGCGCTTCCGCCAGAAAGCCTTGCAGTCCCAAAAGAGCCATGAGCCCGAGCGTCAGGCGCATTTCCGGCGCCAGATTGAATTCTTCACAATTCGTTTTGTCGCAATAAATTAAGCCCAGAACAAAGGCTGCGCCGAATACGAACCACGAGACGCAGCTTCTCCAAGACCGAATGACCATCGCAGCTCCCCCAAGCTGTAACTTGACTTACTCCAATGGAGTTAAAATTGCCTAAGAATTAGCCGCTGGCAATCAGGCTGTAGCGGTAACCATGTATGATTAAGTGATTTTTTGCTGACCTCCCACGTGTCATGGAGGCTGACGGGAGTGTCGATGAAACGAGATATGCGCCGTTCCGCGCGTCCGACCAGCGAAGAGGTCATTGCGGAGTATTCGACGGCGACCGCCAAGGATGAAAACCCGGATGTGCCGCTTTCCGCACTCGCCGAGGTCGCGAAGGCGCGCGGCCTTCATGGGCATGTTCTTTGCGTCTGCCCAAGCCGAAATTGATAATATGGTAGCGGCGAAGACGGAGCCGATGCGCCGGCATGACGCAGTCCTCGTGCACAATCTCCGGTCGCCTGGCCTCGACGCCGAAGTTTGGGTTTACGGCTGGAGGGAGGTCGCGCGTTGTCGCCACCATGATCGCAGACGGGGGCAAAATACTCGTTAGCGCTGGATCACCGCCGACCATCCATGCCCTTCAATTCGACCCCAAGCGCCATAGTTCTCCATTAGAAGAATAGGGAGGACCCTATGCGCAAAATTCTAACTTCTGGCGCAGTTCTAGCAGCAGCGATGTTGTGGGCGTCAATGGCGCAAGCAGGAACATGGCACCACGGCCGGTATGTGCCGGATTATGGAGGGCACTTCCGCTATCAGCACAGGGATTGGAGCGGTCACCACTACTATGGCTACGGTGGAGGCAGGCACTTTGGCGGTCCCTGCTGGGTATGGGATCAAGGCCATTGGGTTTGGGTTTGCCGGTGACGCCCAACCGTTCGCATAAAAGACGCCCGCCATGTTTGGCGGGCGTTCTCTTTGCAATTAAAGCTTCGCGCCGCAAGGACGCCTATGAGGCGCTGCACCCGGAGACAAAACACGGTGCAATAGGTGGCGGCCACTGTTCCCGAGAGAGCCCCATTGCTTCGCGGCTCTTGGCTTGTTCCGTCCGCCCCCTTAGGACGGGGCTCGACGCGCTCTTTCCAGGCTCCACACGAGCAGGCTTGCGCCAAGAATCATAAATAACCGACTCTCGATTTCGTAGCCGTGCAGTAAGGCAACCGCACCCGCCAAGCCTAAAATCATCGTCGCCGCTCCGCTCTCCGCCCCCTGTGGTTTTCCCACGCGCGGCGGATTTACTCTTGGAAAATGGCCTTGTTGGGGCTCGCAGCGCGCTGGCCGTGGGCGCATTTTCGCCCTTGCCCGCCGTTCGATAGCCGGAAGCGCCAAAAACTCGCCAGCGGCCCGCGCTGCCTCGGCGTGAGCATAGTGCCAGTGCCTATGCGCCTCGCGCATGATCGCCGCGCGGTTGATCTACCTGCCTTTCGCTCCGCGAGGAACCGCTCGACCGCCTCCGCGAAGTCCGGCGCAAGCCTTTTCGAGCCCGGCTGAAAAATCGGATCGGCGTCGCCGCCGCAAAAGCGCGCTATCCGCGCACGAAAGACTTCGGCGCATGGTGGGACGCGCAAGGGTTCGAGATGAACGCGCATGACCGTCGAGCTCTTGTTGCGATGGGGCAGGACATGGCACGCGCGCGCGAAGTGCTGACTGCAACAGAGCGTCGGTCGATCGAAACGCTTTACACTCTCGAATTTAAGCAACTTACGAATGTTCGTAAGTCACCCAAAGAGCCTCACGAGCCGAAGCCGCGCCTCGGGACGCGCAACGCGGGGCGTAGAGATTCCGAAATCGCCGCTGACCTTTTGACGCGCCGGCGCGAAGGCGATTATGCACCATTGAATGCGTGCGGCGCTCGTCGCTATGGGGCAGGACATGGCTCGCGCTCGCGAAGTGCTAATGACGACAGAGCGGTGGTCTATTGAGCTGGTCTATCGGAAAGAATTTCAACTTCGGAGCGCTCCGAAGTCACCTTCCCCCAAGTCAGCGACGCCGAAGAAGCCCGAAGACGCAATCGCGCAGAGCAATCGTGTCGCCGCGAAGTTGCTAAGCCCTGCCCGCCGCACTCGCCTCGATTTCGGCGATACGCTTCACAAGCCGCTGCTCGAGCGCGTCGGCGAGCGCGCTAAAATCTTTGCCGCGAAATTCCGGCTTGTCAGAAAGTCCGTCGATCAGCTCTTGCCGAAACCACGCAATGGCCGCAGCGCGCACGCCTTCAGGCTGCTTCGCGGCGAGCAACGCCGTTGTATCGATCGTGCGCTTGATCGATGCTTTGACACCATCGAGGCCGAGTAAATCAGCGACCGGATCGTGCGCCGCCATGTCAGCGCCTATTGTTCCGGTCGGCGAGAATGCCAGGCATTTGCTTGCCAAAGCTCGCGAGCCGCTTTTCGACGTGAAGGATAATCTCGCCGTCACTCATGGTGCGCGCCGTCACTTCGACTGGCGCATTATTGTTGATCGTGATCTTTGGCGCGTTACCCCGCATGGCGACCGGGATGGACCGACCGTCTGGTAGCGGGACATAGGCTTCCGGAGACCGCCCTTCGCCAAACATAGCGAGCTGCGGACTGTCCGCGATCCCGCCGCCGGCATAGCGCCGCAGCGGCAGCGGGCCTGCGCTCGTCATGATGCCGCCGTCGGCGAAATGGAACGGCGATCCGGAAAAAAGCGCCCCGCCGCTGAAGTAGCCTGTAGACTTCCCGCCTCCGAACATGCCCCCGAGCGCGCTGGCGCCGCCCTTAATGAGGCCGCCAAGCAAGCCGCTGTCGCCGCCCTTGCCAGTGCCAAAGAGGCTGTCAGTTATGCTGCGCGAAGCGATATCGATCACTCTGCGCTTCATCTGATCGAGCGCGCTGTTTAAGAGATCGGCGGCGTCTTTGCCGGACCGCAGATCGTTCGCCATAGACGAAAACACGTCCTTGGATATGTCGCGAACGTCTCGCAACGTATCGGGCAAGTCTTCCACTCCAGCCTTTGCGGCCCTTTGGATGCGCTCTTTCGCTAACCCGGCTCCCGCGCGATGCGCTTTAGCCGCCTCGGCGCGCTGTTCGAACCGCGCCCTTGACGTGCCGGCCGCTTCCGGCTGAGCAATCCCGGATTCGCTCAACGGAATGAGCCGGCCCTTGAACGGCGTCTCGCCGGTCACAAGCTCCCGAACCGTATCGAACGGATGCAGAAAGCCGCGCATGACGGCCTGCAGATTTAGCGAATCGGACACCGCCTGCGCGATCGAGCCGACGATTTCATACCAGCCGAGCTTCAACGACGCGACCGGGTCGCCCAAGTCCTGAAACGCCTTCAAGAGCTTGTCGCTGGCGATCGCCGCGGCCTGATCGATCTGCAATTGCGTCTCATGGGCGGCGCGCGCCGCCTGGTCGAGATGGTCGCCCGTGCGGCCCGTCGCCTCGGCGAGCCTGCCCATGGACGCCGCGCCGCTTTCAATGGAGTCGAACAACTTGCGCCCGGCGTCTTCGCCAAACAGCGCCTGCGCCAGATTGAGCCCCTCGGCGCGCGGCAAATCCTGTATCTTGCGCTCGACGATATCAATGAATTCGCCGGCGGTCCTGGCTCTGTCGGCGACCTTCAGGAAGCCGGCGTCGATTTTCTCCAACGCGCTTTTGACCGCGCCTTCATTTCGGGCGAACTGCTCGAACTGTTGCGAGGCGTTGGCGAAAGCGCCCACCGCGCTCTTTTCGTCCAACCCAGCGCCGGCTCCGACAATCTTCGCGCCCTGAATTTGCTCGGCCGATAGACCGGATAGTTTCGCAGTTTCGCCGATCTTGGCGAGAGCGCTTTCGGCTTTCAGCGCTGCGACTTCGATCCCAGCGACGGCCGCTGTCAGTTGGACAGCAATGCCGATCGGCGAAGTGAGCGCGCGCACCGCGCCAGCGCCGAACGAGCGCAGCGCGCCGGCCGCGCCAGCCCCGGACGATCCGAAAATATCGGCGATTTGGCTGCCTTGCTGAAACAGAACCGTCAACGGCGACTGTCCGCCGGCGAGCGACACGCCCACGTCCTGAAATTGTCTGCTTAGATTTATCCATTCGTGACGGGCAAGCCCCGTGGCGCGCGCATTGTCGTTGACCGCAGAAGTTAGCCGCCGGTGGCGCTCGGTAGCAAGATCAAGCACCCGCTGCGCGTCGGCCTGTGTCCGCACCCCGGCGGCGACTGCGGCGTTGGCCCTGACATAGGTCGACGCCACCTGGGAAGCGCTGCGCGCCTGCGCATCGAGGCTCTTTTCCAGCCGGTCGAATGAGCGCGCCGCTTCCTTGGCCTCTTTCGACAGGCCCTGCATTGCAGCGTCGCCCGTTTGGCCGATCTTACGCAGCGCGGCCTGGATTTTCTCGTCGCCTTCGACGCCGAGGCGCAGCGTGACGCTTGCTTTAGCGGCCATTGGTTAGTCCTTCCCGTTCAATCAGTCGGCGATGCGCCCAAGTCGCTGGCGAACGGCAGCGCGAAGCCGCCGCCCGCCTTGTCGTAGGAGACGCGTCAACAATCACGCGGTCGACCGCGTGGCCAGTCACGCCGATCCGCCGAGCATTTTGAACAGACCCTTCGTTTCTGCGCGTTTGAAGGCCGCGAAGTCTTCGAAGCAAAGGAATTCACCACGGATCTTCGGATCGCGGTCGAATTCGGCCCTAAGCGTCTCGTTCGTGAGCTCATGCGATGCAGTGACAGCATGGGCCGGCGTGGGCGCGGCAACATGGCCTCGTCGCTGCGCAACTGCGGCGTAATTTGTTTCGGCGAGGGCGAGCCTTTCGGCTGCGGCGAGCGCGGTTTCATCGAAAGTCATTTTGTTTGCCTCCAGAGTGCGTGAACGAGCGCGCGGCCAGCCGGTCATGTGAACTGACCGCGCGCCCGACCGTCGGCGGGAAACTGAACCGCCGCCGGAATTCGTCATTCGGCCGCCTGCAGACGCTCGGCGACGCCATCGCGCAGCGCCCGCGCCTTTGCGCGAAGCGGCGTGACGATAAGCTTGTCGGCCGCGATCGGCGCGGCATGGATGGCGCATTCCTCGCCAACGAGACCGGCGTTTCTCTGCGTCAATAATCCGCCCTCGAAGGTGCAAACGTGAAGCGCGCGTGAGACGGCAGCGCCGCCCATTCTCGCGAGGTGCGGCGGACATACCGTCTGTTCGAAAACATCGGGCGTGGCGTTGAAAAGCCCATTGCTTAAGATCGCCCGCGCGATGTCTTCTTTGGTCGCCGCCGACGGCGGCATTCCGGCACTCCCCGGCTTCGCGATGTGGGTTTCCTCGGGAATTACCTTCAGGAGATTGCTGAAGGCTTCCGCGACCGGCGCGAGTGTCTTTTCCAACTCTTTCGACGCCGCCTCGATAGCCGACGCATCGCGCTCATGTTCGCTGGCCAGGCGTTCGCGTTCGGATTTATCGCGCGCGCGTTCGATGCGCTCGACCAGCTCCAATTCGGCAAGTTCGAGCCTTTCGAGGCGAATTTGCGCGAGATTGGCGTCGGCGTCCAGTTTCGCAATGTCTGCGTCGGCCATGTCGCTGAGCAGCGCGTCAGCTCGCCGGGCGCCGTGGCTCTCGACGACGGTTTCAAATTCTTTTCGCTCGGCGCGTAGACGGGCGAGGCTCGCCTCCATTTCCGCGATCTGCGACGCGGGCGCCGACTTCTTCGTCTTCAGAAAATCCAGAACGCTCATTGCGCCTCTCCGATTTCACTTTCGGGAGAAGCTTCGTCTGGAAATTTATGCAATCGCAAGCAGCCGCAATTGCATTTTTTGGCTATGTCGATAATTCGGCGCGCCTTCAATCCCTCGCCATTGCGTGAGCAGGCGATCCGGTGGAGCGCCTGGCGCTGCGGCGAGCCGTCAACTATGCGCGCCCACCTTTCGCGAGGCCACGCTGTGCTGAGATAGCGATTGAGGTCCCGCGCGAGAGCCGCAGCGCGTCTCGTCAACGGGCCTTCGTAAATCTCCAACGCCGTGACGATCGCGCTCGTCCGCTCTTGTGCCGCCATCTCAGCCGCACGGCGGCGCAGCTCGGCGGCCCGAGACTCGTGCTCTTCGGCTTGGCGGAGAAGGATGTCGGGCGGCGTCATCGCTCGCGAACGCCGCCCTTCTTGCTGCGAGCCCCCTTGGCGTCTTCGGCCGCGCGTTTCCAGTCGATGCGCAGACCCATCGCGCGCGGCCAAATAGGCGGATCGTCCGCATGCTCATACGGGCCAACGCCGATCCGGCGCATGAGGTCTTCCGCGCGCTCGGCGAACAGCGTGGGCATGGTCTGTTCGACCCTCTTCGCCGTCTCGATTGTCGCCCCTGCGTCATCCGCGGCTATTGCGGCAAGGGCTCCCACATCGCGAACGAGCGACAGAACGGCAAAAAGAATGCCCCGGTCGAAGTGATTTTCACAGTCGCGCACCGGAATAAGCCAACCGGGACATTCCGGCGCTTGGACACTCGAAACCGGCCTTGCGCCAGGGGGGCGCTCGCTCGCCATGCCGTGCCAACAAGTGACGCTGAAACTCGCCCTCCCGGGAGCTTTGGCAAATGGCCGGACTTCATCTTTCTAACGACCAACGTGCGTGAAACCCCCTCGCGCCGGGCAAATTCAGCTGGGGTTAGGCCATCGCCTGGTTTATCGCTCATTTTTGGACGATCCTCTTTTTTGAGCAGAGAAGCCCGCTGAGCGCGATAGAGCGTCGCACGCTATGCAGGCGGCTTGGCTTTGCGAAAGACGCACGGGGGGCCGGTTTCTGGCTCGGGAAACGAAGCGAAACACCTTTTTGACCCTCGCACCTACAGAAACCCCGTGCCCCCGCTTTACCCGTATTGCCCCAATCGCCAGAAGGACCCGCGAGGGGGGGTATGGCCAGTCATGGCCTCGCCCTCTCTGCTTCGATCGCCGCGACGAGGCGGGCGACGCGCGCGCCGGGCCAAAGGGCGCGGCATAGGCGCGCCGTATGCAGCTCGTCGTCGCCCTCTGCCCCACCTGCGAAGGTGTGGCGTTGCAAGGTGAGGCAGCGGGGCGTTTGCCTTGCCCCACCACCACCCCATAAGGGGTGTGGGGTGTGGCGGGGCGCCGCGAGCGATGTTTTGTAGGTGGGGCAGTTAGTCATTGGCTGGCGTCCCCACTTCGACATAGATGCGGGTGTTCCGCTTGTCGTCTTTGCCATCGACTTCGACGAGCGCGCCGGTCGATTTCCAGATTTTCAGAAGCCCGTTGATTTTGGCGCGATGGCGTTTGTCGCTCACGTCCAGCTTCATCGCCTTTGCGACGGCCTTGCCTACCCAATCTTCCGCTTGGACGTTGGCTCGCCATTTGCCTTTATCGACTTCCTCTTGCACAGCGCGCAGATCGTGAACCGAAACGTTATCAAGTGGGTCGGGCCACTCCCAAGGCGTCGCGACTCCGACAAGGTCGTCTGGTCCGCCGTTGCCATTACCCAGGGAAACGGAAGCAAGATGAAACCACTCGCTCTTGTCCGATTGGGGCGCGAGATTCGCCTTGGCGTCGTCGACACGGAAATAGAGCCTTCGATTTTCGACGCCCGCTTTGGCCGCTTCGTCCACCGTCATGACGTTGAGCACGCGCAAATGGCGAACGGCTCCTATCAGTGACGACGCGCCGCGAGCGTCTTCGGCGGTGACTTCAGCGCCGCCCGTCTTCCTTACGTGATGCACAAGATCGATTGCGCAGCCGGTTACGTCGGCGATCTTCGCCCACGTTTTCGCGACTGCATCGATGGCGTTATTGTCGTTTTCGGTAACGCGGTGAGACGAAACGAACGGATCTATGCGCACGACATCGATGCAGTCTGCGACGATGGCGGCGATGACGGCTTCGACGACTGGCGTGGCGATAGTGAATCCGTTGCGCACCATATGCGCGATGATGATTTCCTGCTCACGCCCGCTGTCGAGAAAGAGGCGGTCGCCGATGTCTTCCTCCTTCACGCCATAGTGCAGGCAAATCGCCGCGATGCGTTTTTCGAGTTCGTCGCGCGGGTCTTCGCCATTCCAAGACCAGACCCGCAGCGGCGCGATGATGCGCTGGCCCAACAGGTCGCACCCCGTCGACATCGCCACGTCCTCGGCGAGTCCGAGTATGGACTTGCCGACACCTCCCGCCGCAACGGTTGCGCTGACAAATTTTCGAATGAGGTGACGGCCATACTGCCATTGCCTTGTCTGCATTGACGCCGGGTCGCGCCAGATGAATGGCGACGGCTTGATGATGATTGGCGGCTTTGACTGCTCCACGTGAATGCGCGCATCGTGCGTCAACTGTTCGCGCTCCGCGCCGTTGGCGGAGTCGCCAGGGGTGAAGCGGGCGACGATGCGCCCGCCCTTGTGTGGCTCTGGCGTCATTGTCGTTTGTCCCGCAATAAGTCGTTGGCGTCTTTGAAGCCGTCAGGCGGCGTCCAAATCGCGACGTCATGCCCCGCGGCAGCCCAGCGCGGCCCCGCGTCGCGCCACGCGGACTGCGAAGCGCCGGCGTCATTCTCGCCGGAGATGGTGATTTGCCCCCAATGGAAGGGCGGCTCGAAAGTTCGGAACCGGCCCGCGCCGGCAAGCGCGACGCAGCCCTGAAATCCAAGCTTGCGCATGGCGAGCGCCGTCTCGACGCCTTCCGCGATCGTCGCGCTTCCGGCATAAAAGCTCTCGAAAATCGAGCTCCAGAAGACGACGGCGTTCTCCATCGCGCCGAGTGACCGGCGCTCGACCTTGCGACCATGATCGTCGAGACGGATTCGCTGAACCGCGATGATCAATTCCGGATCGCGCAAGACTTGGCTCTCGACTTCGTCCAGATCCCCGAGCCGCCCGCAGACGCCCATGATGGCGCGCGCGTCGCGTAGGGCGCAGATCAGCGCCGGCGATCGGGTAAGCTTGTCGCCATCACGAAACGGGCAAGCCGAATGGGAAACGCAGCGTCAATGCGAGCGCATCGTCGAGAACGCCAGACAATCCGCGCTCGATGGCAAGGTAATGCTCGCCGAGCGTGCCGCGCGGGTCTGTCGCCTCGAAAAAGAGCGTGCGCGCCTTGTCGCGCGTGCGCGTGTCGGGATCGTGCAAAACTGGCGAGGTCGGCCGCGCAGCGCGTTCGACGGGATCGCGGGCCAGGCCCAGCCGGCCGCGCACATAATCCTTGCAATCGCGCCAATCGTCGCCAGCGAAGGACTTCGCAACGAAGCCGTCCGGCGCTGTTGGCGACATACGCACGGCGAGACTGCGGTCGCGTCTGCTATGTCCCGGTCCAGGGCAAAGGACCTGCCCGTTGCTGACTTCGCCGCCAAGGGCGTGCGCGATCTGACGAAGGTTCACGATCGGGGGCGCCGTCATCAGACAGCCCTCCCGTTGCGCCGTAGAATTTCGTCAAATGCTTCCGCGCAAGACCAGTCGTCATCAAAGAGAAGTGGCAACCGGTTGTGAGCTGACTGCGGCGGTAAACAGAAGACAGTTACGCGCGCGGGCGGTAAATTCGGTCCCTGGTTCCTCGCGATCGTCATGAGCTTGTAGCCAGGCCCGGGAGCGCCGTGGCTACGCATCGCCTCTTCACGAGGCGTTGCCTCTCTCAGGCGGTATCTGCGTTCCGGATGCAGCCCGAAATATAGGCGGTCGATTTTCTCACCCGCATCATGCGCGGGAGACGCTTGCGTCCCTGCCCTGGCGGCGCGCGGCTCGAACCTATCTCGGTCGAAGGAAGCGCTCATGACTGCGCCTCCGCGACAATCGCATCGAGCGCAGCCCCAAGAACGCCGGCGGGACGGCCCGCTCCGTCGCGCGTCAGAGCAGCCCGGATTGCAGCTTCAGGCGTTCCGAATTGCAGCGCCAAGGAGAGACAAACAGCCGCATCGCGAGCATCGTCTGCGGCATCGTTTGATGGCTTTGGAGCGTCGATAAAAAGCTCTGCAAGCCTTCCATCGGGGAAGCAGGAGAAGGTCGCGGTATAGGCAGAGCCACGAAATTCAAAGCCGATGGTTTCGCGCGCGCGGCGGTTTGGGAGGCGGTGGCGTTTCATCGCGCGCGCTCCCCGAGGAAGACCACCAACGTCTCGATGCTGTCGCCGCGCGCGCCGGTCGCGTCGTCGCGCCAGCGCCAGCTCAGACGATTCACGCGAAGCCGTGGCCATCTGCGGGCGAGCGCGGCCCGGCTCGGCAGCAACGCTTGCGAGGGGGAAGCAGTGGGCTTATGGTTCGAAGTGCAAGCCGCCAAACCTTGCACCTTCAGGGAGCCGTTCGCCGCGTGACGCGGCGCCGGCTTTCCCCGTTTATGGGCTGCCATCGATCACGCGGCGCGTGCGTCGGAGGTGGAGGTCTGCGGCTCACTGAGCTTGCTCTGCGCCCAGCGGTCGAGAGCTTCCTCGGTGTAGACGACGATGCGACCTGCGCGCTGGTAGACCGGGCCGAGGCCTGTTACGGCGCCCTTGCAGAGCGTCTGATAGGAGCCGAAGCCGTATTTTTCGTTGAGATATTTTGCCGCCGCTCGGCGACGCAGATAGCGCACAACCATGCTCATTTGCGGATCGTCCCTGATCGGAACGCTGCGGGCCTATTCCCGCAAGCCGCAAATAGCTACGGACAAAATGAAGCGCGTGTATCCGACAAAAATACCGCCAATCTCCATCAAAAGTCCGCCAAAAATCCATCAGCGGCGCTTGCGAGGCGACTGCCAGCCAAGCCTGCTCAACGCCCGTTCCAGGTCTGGTTTCGTCGCCCCTTGAAGCGAGTCAACCTTCTGAACTTTCGCGAGCAGTTGATCTACGTATAACTCCGGTCGCTTGTCATAAGTCTGACTCAACCAACTCGCGACGCGCTCAGGTTTGGTTTTTCCCGAAATCTGCAGGGGGATGTGCTCAGCCTCAATCTTCGGCTGCGAGGAAGATAATTGCGCAATAGTAGGCGCTTCGTCTTCATCTACATTGATTTCCGGCGCGCGCAGCACAATCGAGCGCTATTCCGTCTCGCCTGTCTCGACGTTGACGAGGTCGCCCCTGCGAAGATCGATTGCATACTCCGTTCGCGTCCACAGCGTCTGATCGATCGCAATTCTTTGGCGCGTGTCCGATCGAAAGAACCCGTCAGCTAAGATGCGACTGGTCGACAAAAGTTCAAGCAATTGGCGCGTGCGCCCCCCCACCAGATCGGGGTATCGGCCGAGACTAATCTTTTTCTTCTCTACGTCTGCGCAAGCATCATGCAAATGGCGCGAGCAGCGCTTGATCAGAAACGCTGATTCGAAAATTCGCAGCATTTCGTCCGGCCCGAAGAGATGCCGCGGCCTCACGAATCGGCCCAAACACGGCGCTGCGCTCAACGCCGCGTTATAGGAAATTCCAACTTCCGGGTCGGAAAGTATGACACGCCAAAACGCAACATGAAATTCGAGGTCGCCAACGAATTCATGAACGTTCGGGGCGCAAATTGGCGGAATGAAGCGAACATCAAACCAATTAACGCCAGCGCTTCTGTCAATGATTTCCGAAGCGAGCGCGTCACGCACTTCAAGCCAATTCAGCGAATTAATTGGGCGATACAGACTGTCATCGCGCCTACCCCATAATGCGAAGCAGTTGGCGAGTGGCCGCAGTTCGTTGTTTGAAACGCCAAATAGCGCCGACGCCTCAGCAAATGAATAGCCGGCTCTTAGCTCCACTATACCCTTGCGTGTGTCAGACGGCGCGCTGTGCAAGAGAGCCTCTAATGGGCGTGGATCACAAGGACCGATCCTCTTCCGAACAAACATCGCGCTCCATCTCGCGCGCATCGAAATTGAGCGCAGGGAAAGCGAGCGATGCATTCTCGCCTTGTCGGATGCCTCCTATCCCTGCGCGGTTCGTTACTTGGCGTTCCCTCGTGGTTTCTTCAACGGCGCGATGTCGCCTCCCGTTTTCCCGTCCAACGCCGCTGAGATCGTCGCCCCGATCGCGTCCACGGCGCGATACAAGGGATCGTCTGATAGATGCGCGTAACGCTGCGTTGTCGACGCCTGTGTATGCCCGAGGAGCTTTCCGATGACCGGGAGCCCGAGCGACGCCCCTGCCCCGAATGACGCAAAGGAATGGCGAAGATCGTGCAGCCTCACGCCTTCAAGCCCGGCCTCGCGGCGGATCGTTTTCCAGCTATCAAACAGCCCTGATTTTGGCGAGCCCGGCTTCATGCCTGGAAAGATGAACGGGTTGCCTTCGATGCGGGGTAAGTCGGCGAGAATCGCCATTGCAGGCGCCGACAGATGCAACGGCTTCTGGCCGGTCTTGCTGTCCGGCAAAAAGATCGCGCGACGCTCGAAATCGACCCAAGCCCATTGCGCGTGCAAAACCTCGCGCAGGCGTGCCCCGGTGAGGAGCAGCAGCTTAATCGCCTGGACGCTATAACCGTCAATGCGACTGTTCTTCTCGACCCGATCGAGCGCCTCCCCGAGGCGAGCTACTTCATCCGATGTGAGGAAGCGCTGGCGGGATTGCTCGCGGAACCTCTCGACGCCCTTGACGGGATTGGCGACCGCCTCGACGTGTCCAAGCCTTGCGGTCCAATTCCACATCGAAGCGAAAATGGCGAGCGCGCGATTAGCGAGGACCGGCGTTTGCCGCATTGACGAGCGGAGCGCCGCAATGTCGGCGCGGGTTACGTCGACAAGGCGGCGGGAGCCAATCGCCGGTAAGATGTGCTTGGAAAAAATTCGACGATACTCGGCGCCGGTCGCCGGCTTTTTCATCTGGTCGACGTGGGCGAGAAATTCTTCGGCGAGCGCATTGACGGTGCGCGCGGCGCGGCGCTCGCGCTTCTCAGCGTTTGGATCAGCGCCGTCGACGACGCGGGCTAAGAGGCGCTTCGCTTCGTCTCTAGCTTTCTCTGGCGTGTAAATGCCATGCGGCCCGATCTTGACCCTTTGAGAGCGACCGTCGCGTCGGAACTGGATCACATAGGCCTTCGCGCCCGAGGCGAGCACATAGACGCCGAAGCCGCGAAGCGCCGTGTCCCACAGGAATTGTTGCGACGGCCCAGGCGGCTGCCATTTCAGCCCGTCGACGGCCCGCTTTGAGATTGTCCCGACCGGCATGTCCTGACACTGATGGCGAAAGTTATAAGCGTTCTATAAGCAATTGGAAGATAGCTCAGGAAAGCGCGAAGAAGCAAGAGGCGCTTGACAGCTTGGAAAACTAGGCGTTTATATAATCAGAGGAAGCGCAAGGAAGTCCGATCAAGCCCCTTTTTTCTGATAGTCTTTCACATCGGAGAATTTGATCGCCGGATTGCGCTCGGCGTCATAGTTGAGCTGGAACGCTGAGGAGCTCATGAACACCGGCGCGCCGTCGAGATCGTCGGCGATGCTCGAGGCGTTCGAATCAATAAAGCTCTTCAGCTTCGCCGGGTCATCGGATTCGATCCAGCGGCAAATCGTGAAGCGCGGCTGCTCATAACGCGTCTGCAACCCATATTCGGCGTCGAGACGCGTCGCGAGCACGTCGAGCTGGAGCGCGCCGACGACTCCGATGATCGGGCCCGAGCCGTCATGCGGCATAAACACCTGCACGACGCCCTCCTCCGCCAGCTGCTGCAATGCTTCGCGCAGCTTCTTCGCCTTCATCGCGTCACCGATGAGAATGCGCCGCAGAATTTCCGGCGCGAAGCTGGGCACGCCGCGAAAGACGATCTCTTCGCCTTCGGTCAACGTGTCGCCGATGCGCAGCTGCCCGTGATTAGGCAGACCAACGACGTCGCCCGCGTAGGCTTCGTCAGCGATCGAGCGGTCGCGCGCGAAGAAGAACTGAGGCGCATTGATCGGAATGTTCTTGCCGGTGCGGATGAGCTTCGCCTTCATGCCGCGCGTGAGCCTACCCGAGCAGACTCGCATGAAGGCGATGCGGTCGCGGTGGTTCGGATCCATATTCGCCTGGATCTTGAAGACGAAGCCAGTCATCTTCTGCTCCTTCGCCTCGACCAGGCGCTTGTCCGCCTCCTGCGCGCGCGGGCTTGGCGCATATTCCGCCATCGCGTCGATCAGATCGCGCACGCCGAAATTGCGCAGCGCGCTGCCGAAGAAGACGGGGGTCAGATGGCCTTCACGGAAAGCCGCAAGATCGAAAGGCTTGCTGCCTTCTTCGGCGAGCATCGCTTCCTCGCGCCACTCGTCCGCGCCGCCGGGCAGGAGCGTATCGAACAGCGGATCGGCGAGGCCGCGCGTTTGCAGCACGTCGGCGTCTTCGTCGATCCGCCGCACGGTTTTCGTAGCGAAGCGGTAGGTGCCCGCGAAGCTTCTACCCGAACCGATCGGCCAGGTGATCGGCGTCACGTCGAGCGCGAGAGTCTTCTCGATTTCGTCAATGAGATCGAAAGGGTCGCGCGCCTCGCGGTCGAGCTTGTTGATGAAGGTGACGATCGGAATGTCGCGCAGGCGACAGACCTCAAAAAGTTTGCGCGTGCGCGCCTCAATGCCCTTTGCCGCGTCGATCACCATCACCGCCGCGTCGACCGCGGAAAGCGTGCGATAAGTGTCCTCGGAAAAGTCCTCGTGGCCGGGCGTGTCCAAAAGATTGAAGACGCAGTCGCCATATTCGAAGGTCATCACCGAAGTGACGACGGAGATTCCGCGCTCGCGCTCAATGCTCATCCAGTCGGAGCGGGTCTGCTGGGCGTTGCGCTTGGCCTTCACCGCGCCGGCGAGCTGAATCGCGCCGCCAAAAAGCAGCAGCTTTTCGGTGAGCGTCGTTTTGCCCGCGTCGGGATGCGAGATAATCGCGAAAGTTCGCCGCCGCGAGACGGGGTCGCGGGTGATGGAAGTGGTCAAGGCTAGCTCGGGTCAGGAAGAAAATCAGGCGTCCGACTTACCGACAACCGCCGCCGCCCGCAATCCCGCTCTGTTTTGGCCGCCGTCATGGCCGGGCCTCTCCAGGCCATCCACGACGAAGATTGCGCAGCTTGGCCGCGCGGATGTCCGCGATAAGCGCGGGCATGAACGCCGCTCTCTTGTCGCCTCAGCCGAAATCCCCCGCCAGCGCCGCGCGTGTCGCTTCCGACAGCACGGCCATATGGCTGTAGCTGGGGTGGGAGAGACCCAGGATAACGCGCGCGTTCGGCTCCTTGAAGGCGGCGATCTGCGTGTCGGTGAAGGGGAAATGCACGAATTGCACACTGCTCGCCTTGCCTTCTTCGGACGTGCGGTCCTGGTCTTCCTCGGCCTTGCCGAGGACGCGCTCGCCGCCGACTTCGATGAAGGCGGTCTGCTCAATGCCGCCGAGCTGCGCCAAGACGCGGGCGCGCCGCAGCGCATCGTCGATCTCGATCATGAAGGTCGCGACGAGTTCCCTACCCTTCGGGATCAACGGATTATAGGCGGCAAGCTCGTCGGCGAGCTGCGTCGCGCCGCCCTTCTCGATGTGCAGCATCTCCTGCACCTGCGACCACATCGTGTCGAAATTCTCGAAGTAAAAGGTGACGTAAGGCCCGACCTCGACGCGACGGTTGCGCTTGATCGCCGTGAGGCGTTTGCGATGCTCGGCGCGGCCCTTGGCGTATTCGGCCCAAGGGAGGATGTCGGCGGGGGTCAGTTCGTGACGGCTCGTCATCTTCTTGGTGCTCCATCAACCTGAGCGCTCATGCTGAGGAGCATCCAGGGGATGCGTCTCGAAGCACGAGGGCGAGCGATCTTACGTAAATTTTTCCTCGTCCTTCGAGACGCACGCTTTGCTCGCTGCTCAGGATGAGGAAAAACCCGATTTTTACGCGCCTGTAAGTCCGTAAGCCCTCGCCATCAGCACGATCGGATGGCCGACGCGTTCCGGCTTCGGCGTTTCACCGCCCAGCGTCTCGATCTCCTGCTCGATGTGCAATCCGGCAAGCGGGCATTCCGAGACGATATGCTGCTTGCCGGCGCTCTGCATCTGGCGCGCCGCCGGCCTGCCGACCTTCATCGCGGTTTCGAAATTGCCCTTCTTATAGCCCCAGGCGCCGCCATGGCCGGAGCAGCGTTCGACGACCGTGACATCCGCCTCGGGGATCAGCGCAAGCAGCTCCGCGCCCTTCTGGCCGATATTCTGCGCGCGAGAATGGCAGGAGACATGGAAGGCGACGCCGCCGTCGAGCGGCGACATTCCCTCGGCAAGTCCCTCGTTGCGGGCAATGGCGACGACATATTCGGAAAGATCGAAGGTCGCCTCAGCCAGACGCTTGACGCTTTCGTCCTCGGGCAGGATGAGCGGCCATTCGAATTTCAGCATCAACGCGCAGGACGGCACCGGCGCAACAATGTCATAGCCCTCGTCAATGTACGGCGCGAAGGCCGCCGAGACCTTGCGCGCCGCCTCCGCCACTTCATCGAGCATGCCCTGTTCGAGCTTCGGCATGCCGCAACAAGCGGGATGCACGACTTTCATCTCGACGCCGTTCCTTGCAAGGACGGCGAGCGCCGACATGCCGATCGAGGTATCGTTGTAGTCGCCGTAGCAGGTGGCGTAGAGCACGGCCTTACGAGCTTTTGCCGGCGCGGATTGGTCGCGCGCCGGCGGATTGGCGGCGGCCTGCGCTTCGAGCGATTTGCTCGCGTATTTCGGCAGTTCGGCGTTGCGATCAATGCCCGCGACTTTCTCCTCGAGGTCGCGCATCGTCTTGTTG
The DNA here is from genome assembly GCF_021731785.1 of Methylocystis sp. GTDB lineage: Bacteria > Pseudomonadota > Alphaproteobacteria > Rhizobiales > Beijerinckiaceae > Methylocystis. The sequence goes on from NZ_JAKFWS010000024.1 coordinate 20,848, forward strand.
TCGCGGCGCGTCGCCCAATTGACCGCGCCCGTGATCAGCGTCGCCCATTTACCGTTGCGATCGGCGTTGGCGAGCGCCCGGTCAGCGGCGGGCACGCCGTTCTTCTTCGCCTCGACCGCGCGATAGCGCAGGATCAGATGGGGAAAGTCGATGTTGAATTCATGCGGTGGCACATAGGGACACTTCGTCATGAAGCACATGTCGCAGAGCGTGCAGGCGTCGACGACTTTCTTGAAATCCGCGCTCGCGACCGTGTCGAGTTCGCCGCTTTTCGACTCGTCGATGAGGTCAAACAGCCGCGGGAAGGAGTCGCAGAGATTGAAACAACGCCGGCACGTGTGACAAATATCGAACACCCGGCGCATTTCGGCGTCGAGCTTCGACTCGTCATAAAAATCCGCGCTCCGCCAATCCAGCGGATGCCGGATCGGCGCGTCGAGACTGCCTTCTCTCATCTTTGTTGTTTCCAAAACACAACGGCCGTCATGACCGGGCTTGTCCCGGCCATCCACGCCGGGATGCTGTGAGCGGTCGCCGTATGACAGGGATGCTGAAGCCCAGCCGCGGGCGCGCGGGTTAGACTCTGAGCATTTCGCGGTCCCATCGCGTGGATGGCCGGGTCAAGCCCGGCCATGACGCGAAGGGAACTCTTTCTCGGGACGCGTAATTCTGTGGTTACTTCAACTCATCCAGGGCGCGCTGGAACCGGCCGGCGTGCGAACGCTCAGCCTTTGCGAGCGTTTCAAACCAGTCGGCGATCTCCTCGAAGCCCTCTTCGCGGGCCGAGCGCGCCATGCCCGGATACATGTCGGTGTATTCATGCGTCTCGCCGGCGACGGCGGCCTTAAGATTGTCGGCGGTCTTGCCGATCGGCAGGCCGGTCGCGGGGTCGCCGACGGTCTCCAGGAATTCCAGATGGCCATGGGCGTGGCCGGTCTCGCCTTCGGCGGTGGAGCGGAACACGGCGGCCACGTCATTGTAGCCCTCGACGTCGGCCTTTTGAGCAAAATAGAGATAGCGGCGGTTCGCCTGCGATTCGCCGGCGAAGGCGGCCTTCAAATTGTCTTCGGTCTTGCTGCCCTTGAGCGTAGCCATTTCTTGCCTCCGATATTTCGAAGCCGGGGCCCGTTGGCCCCGACACACGAATTAGAATAATTCAAAACTGACCTCTGTCCAACCCAAAATCCGGCCTGGGGACGCGAGGATTGGTCGCAGGGGCCAACAAGCGTCCATCTTCCCAACGCCGCTATTTGATGCCCACGGCCATCGAATCCGGGCCGGTCAGTGGCTCGACGCGGGAGCTGGAGAACCCGACTTCCTTCATCCAGCCCTGGCAATCGGCGCCGGTGAAGTCAAACCCGCCGGCGGTTTCAATGAGCATGTTGAGGCTCATCAGCAGACCGAAGGCGTTTTCGCGGCGTTCATTGTCGATCATCGCCTCGTAGACGATCAGCGCGCCGCCTTCGTGAAGCGCGTCATAGGCTTTCTTCAGCAGCATGCGCTTCTGTTCGAGGTCCCAGTCATGGAGAATGTGGCCCATGACGATGACGTCAGCCTTCGGCAATGCGTCTTTGAAAAAGTCGCCAGGAAGGAAACGCACGCGATCGGCGAGTCCATTGGCGGCGACATATTCCTCAAAGATCGGCTTGACTTGCGGCAGGTCGAAGCCCGCGCCCGAAAGATGCGGATGCGCCCGCGCGATGGTGACGGGAACCATGCCCTGCGCCGCCCCAACATCGACAAATGTCTTGTAGTCGTGCCACGGGAATTTGTCGGCGATGGCTTGCGCTGCGCCGGCGCTGACGCCGCTCATTGCCGCCAGAAACCCGCGCAGGCGGTTTGGGTCGGCGTAAAGCGCCGCGAAGAAATCGGTCTCCTCCTGATTCTCGCTTTGTCGGCGACCAGTTTTCAGCGCTTCCGACAGATGTCCCCAGCTCTCGTAGAGACGCGCATTGGCCATTTCCAGCAGGCCGCCGACATAGCTCGGCCGGCCGCGCACGAGAAACAATTCCGTCTCAGGCGTATTGGCGTAGCGCCCGTTCGCGTCGCGCTCCAAAACTCTCATCGCGACGAGCGCATCGAAAAAGTCGCGTGCCGAGCGTTGGTGTAAGGCGAGTTTCGCCGTCAGCGCCGCAAGATCGGCTGGGCCGTCGGCGAGGGCGTCAAAAACGCCGAGCTCGACCGCCGAGAGCAGCGTCTTGGCGTTCCAGAACGACATGCCTAAGGCGAGGAGTTTTTCTGGAGAAGGCTTTGCGGACATAATGGTTTCCCTGAGCGTGCGAGCGAACCGGCTCATGCGTCGAGGCCTTTAATCACATGGCGGACCGATACGATAGTTTCGCGACGCTCGCGGCGAATGAAATTGAAGGCGTCGATTATCGAATTTGCGTCACGAAACGCGCCTCCCCTTTCGCCATCGTCGCGCCGCACGGCGGGCTGATCGAGCGCGGCACCTCTGAGATAGCAGCGGCGATCGCGGCGGATCGCTTCTCGCTCTATTGCTTCGAAGGTCTGCGGCAACCAGCCAACGGCGCACGCCTGCATATCACGTCGACGCGCTTCGACGAGCCGCGAGCGCTGGCGCTCGTTTCAGCCTGCGAAGTCGCAATTGGCGTTCATGGCCGCAAGGATCAGGGAGACGATGCGTCGATCTGGGTCGGCGGACTGCATGAGATTCTGCGCAACGCCATTTGCGAGGCGCTCGCGAGCGCGGGCTTCAAGGCGAAGGCGGTCGGAGACGGCCATAGACTTGCGGGTCGCGATCCTGCCAATATCTGCAACCGGGGCCGACGCGACGCGGGCGTTCAGCTTGAATTGCCGAAGACGCTGAGAATGGCCCTCTATGAGGCCCGCGATAGCGCCGCCTTTGCGGCGGCGGTGCGCGAGGCGCTCGAGCGCGCGGCGCCGCCTCCGGATTAATCCTTTCGATTTCCAGCGTAAGGATTGTCGCCCGCCTTTTTCGAGATCCGGATCGGCACGCCGGGAAGATCAAAAGTCTTGCGCAGTCCCTTGATCAGGAATCGCTCGTAGCTCGTCGGCAATTCGTCGAGCTGATTGCCGAAGATCACGAAATGCGGCGGCCGCGACTTCGCCTGCGTCATGTAGCGGATTTTGATGCGCCGTCCCGAGACCGCCGGCGGCGGCGTTTCCTCGACCTGGGTCAGCAGCCATCGATTGAGCCGCCCCGTCGCGATGCGCTTGTTCCAGGTTTCATGGACCGCGACGATCGCCTGCATGAGCTTGTCGAGCCCCTGCCCCGTCGCGCCGGAGACCGGCACGACCGGACAGCCGCGCAGTTGCGGCAGCAGGCGTTCGGCGTCCTCGCGCAGTTTCACGAGCGTCGCGCCGCGATCCTCGATCAGGTCCCATTTGCCGAGCGCGATGACGACGGCGCGCCCTTCGCGCGCCGCGAGGTCGGCGATCGAGAGATCCTGCTTCTCGAAGGGAATCGTCGCATCGACGAGCAGCGCGACGACTTCAGAAAATTTCACGGCGCGCAGCGCATCGGCGGCGGAGAGCTTCTCCAGCTTGTCGACGACGCGGGCGCGCTTGCGCAAACCGGCGGTGTCGAACAGTTTCATCTTCCGATCGCGCCAAATGAAATCGACCGAGATCGAATCGCGCGTGATCCCCGCTTCGGGTCCGGTCAGCAGCCGCTCCTGCCCGAGAATGCGGTTGATCAGCGTCGATTTGCCGGCGTTGGGCCGGCCGACGACCGCGATGCGCAGCGGCTTCGTCACGTCGAGGTCGCTGCCGTCCTCCTCGTCGTTCCGCAGGTTTCCCTCGACGACCAGGTCTTCTTCCTCGAGCTCGGCAGTCTCTTCGGGCAAGGCCTCGCGCAGCGCGTCATAGAGTTCGCCCATGCCTTCGCCATGTTCGGCGGACAGCGGCACGGGATCGCCGAGGCCGAGCGAAAAGGCGTCATAGGCGCCCGCCTCGCCCGCCTTTCCTTCCGCTTTGTTGGCGATCAGGATGACGGGCTTTCCGGCGCGACGGACGAGGTCAGCGAAATATTTGTCGTCAGGCGTGACGCCGACGCGCGCGTCGATGAGAAAAAGTATGGCGTCGGCGGCAAGGATCGCGCTCTCGGTCTGGGCGCGCATCCGTCCTTCCAGGGTCGCGCTCGCGCCTTCTTCGAGCCCGGCGGTGTCGATGATGGTGAATCGCAGATCGGCGAGTTTTGCTTCGCCCTCGCGGCGATCGCGGGTGACGCCGGGACGATCGTCGACAAGCGCGAGCTTCTTGCCGGTCAGCCGGTTGAACAGCGTCGACTTGCCGACGTTCGGCCGGCCAATGATCGCGAGCGAAAAGGACATGACTCGTTTCTCGCCGCGCCGCCGCGGGTTACTTCGACGGCTTCACCTCGAAAGGCGCGTCGCCGGAAGACGCGGCGCCTTCCTCCGGTTCGATCACCGGCGTCACAGAGACGTTGCCAGCTGTGGGGCCGCCGGCCGCCGGCGCCGCCGCCGTCGGCTTCGGTCCGCGCTTGGCGTGAAGCAGTCCTCGGTAGGCCGCGGCGCGCTGGCGCATCGATTGCGGGGCGTCGCGATCGCTCAGCAGAATGTTGAAGACTCGCTCCGCTTCGTCGAAATCATTGTTGGCGAGCGCGTCGAGGCCGTTCCATTCCTGGGCCGAGAAGCGGAACGCGCCGTTCGACGTCATCAGCGGCCCGAGCGCGCGCTCCATTTGCTGGCGGTCGCTGCTCTCGAGATTGATCAACGCGGCGCGCAGCATCGCCACTTCCTGATTGAGCTTGTCGACGTTCTTGTCCTCGGCGATCGCATTCAATTCCGCGAGCGCGCGCGCCTTGTCCTCGCGCAGTTCGGCGGCGCGGATGCGCGCCAGCGTCGCATAGCCCTTGGAACCGTCCTTGGCGAGAGCGTCGAAAGCGTCGGCGGCTTCTTTGGCTTTCCCGTCATTCGCGAGAGCGACTGCAGCTTCGAAGCGGGCATTGGCGGCCTCAGCCGCCTTTTGGCGATTGGTCTGGTAATAGCTCCAGGCGCCCGTCGCGGCGACGATGAGCACGGCGAGGATCAGGATCGGCGTCTGATAGCGCCGCCAAAGCTCAGCAGCCTTGTCGCGCCGGACGTCTTCATCGACCTCATGAAAAATATCGGACATCTGCTGCAGACCCTTGAGTCCGCCCGGAAAAGCCAGGCTGGCCGCAGCCGTTAGCACAGGCGGCGGCCAAATGCGAGCGAAGCTGGTCAGTTGACTTCCTTCTTGGCGGCGCTGACGCGCCACACGACGCCGCCGACGTCGTCGGCGACAAGCAGCCCGCCGCGCTTATCAATGATCACGCCAACCGGCCTGCCCTGCGCCTCGCCGCGCTCGTTGAGAAAGCCGGTCAGCACCTCCTTGGGCCCGCCAACCGGGGCGCCATTCTCGAATTTTACGAAAATGACGCGATATCCGGCGCGCGGATTGCGGTTCCACGAGCCGTGCTGGCCGATGATCGCGCCGTTCCGGAACGTCCCGAGGTCTGCGTCGCCGACAAACGCCAATCCGAGCGAGGACGTATGAGCGCCGAGCGCATAATCGGGCTGGATGGCCTGTTTAACCAGTTCCGGATTCTGCGGCTGCGCGCGCACGTCAAGGTGCTGGCCATAGTAGCTGTATGGCCAGCCATAAAATCCGCCCTCGCGCACGTGCGTCATGTAGTCCGGAACCAGATTGTCGCCGAGTTCGTCGCGTTCATTCACTGCGACCCAGAGGTCTCCGGTCTCCGGATTCCAATCCATCCCGACCGGATTGCGCAGGCCCGAGGCGAACACGCGCATGTCGGCCGTCACCGGATTGATCTCGAGAATGTCGGCGCGGTTGTGCTCCTCGTCCATTCCGTTCTCGGCCACATTGGAGTTGGACCCGACGCCCACGTAAAGACGCGACCCCACCGGATCGGCGACAAGGCTCTTGGTCCAGTGGTGATTTCGCCCCGACGGCAGATCGACGACCTTCTCCGGCGGCGCTTCGATGCGCGTGTCGCCCTCCTTATAGGGAAAGCGCACAAGCGAATCGGCGTTGGCGACGTAAAGCCGATCGCCCACCAGCGCCATGCCGAACGGCGAATTGAGATTTTCCAGAAAGACTTCCTTGATCTCGGCGACGCCGTCGCCGTCAGCGTCGCGCAGCAGCGTGATCCGGTTGGCGCTCGGTTGGTCCGCGCCGGCTTGATGCATGTAAAGGCGCATGATGAAGCCGCGAACGCCGCCGCCGCCCTCATTTTCTGACTTCGGCGCATCGGCTTCGGCGACCAGAATGTCGCCGTTAGGCAAACCATACAACCAGCGCGGATGATCGAGCCCGGTCGACAACGCGTCGACGCTAAGGCCCTCTGCGGGAACGGGTTTTTCAACGCCTCGCCAACCCACCGCCCGCGCGATGTTCACATAAGGAAAAGCTCCCGTCGGATGCGGCTCAGGCAGCGTCGGATCGGGTCCATAACCCGCGCTCTCCGGCAATTCCGGACCGCGATCGCAGGCGGCCAGCGCCACTGCGGCGAGCGCTAAAAGGATTTTCCACATAACATTCGCCGCCATTGCGCCTCCTCCCCAACGTTGCGCGAGCGTCCAACCATCGACCGCCGACGATGAAGACAAATATATAATCACGACGCCGCTAAGATGGCGCGGCGGAAACGAGTCTCAAGCCCTCGCCGTATAAGACTGCAACGCAAATGAGTCGAATGGCCGGAGAAATTTATATCGGCGTGGGCGGCTGGACGTATGCGCCCTGGCGCGACTCCTTTTATCCGGCTGGCCTGCCGCACAAGCGCGAACTCGAATATGCAAGCCGCAAGCTGACCTCGATCGAAATCAACGCCACTTATTACCGAACGCAGAGCGCCGCGAGTTTCGCCAAATGGCGCGACGAAACGCCAGAACATTTTATCTTCAGCGTCAAAGCGCCGCGCTTCGCCGTGATGCTAAAGACAGCGACGGAAGCAGGCGAATCGATCGAGCGCTTCTTCAACAGCGGCGTCATGGAGCTCAGCGACAAGCTCGGACCGATATTGTGGCAGTTTCTGCCGACGAAGACATTCGACGTAGAATTTTTTGACGGCTTCCTCTCCCAGCTGCCGAAGGACATTGGAGGCCGGACGCTGATGCACGCCATCGAGGCGCGACACGACAGCTTCAAGACGGCTGAATTCGTCGCACTCGCGCGCCGACATGGCGTTGCAATCGTCATTGCCGGCGATTCCAAATATCCGCTCGTCGCCGATTTGACGGCGCCTTTCGTCTATGCGCGCTTCATGGGAACGCGTCCCGACGCTCCACTTGGCTGTGACGACAAGGCGCTTGCGCGATGGGCGTCTTATGCGCGGCAATGGGCTGAAGGGAGCGCGCCGGCGGAGCTTCCCTATCTGACGCAGCATAAACCCAAGAAGACCCCGCGTGAGGTGTTTCTCTATGTCATCAGCGGCGCGAAGGAGCGCAATCCGTCCGCCGCCATGGCGCTGATCGAGCGAACTTCAAATTAAATATTTATGTCCGCCCATATCGCCGCATGGTCGGAAGCGGCGTCGACCTTGCGGACGAGTTCCGGATAGGCCTCCCAGCGCCGCGCGCGGGCGCCGGGCCACATGCCTTTGCGAAATACGCCGCCGCCGGTGACCTTGTCGAACAGCGCCGGCGAAAGCAGAATGAAATCGATCTTGTTCTCCGCGGAGCAATTGCCGTAAGTGCCCGGGTAACCGCCGTCGTCGAATGTCGGATGCAGGAAAATGTCCTTCAGATCCGTCTCTTCGATTAGCGGACTCAAGGGCGCGCTGTCCGGCGTATCGTTGAAGTCGCCCAAGACCGCGATGTTCTTGATCCCCATTCCAACCCGCTCGTCGTAGATATCCTTGACGCGCTGCGCCTGAGCGCGGCGCCTGTCGTTGGACGATTGCTGCGAGCCGTAGCCCTTGCTCTTGAAGTGATTGAGCATCAGCAGAATGCGCGCGCCGGATGGAGTCGTCACCTCATACTCGGCGCAGTCGCGCGAAAAAATCAGGTCACGCTCGCCCATCATATCGTCGACATGGCTGCGCAGCTGGCCGATCGGAAATTCTCGCCTGGTCAGCAAGCCGACATCGATGCCGCGCGTGTCGTTTCCGTCGATCACCATGGCGTGACGATATGCTTCGCCGCCGAGCGCAGAGATCACGTCGGCGTTGAAATCCCGCAGCACCGGCCGGCTTTCGACCTCGACGACTCCCATAACGTCCGCCTCGACATCTCGCATCACGCGCGCCGTATTTCTCATGGCCTGCTCGTCGATCGGCACGTCGCGCAACTCCAGCGAACCGACCCAGTCTGCGCGCCCGTCGGCGACGATCTCGACGCCGCCCGCCCTGGGCCGTCTGAGCAAGGCGCCTCGGTTGCGCCGCAGGATGACGAAATCGCCGATGTCGGATTTCTCCAAATCAAGTTCGACGACGAGCTTCGCCATGCGCTTCTTGGCTGCAGCGCTGTACGACGGCTGCGCGAGCAGACCACTTAATTCGGCGAAGCGCTCGAGGATCGGCTTGCCCTCGGCGGCGCTCTTGAGATTCATCGCGCGTGCGCGATCAAAAAGGTTCTCCACGTTATATGATGCGAGCTTCATGAAATTACCTCACACGTAAAAAAGTAAGAGAACCGCACGAGGTTAAGGCTCCTTGCGCAATGTGACAAGGCCGTGACGAAGGATGCGCTACGCGGCGGCTGAATCCGGCTTTTCGTCTGCGCCAGCAACCGACGCCGATCGCGCTTCGTTGAGCGCAATCTTCGTCGCCAGCGCGGCGCCGAAGAGCCCCAGGGCGCCGAGCCATGCGGTCGCCTGAAATCCGGCGCAGAAAGCGTCGCGCGCGGCGGCAAGCGTCCGCTCAGCCTGTTCGGCGGGCAGAAATTTGACCGAGTCCACCGCGCCGCCGAGTGTCGCTCCGGCCATCCCGGCGACATCGGCCGGAAGCCCGGCGACGACGCCGGCCATTTTGGCCCGGTAGATCGCCGTTCCGAGACTGCCGAGCACGCCGATGCCGAGCGCGCCGCCGAGTTCATTCGCGGTCTCCGAAAGAGCGGAGGCCGCGCCGGCGCGCTCCGGCGGCGCCGATGTCACGATGATTTCCGTGGTCAGCGCGATGACCGGCGTGAAGCCCACGAGAAGCAGCGACGACAAAAGCACGCCGTAAAATCCGCCCGCCAGCGCGAGGCCGACAAACCCCATTCCCGCAACGACGAGTCCGCCCGCGAGAAGATTGACGGGCTTGATCCTGCGCACGAGCGCAGGCGTCGCGAAGGAGCCGGCCGTAAAAATGATCGCCGAGGGCGTCGACCACAGCCCTGCGTCGAGCGGCGTCAATCCCGCGACGAGCTGAAAATACTGCGCAAGCAGGATGAACGACCCGAACATGAAGAAGACCCCGAGCATGTTGATGCACAACGCCATGTTGAGCGAACGCGAGCGAAACAGCGCGAGATCGATCAGCGGGTCTTCGAGCCGCGCCTGCCGGCGCAGGAACAGCAGGGCGAGCGTGACGCCCGCCGCCATCGGCCCGATCGAGTCGGCGCCAACGCCCGCTTCGGCGGCGCGCTTCAATCCGTAAATGAAGGACAGCGCCGCCGCGAGCGACAGAAGCGCGCTGGCGAGATCAAGTCGGCCGGACTTCGGATCGCGATATTCCGGCAACAACATCGGACCGAGGACAAGCAGAACGACCATCACCGGAACGCCAGCGAGAAAAACCGAGCCCCAGCCGAAAGATTGGATCAGCGCGCCGCCGACCAGCGGTCCGACGATGGCGCCGGCGGAGAAGGCGGAAATCCACATGCTGACCGCAAAGGTGCGCTCCTGCGGCGCGCGGAACATGTTGGTGATCAGCGACAGCGTCGACGGCGCGAGAGTCGCTCCCGCGATCCCGAGCGCGGCGCGGGCGAGTATGAGCGTTTGCGCCGATTTCGAAAAAGCCGCGGCGATCGACACGGCGCCGAAGGCGGCGGTGCCCAGCAGCAACACCTTGCGTCGTCCAATGCGATCGCCAAGCCCGCCCATGATCATCAGGAAGCCGGCGACCATGAAGCCGTAGATGTCGATAACCCACAGCAGTTGCGACGCGCTCGGCCGCAGCTCAGCCGTCAGCGACGGAATGGCGAGATTGAGCACCGTGAGGTCCATGGAATAGACCATGCACGGCAGGACGACGACGCCGAGCCCGATCCACTCCCGGCGCGTCGCCTTGAGCGAGGGATCGGATGCGTCTGGCGCGGCGCTGTGCAAGGGGTCGCTCCGTCGGCCCTCTTGGGCGTGAGCGCGCAGCGTTTATCGGTTTCGGCGCGCAACATCAAGGAAGGACGCTGATTTTCTCAGGGCGATCGGGCGGCGGCTTGGACCGCTCGCGAAGGGAGGGCATAGTCAATCCTGAAACGGATTGTGCACGAGGATCGTGTCGGCGCGTTCGGGACTGGTCGAGAGCAGCGCGACCGGCGCCTCGATCAGCTCCTCGATGCGGCGAACATATTTGATCGCCTGCGCTGGCAGATGCGCCCAAGAGCGCGCGCCGCTCGTCGATTCCTGCCAGCCAGGAAAACTCTCATAGACCGGCTGCACCCGCGCCTGCGCCGCCTGTGAGGCGGGCAGTCGGTCGATGCGCTTCTCATCGAGCGTGTAATGCGTGCAGATCTTGATCTCGTCGAAGCCGTCGAGAATATCGAGCTTGGTCAGCGCGACGCCATTGATGCCCGAAGTCTTCACCGCCTGGCGGGTCAGCACGGCGTCGAACCAGCCGCAACGGCGTCGCCGCCCCGTGTTGGTGCCGAATTCGCGGCCGCGATCGCCGATCAGTTCGCCGATCGAATCGTGAAGCTCGGTCGGGAATGGGCCGCCGCCGACGCGCGTCGTATAGGCCTTGGCGATGCCGAGCACATAGCCGATGGCGCCCGGCCCGAGCCCCGAACCGCTCGCCGCCGACGCCGCCACCGTGTTGGACGACGTCACATAAGGATAGGTGCCGTGGTCGACGTCGAGCAGCACGCCCTGCGCGCCCTCAAACAGGATGCGCTTTCCGGCGCGGCGATTGTCTTCGAGCAGCTCCCAAACGGCGTCCATAAACGGCAGGATGCGCGGCGCAACTGAGAGCAGTTCCTCGCGCAAGGCGCGGGGGTCGACTTCGGGCAGGCCGAGGCCGCGCCGCAGCGGATCGTGATGGGCGAGCACGCGCGCGATCTTGTCGTCGAGCCGGTCGGGCTCGGCGAGGTCCATCAGCCGGATCGACCGTCGCCCCACCTTGTCCTCGTAAGCGGGGCCGATCCCGCGCTTGGTCGTGCCGATCTTGACGCCATTGCCGGCGGCCTCCTCGCGATGCGCGTCGAGCTCGCGATGCAGCGAGAGGATCAGCGGCGCGTTTTCCGCAATCTTGAGATTCATCGGCGAAATCTCGACGCCCTGCTCCCGCAGCCGGTCGATCTCGCCGACGAGGAAATGCGGATCGACGACAACGCCATTGCCAATGACCGAAAGCTTGCCCGGACGGACGATTCCCGAGGGCAGCAGCGCGAGCTTATAGGTCACGCCGTCGATGACCAGCGTGTGCCCGGCGTTATGGCCGCCCTGGAAGCGCACGACGACGTCAGCCTCGAGCGACAGCCAGTCGACGATTTTACCCTTGCCCTCGTCGCCCCATTGGGCGCCGACCACCGCCACATTCGCCATGGCCGCACTCAATCTCCAAATAGAAAAAGCCCCGCGCGGTAACGCCCGGGGCTCGTTACCGCAGGGGTTTAGCGCATGCGGCAAGCACGGTAAAGGCCCCGGTCGGCGACGCCGGCGCCTCTGCGCCTGGAACCCATCAAGGGAGGCAGAATCAACGCGACTCCGCTTCGAGCTTCTCGATTTCGATCCGCGCCGAAGCTTCCGTTCCAGGCCGCAACACGAGGCCGGGATTTTCCGCCTCAATGACAATATCGACTATCGCGCCGTCTTGCGGCGGCGCAGGGCGGCGCACTTCGACCACTTGGCCGACGAAAGTCCGGTCGGGCGCGGCAGCACCCGTGAGCAGCGCCTTCGCGCCAGGCGCTATGGCGAAAGCGCCCTCGCCCTCCGCTTTGGCGCGAAGTCGAACAGTCGCGGCGTCGTCGGCGATGACGAACAGCGGCGCGCCCGTTTCGACGCGCGCGCCAGCGGCAGCCATCCGCTGGACGATAACGCCTGCAACGGGCGCTCTAAGTTCGGCGCCAGCTCGAACCGCCTCCGCCTTCGCCACAGCCTCACGGCGCTGCGTCACTTCGGACTCGGCGCTATCGACCTGCGCCTGCGCGCGCGCCAGGGCGCGCCGCGCATTGGCAAGCGCTTTGCGGCTCGCGTCGCGACGTCCCGAACGCGTCTCCAGCCTTTCGAGATTCGCCTGCGCCCTCGCCTGTGCGCTTTGGCGCTGCGCCATTTGCCGCTCTGCGGCCGTCAGCGCTTTTCTCTCTCGGGCCAGCGCATTGTCGAAGGCGCGCAGATCCAGCATCGCGCAGCTCTCGTCCTTCTCCACTCTAGCGCCGAGGTCGCACGACAGTGTCGCGATGACGCCCGCCGCGGGAGCCTTGATGATCGTCTGCGCGACCGGCGCGATCACGCCGTTGACGACGATCGTTCTGCCGGCCGGCCCGCGCGCGATTGGCGCTTCTTCGCGCGTGAGACTGGCGCGCGTGTGAAGATAAAACGCGCCGCTTGCGACGACGAGAAGCAGTCCCAGTAGACCGGCGAAGACGGGTCGAACCCAGTCGCCGGGCGCGACGACAGCCGCCCCGCCGGGAAGGCGCGCGGCGGTGGCGTCACGGGGCGCAGGAGCCTTCGCGGGCGCGCGGAAAATGGCCTTCTCGACCTCGACGAGCAGGAACAACACGACGCTCGCGCCCGCGATATGCCCCCATATCTCCGGGTCGAGCGGGGTGGTGTTGAATAGCGCCTGCATAAACGGCGCGTAGGTGAACAGCGCCTGCAGCGCGACGACGATGGCGACGGAAATCAACACCGCGCGGCTACCGAACAGGCCCTTCATCGAGAGCGAGGACTCGGAAAGGAAACGCGCGTTGAAAAGATAAGCGACTTCGCAGGCGACGAGCGTGTTGACCGCAACCGTTCGCGCGCTGTCGAGACCCATGCCGCGCGCCTTCTCCAATTCATAGAGACCGAATGTCGCGATCAGCATCAGAAAAGAGACGAAGACGATGCGCCAGATGAAATAGCGGGAGAGGATCGGTTCACCCGAAGGACGCGGCGGGCGCAGCATCACGCCCTTGGTCGGCGGCTCAAACGCGAGCGCGAGGCCGAGCGTGACGGCGGTGATCAGATTGACCCAGAGAATCTGCACCGGCGTCACTGGCAGGGTCTCGCCCATGGCGATCGCCGCGATCACCGTGAGGCCTTCGCCGCCATTGGTCGGCAAGATGTAGAGGATCGTCTTTTTCAGATTTTCGTAGACGACGCGGCCCTCATGCACCGCATGTACGATTGATGCGAAATTGTCGTCGGCAAGCACCATTTCCGCGGCCTCTTTCGCCGCCTCGGTGCCTTTGACGCCCATGGCGATGCCGATGTCGGCGCGCTTTAAGGCGGGCGCATCGTTGACGCCGTCGCCGGTCATCGCGACGATTTCGCCGTGCTTTTGCAACGCCTGAACGAGTCGTAGCTTATGTTCGGGGCTGGTGCGGGCGAACACGGTCGTGCCGATCGCCGCCTCGCCGAGCGCCTCGTCGCTGATGGCGTCGAGGTCGCGGCCGGTGAGCACTGAATCGGGCCTCCGCAGGCCGAGTTCGCGGGCGATCGCCGTCGCCGTCGCGGCGTGGTCGCCGGTGATCATTTTGACGGACATGCCGGCGGTCGCGCACTTGCGGATGGCATCGACGGCCTCGGGCCGCGGCGGATCAATCAGGCCGATGAGACCGACAAAGACGAGCCCGCTCTCGACGTCGCCGAAAGCCAGTTGCTGTTGCCCATCCTCCGCGCGTTTCGAGGCGACCGCCAGAACCCGCTGTCCGCGCGCCGCCATTTCGTCGATGCGCGCATGCCAGCATGCGCAGTCGAGCGGACACTGCTCTTCTCGCAGGCCCTGTTCCCAGAAGCACATTTCGAGCAGCCGCTCAGGGGCGCCCTTGACGAAGATGTAGCCAACCCCTTCATGGTCGTGATGCAGCGTCGCCATGAAGCGATGTTGCGACTCGAAGGGAATCTCATCTGTGCGCGGCAGCTCGAGCGCCAGCTCTTGCAGATTGACGCCGCCTTTCACAGCGGCGGCGAGCAAGGCGCCTTCGGTGGGATCGCCCTCGACGCTCCAGGCGCCGTCCTTCTCGCGCAGCACGGCGTCATTGCAGAGCGCAAGGGGGCGCAAAGCCGCTGTCAGGTGAGCGTCTTGGCGCACCACGACATCCTTGCCGTCGCGGGAGAAACCGCCATGCGGATCGTATCCTGATCCGGTCGTGTCATAGATTCCGCCGGCGGTGACGATCGAGCGCACAATCAGTTCATTGAGCGTCAGCGTGCCGGTCTTGTCCGAACAGATGGTCGTCACCGCGCCGAGCGTCTCGACCGCCGGAAGCTGGCGAATGATCGCCTTTCGCCGCGCCATGCGCTCCACGCCGATCGCCAGCGTGATGGTGATGATCGCAGGCAAGCCCTCCGGGATCGCCGAGACGGCCAGTCCGACCGCCGCCATGAACATCTCGCCGACGTCGAACCCCCATACCAGCGCGCCAAAAGCAAAGACGGCGGCGCATACGACGAGAATGACGACGGTGAGCCAGCGCGCGAATTCATCCATGCGCTGCAATAAGGGGGTCGAGAGCGTTTCCACCTCGGACAGCATGGCGTTGATGCGTCCGATCTCGGTCGCCGCGCCAGTGGCGACAACGACGCCCGATGCCTGACCGTAGTTCACGACGGTTCCCGAATAGGCCATCGAGGCGCGATCGCCGAGCGCCGCATCGGCCGCGACGGGCGCCGGGTCCTTGTCGACCGGCAGCGACTCGCCGGTCAGCGCCGACTCCTGCACTTTCAGAGATTTGACCCGGATGAGACGGATGTCCGCCGGAATCTTGTCGCCTGATTGGACATAGACGATGTCGCCAGGCGCGACGTCGCTCGCGTCGATGACGACGCGCTGCCCGTCGCGAATCACCGTTGCATGCAGCGACAGCATGTTGCGGACGGCCTCCATGGCCTCTTCCGCCTTGCCCTCCTGAATGAATCCGATGATGGCGTTGATCACGACGACCGCGATGATGACGGCGGTGTCGACCCAGTGCTGCATCAGCGCCGTGATCGCGGCGGACGCGAGCAGCACATAGATCAACACATTGTGGAATTGCAACGCGAAGCGAGCCAGGGCGCTGCGCCGTCTGCCGGCCGGGAGGCGATTGGGGCCATGGACGGCGAGCCGCCGCTCAGCCTCAGCCTTGCTCAAACCCAGACGGGTCGCGTCCAGGCGCTTGAGCGCCGCATCAGCTCCAATCGCCCAGAATTGGTTCGCTTCAGCCGAAGGCTGCATGTGCAATCGCTCGCCTCCGCAGTTTCACCAGAATAGAAGGCGCCGGCGCGGCGGAACCGGCTGCGTCTACATATTATGGTTCGTCAGGAAGGCTTTGGCAGCGCGTTAAAGCGCTGTCGCGCCGCCTAGGCGGCGTCGTCGGCTATCGAACGGACGCATGCGTCGCCGACCATGTTTGCGGATTGTTTCAGGCCGATCCACCGGTCGATCGCTTTCGGGTCGAAACCTGCTTCGCAATGGTCGCCAATGCGCATGAGCGGTCGTCGAATGAGCAGCGGATCGAGCATCATCATCACCAGCGCTTCCTGCGGCGTGACTTTCTCCAGATCGATCTCGCCAGATTTGATGCGCGGCGAGGCGGCGTTGAACCATTCCGGCAAGGGCTTGGAGCCGAAGTATGGACGCAGGCTCGACGGACTCCAGGATTCGTTCAGGAGGTTTCTCGCCTCGACCTCATGTCCAGAGGCGCGAAGCAGCGCCTTCTGCTGCGCATTGCCGGCGCAACCCGGCTTTTCGTAAAAAATTACGTAAGCCATCCGCGGCCCTCACATTGCCCAGTCGCCGGCAAGAGCTTAGCGCGAATTTGTGCAGCGCGATATGGCCTCAATCGAGCAAATTGCGAGCAAAAAAGGGGGCTCTGCGCCGCTTTCGCGGGCAGGCGCGATCTAGCGCGAGAGTCCCCAAACCATGTTCACGCGGGCCGAGAGGCGTTGGAGGCCAGGACGCAGAGGGATTTCTGTGGCGCCGGGCGGAGTGCCGGCCCTTGCTGCGAAAGCGCGCGGGCGCATATCGCTCTCCTCGATTGGGCGAATTTCCAGCACGCGCGACAACCGCAGCCCTGCGGCCTCGGCATAGATCTTCGCCTGGCGTTCGGCGTCCTTGACCGCTTCGCGCCGCAAGGCGTCGAGCCGCTGCTTGGGATGCGCGACCTCGAAATCGATTCCCTCGAAGCTATTGACGCCCTTGTCGATCAGGGCGCCGGCAATTTCGCCGGCCTTCCCGATCGGCGTCACCCGCACGCGGAGGTCGTTGCGGGCGCGGAACAGTTTCTGCGTCGTCCTGAGTTTGCCGGTCTTGGGATCCCGATCTTCAGTGGTCACCGGCGCGAGCGTCACGCCCTGCGTCTCGACTTCGGCGTCGGGAACGCCGAGCTTTTTGAGCTCCGCGAGAACAGCCTCAACCGCGCGCGCGTTTTCCGATGCAGCATCTGCGGCGGACGGCCGTTCGGTGACGACGCCGAAGCGCAGCATCGCCACGTCCGGCGCTACGTCCTCATAAGCCTCGCCAATGACTGAGAGATTTGGGACGCCATCCTTCAGCGTGTCGGCATGGCCGGCCGCCGCGAACAGCATCAGGCCAAGCGAAAGTGCGAACAGCGGTCGAATCATGGCATATCCTTAACCAAAGCTGAGCGCCAATGAGCTTATAACGGCCGCAAAACCGCCTGCTAGCTGCGCTACTCCAAACAGCATACAGAAGCCCGGCCCGATCGTCGCCACGCGTCCTCTTGAAAAAGCCTCATGCCCACGCTGTATCATCATCCGCTCTGTCCCCATTCCCGATTTGTCCGGCTCATCCTGTCCGAATACGGAATTGACGCCACCCTCATCGAAGAGCGCGCGAGCGACCGTCGCCCTGAGTTTCTCGCGCTTGACCCTGCCGGCCGCACGCCGGTCTTTGTCGACGATGACGGCACGGTCGCCCCCGGCGCCAATCTCATCGCGGAATATATAGACGAAACCTATGGCGCCGAACGCGGCGCTCAACGTCTCCTGCCGCAGGAAATGTCTGCGCGCATCGAAACTCGTCGCCTCGTCGACTGGTTCAACGTCAAATTTTTCGACGAAGTCACCAACTGGCTGATGACGGAGAAAGTTTACAAGCGCTTCGCGCCGCCCGGCGGCGCGCCGGATATGGACGTGTTGCGCGTGGCCCGCGCCAACATCCGCCACCATATGCGCTACATCGGCTATCTCACGAATGCGCGAAACTGGCTGGCGGGCGATCGATTGACCTACGCCGATTTCGCTGCGGCCGCGCATATTTCCTGCGCCGACTACCTCGGCGACGCGCCTTGGGAAGAAGATGAAGCGGCGAAACACTGGTATCAGCGCATCAAGTCGCGCCCGGCGTTTCGTCCGCTGCTGTCTTATCGGGCACCAGGACTTACGCCGGGCCGCTATTATGCGGAACTGGATTTCTAAGCGTCGGCTGAGTGGGCGGCGCCAGTATGAAGGCTCAGGCGCCGCTGTCGCAAGACCGCACTGCGGCCGCGCTTGACAACCATCGGGTAGAATGAGGCAAGTAGCCGCGATACGGGACCATCGTATGAGCGCACCAAACGAGCGCGAGAGTGAAAAGGTTGAGCCGAAGCCCGCCGCCGACGCCGATCCATCGCGCGGACTGCAGCAGCGCATTCGGCAGCAAGAAATATTGGCGGAACTCGGCGTCACCGCCCTCCAAGGCGCTTCATTCGATCAGCTGCTGACCGACACCGTGCGACTGACGGCGCAAGGACTGGACGCGGAATTCTGCAAAGTGCTGGAGCTGCTTCCGTCCGAGAACAAGTTTCTGGTGCGCGCCGGCGTCGGCTGGAGTCGCGGCGTGGTGGGCGTCGCGAAAGTCGGCGCGGATCTCGACTCGCCTGCTGGATTCGCGTTACGCAGCGGCCAACCAGTCATCTCCAATCATCTCGAACAGGAGACGCGGTTCAAGACCCCCGAATTGCTGCGGCAGCATGGCGTTCGCCGGGCGATGAACGTGATCCTGCAAGGCGACGGAAAGCCTTATGGCGTATTGGAAGTCGACAGCCGCTCGCCGGCAGATTTCAGGGAGCAGGACATCGCTTTTCTGCAGGGCGCGGCGAATCTTCTCGGCATGGCGATCGAACGCGAGCGGGAAGAGCGCAAGCTAAGAGCGGCGCTCGCGCGCAACGAAGCGCTGCTCAAAGAAATGAATCATCGCGTAAAGAACAGCCTGTCCATCGTCGGGAGCATGCTCCGCCTGCAAGCCAACGATGCAGACGACGAACAGGTGTCCGAACTTCTCAACGAAGCCTCTCACCGCGTGGACGCCATTGCGAAAGCGCATGACCGATTGTCTCGCGGCTCGGACGTCGAGCGGATGGACATCGGCAAATACATCGAAGCGCTCTGTCATGATCTCGACGAAAGCGTCGCGCAATGCGAGGTGCGCACCGAAATCGAAGAAGGCATTGTCATTCCGACTGACCGCGCCGTCTCGACCGCGCTCATCGTCAACGAGCTGATCGCCAACGCGGCGAAATACGCTTACGAAAGCCGTTCGGGGGTTATTTCGGTTCAGGTCGCGCGCGGGAATTTGGAGAATTTCATCGTTTCAGTACGCGATGAAGGCGACGGCATGCCTGATAACGCCGATCCCCGCGACCGCAAGGGCCTCGGCATGCGAATCATCGCGTCATTTACGCGTCAGCTCAATGCGACGATTGAAATGGCGAAACGCGATCCAGGCACGGAGTTCATCGTCTCGATCCCATTCCTGGCGCCCTCCTGAAATGCACGCGTCCATCTCAAACGCCCTGACGGCAAATCGCAAGAATCGAGATCGACAGGAGAAGCGCGTCGGCGCTACGCCGCCGATCGAGGATGAGATCCGCGCCTACGCCTTCGACCTTGGCTTCAACATCTGTCGCTTCGCGCCCGCGGAGGCGGCGCCTGCCCAGGGCGAGCGGCTGCGCGCCTGGCTGCAGGTCGGCGCTCACGGGGACATGAGTTGGATGCTGCAGACAGCCGAGCGCCGCGCCGCGCCGCACGCCCTTTGGCCGGAAGCGACAAGTCTCGTCATGCTCGGCCTGAACTACGGGCCCGATGGAGATCCGCTGGCATCGCTCGCGAAGCCGGACTGCGCGACCATTTCTGTCTACGCCAGGAATCGCGATTATCACGACCTCATCAAGGGTCGGCTGAAACAGCTCGCCGGATTCATGCTGAAGCGCGCCGGCGCAGGCGACGCCAAGGTATTCGTCGACACGGCGCCGGTCATGGAAAAGCCGCTGGCCCAGACGGCAGGCGTCGGCTGGCAGGGCAAACACACGAACCTCGTCTCGCGCGATTTCGGCTCCTGGCTCTTTCTTGGCGCGATTTTCACCAATCTTCGGCTCGAGGCCGACCCGCCCGAAGAGGATCATTGCGGTTCGTGCCGCAAATGCCTCGACATTTGTCCAACCGCGGCGTTTCCGACGCCTTATCGGCTCGATGCGCGCCGCTGCGTCTCCTATCTGACGATCGAGCACAAGGGCCCGATTCCGCTCGAATTTCGCACGAAGATCGGCAATCGCATCTATGGCTGCGACGATTGTCTCGCCGTCTGCCCGTGGAACAAATATGCGAGCGCCGGACGGGAAGCCAAGCTCGCGGCGCGCCCCGAGTTTGAGTCCCCGCCGCTCGCGCAATTGGCGCGGCTCGACGATGCGGCGTTCCGGGCGGTTTTCGCCGGCTCGCCGATCAAACGCATCGGGCGCGACCGCTTCTTGCGCAATGTGCTGATCGCGATCGGCAACTCCGGTCGGCCGGAGCTGGCCGCCGAGGCCGAGCGGCTTGTAGAAGACGCCGCTCCCGTCGTCCGGGGCGCCGCCGTCTGGGCGCTCGGCAGGCTGGCGCCGGCGCGGCTTGATGAGCTTCGTCGATGGAGACTGGCGGATGAAACGGACGAGTCCGTTCGTCAGGAGTGGCGCCAAGCGGCCTAGACGATAGCAAAAGCGCCACAGTCGCCGAAAAATTGCGCCCTTTCCCGGATTTACTGCATTGCGGCGGGCTACGCGCCGGAGATTTCGTTCTAATCTCTCATCGTGATCCAGAGTCAGCCGCGCCCAGCCATGTCTGTCCTATCGCGCCGCAACAACGACGAGCCCGCAGAAGAGGCGTCTCGCCTGCTGCTGCGGATCGGCGTGTTTTTGCTGTTCGTGATCTCGCTCATCGCGCCCATTTTGGCGCGCCAGACCGTCTATGTGCTGTTGCCGATCGGCGCCGCGCTGCTACTCGCCGCCGCGACGATCATGCCGGAGGAAGGCTCAGCGCGTTCGATGCGCTCGATTATGCTTTCTCCGCCCTTTCTCGCCGCCCTTCTGCTCGCCGCATGGACGGCGCTGTCGCTACTCTGGACGCCCTTCGAAGGCCCGGCGGAGCGGTTTGCCAAAATCGTGGCGACGCTCGCGCTCGTCGCCCTGGCGACCGGATTTCTTCCGCTGCGCACAAAAACCTCTAATCTCAATCTCCTGCCCATCGGCGTCGCCGCTGCGTCGATCGCGCTCGCGGCGGTTACCTTGCTGCTGAAGCCGCAATATACGCTCGACGACATTCTCGACGTCGGGCCGCTCGGCCGCGCCGGACTTGGACTATCCCTGCTGGTGTGGCCGGCGATGGGCGCGCTCGCGGTGCGCGACCGATGGTATTGGGCGGCGGCGCTCGCTGTCGCGACGGCGCTCGCCTGCTATCTCTCGCGCGCCCCGAATGCGATGCCGGCGCTCGCAGCAGGCGCGGCGGTCTTCGCCGCAACCTTCGGCCGGGCGCGACTGATGTCCTCGGCGATTGCGGCGCTCATGGCGGCGATTGTGCTGCTCGCCCCGCTCGCCGCCTATGAAACGCATCTCCTCTGGCCCGAGAATCCGCCCGCCTTTTTCCGACATCTCGCCTTCTGGGGTCAGATGATCGACGCCGACGGCTGGCGCACGCTGATCGGACACGGGTTTGGCGCTGCGACCTGGGGCGTGCTCGGGGGCTATCTTACTCCGGCCACGCCGCGCAGCCTCATCTTCAAGATCTGGTTCGATCTCGGCATTCTCGGCGCGGCCGCGGCGGCTCTCGTCGCCGCCCGCGCCAGCCTGTTCGTCGGCCAATCGCGTCCGGCGCTTGCGCCGTTCCTTTTGGGTGGCATCGGCGCGGGTTTCGCCATTTGCCTTCTCGGCCCGGCGGCCGAGCAGCTCTGGTGGCTGACGCTCGCCGGACTCGACGCCATCGCCTACGCGCTGGTCATGCGCGGCCAGTTCCGAAAACGGCTTCCGCGCCTGTCCGCCGGTTTGGGCGCGCCTGCCGGGGACAGCGCATAGCCATGGCGCTGTCTGCGACGCTTACCGACCAGGTCGAAGCGATGGGGCTTGGAGAGCCCGTCGCTTTCGCGGCGTTCCTCGGCGGCTCGGCGGTCTTCGCGCTCGCCGACGGAACGCTCCAGTTTGGCGACGGCGTCGAGGGACGAAGGATTCCCGTCCATGCGGACGCCGCTATCCTCGTCGCTGCGCGGGACGGCGACCGGCTGGTCACCGGCGGGGACGACGGCCGAGTCGTGGCGACCGACGCCAACGGCGGCGTCGAAGTCATCGTCGAGGAAAAAGGCAAATGGATCGACGCCCTCGCGGCGCATGGCGGCGCGGTCGCCTGGACGGCCGGAAAGACAGCGCGCGCCCGCTCGGCCAAGGGCGAAGTGAAGTCGCTCGACCTGCCGTCAAGCTCGCGCGGACTCGCTTTCTTTCCCAAGGGCTACCGTCTGGCGATCGCCCATTACGGCGGCGCGACGCTGTGGTTTCCGAACGCCGGCAATCCGGAAACGCTCGCCTGGGCGGGTTCGCATCTCGACGTCACGATCTCTCCCGACGGGAGGTTTCTCGTCACGTCGATGCAAGAGAACGCCCTGCATGGATGGCGGGTCGCCGACGGCAAGCACATGCGCATGGCAGGCTATCCGGGGAAGACTCGCAGCTTCTCGTGGTCGCATGACGGCAAATGGCTCGCGACCTCTGGCGCCGACGCCTGCATCGTCTGGCCATTCTCCGGCAAGGAAGGGCCGATGGGCCAGGCGCCGCGCGAATGCGGCGTCCATTCGGCGGTGGTGACGCGCGTCGCCTTCCACCCGGCGGCGCTGGTTGTCGCCATGGGCTATGACGACGGACTGATCATGCTGACGCGACTGACCGACGGATCTGAAATTTTGGTCCGCCATCCGGCGCAGGACCGTGACAGCGTCCGGATCAGCGCGCTCGCCTGGGATGCGAAAGGCGCGCGGCTTGCCTTCGGCGCGGAAAACGGCAACGCCGGCGTGCTGACCCTGCCGAAGGGGTGAGGGCGCGCATGACGGGAAGCGCGATGCCCGCGCTTGTCGGGGGCATCGACGCTGGGACGTTGCGCGAGGGAAAAGAACGGACGCTGCATATAGGCGGCATTAGTCACAGGCGCGTTCGTCGTGGATGGCCGGGCCAAGCCCGGCCATGACGCGGGAAAGGTAAGGGCATTTGCGCAAAATCCCCCGCGTCCTCTCCATCGCCGGGTCGGATCCTTCAGGCGGCGCCGGCGTGCAGGCGGACCTGAAGACATTTTCGGCCTTCGGCTGCTACGGCATGGCGGCGATCACCGCGCTCACCGCGCAGAACACGCGCGGCGTAACGGCCGCCTACCCCGTCGCGCCCGACATTGTCGCGGCGCAGATCGAAGCGGTCATGTCCGACATTTCGCCCGACGCGATCAAGATCGGCATGGCGGCGACACCCGATATCGCACGCGCCGTCGCCGAGGCGCTGACGCGCTATGAGGCGCGCAACGTCGTGCTCGATCCGGTGCTCGTTCCGACGCAAGGCGTGTCGCTCGCCTGCGCCGGGCTGGAGGCGGCGCTGCGCGCAACGCTCCTGCCGCTGGCGCGGCTCGTCACGCCCAATCTTCATGAAGCGAGCGCGCTGACTGAAACGCCGCTCGCTCAGACGATCGAAGAAATGGCCGCTCAGGGACGCCTGCTTATCGAGGCCGGCGCGCGCGCCGTGCTGGTCAAAGGCGGCGACCTCGCGGGCGATCCCGTCGACGTGCTCGTGGAAGGCGGCGAGATTCGCGTCTTTTACGGCCGCCGCATCGCCACTCGCCATACGCATGGAACGGGCTGCGCGCTTTCCTCGGCCATCGCCTGCGAACTCGCCAAGGGCGCGCCGCTCATCGACGCGATCGCAACGGCGAAAGTCTGGCTCGAAGGCGCGCTGGAAGCTGCTGACGCATTGCGCCTTGGCGAAGGCCGCGGCCCGCCGCACCATTTTTTTGCGCTGTGGTGGTGATTGCGCAGCGATAAACAGTTTCCTCATCCAGAGCAGGCGGCGAAGCCGCCGTCTCGAAGGACGAGGAAACTGTTTATCGTAAAGGACCCGCCCTCGTGCTTCGAGACGCGCCTTTTGGCGCTCCTCAGCATGAGGGCGCGTTACGCGCGCTACCCCGACAGCGCTGCCTTCACCGCCGCGCTGGCCTTGCCGAAATCCATCCGTCCCGTGTATTTGGCCTTGAGTGAAGCCACGACCTTGCCCATGTCCTTGATCGACGTCGCACCGGTCTCGGCGATCGCGGTCTTCACCGCCTCGGCGACCTCGGCCTCGGAAAGCTGCTGGGGTAGATAGGCGGAAATCACCGCGATCTCGCCGCGCTCCTTCCCAGCGAGGTCTTCGCGCCCCGCTTTTTCATAGATTTCAAGCGATTCCTGACGGCTTTTGATCATTTTCTGCAAGAGCGCCAGCAGATCGTCGTCGGTGAGGGTCTTGCCCGCGCCGCGCGCCTCGATGTCCTTGTCCTTCAACGCGGCGTTGATCAGCCGCAGCGCGTCGACCTTGGCGCGCTCGCCCGCCTTCATGGCCGTCTTGAGGTCTTCCGCAATCTTCTCGCGCATAAGGTTTCCATTTCGGGATCGGATGGATTACATCCACCGCCAACGCCGCCGCGTCATGCCCGCGCTTGTCGCGGGCATCCACGCCGGGCTGCGGCGCGTGGATGGCCGGGTCAAGCCCGCCATGACGCGCGGAGGGTGCGCTGTCAAGGGCGGCGCCAGAGGATTTGCGACACGGATGACCTTCGATCATGACAATGGCTGGAAGAAGCCGATCCACACCGGCGCGCTCATTCTCGCCAGTGGAGAAGTGATTGAAGGTTACGGGCTCGGCGCCGTCGGCGAAGCGGTCGGCGAAGTCTGCTTCAACACCGCCATGACCGGCTATCAGGAAATCCTCACCGACCCATCATACGCCGCCCAGATCGTCACCTTCACCTTTCCCCATATCGGCAATGTCGGGACCAATGAGGAAGACGTCGAAACCGTCGATCTCGACAGCAGCGCCGGCGCCGTCGGCGCCATCTTCGGCGCGCCCTGCACCGATCCTTCGAATTTCCGCGCCCAGAAGACGCTCGCCGACTGGCTCGCTTCGCGCGGGATCGTGGGCCTTTGTGGAATCGACACCCGCGCGCTGACGACGCTCATTCGCGAACGCGGCATGCAAAACGCCGTCATCGCCCATGCGCCGGACGGCCGCTTCGACATTGCCGCGCTGAAAGCGAAGGCCGCCGCTTGGCCGGGCATCGACGGCATGGACCTCGTGCCGAGCGTCGGTTCAAAGGAGCGCTACGACTGGCGCGAGACGACTTGGCGGCTTGGCGGCGGCTATGGCGCGCGCAACGGAGCGCCCAAATTTCGCGTGGTGGCGATCGACTATGGCGTGAAGCGCAACATCCTGCGGCTTCTCGCTGATCAGGATTGCGAAGTGGTGGTCGCGCCGGCGACGGCGACAAGCGGGGAAATTCTGGCGCTCAAGCCCGACGGCGTCTTCCTTTCGAACGGTCCGGGCGACCCAGCTGAGACCGGCAAATATGCCGCGCCGGTGATCCGCGAGCTGCTTGAAGCGAAAATTCCGACCTTCGGCATTTGCCTTGGCCATCAGATGATGGCGCTCGCGGTCGGCGCGAAGACCAAGAAAATGCCGCAGGGCCATCACGGCGCCAATCATCCGGTAAAGGATTTCACCACCGGCAAGGTCGAGATCGTTTCGATGAATCACGGCTTCGCGGTCGATCGCGATAGCTTGCCGGCAAACGCCGTCGAGACCCATCGTTCGCTCTTTGATGGCTCCAACTGCGGCATCGCGCTCACCGACCGCCCAGCATTTTCGGTGCAGCATCATCCCGAGGCCTCGCCCGGCCCGCAGGACAGCCATTATCTCTTTAAGCGTTTCGTCGAGATGATGGAGAAGGCGCGGGCCGCCTAACGGTTTACGACCATCGGCGTCGCGGTGTGGTTAGAGAATTTCTCGCAAAGCGGCACGAGCGCATCGAGCGGCTTTTCCTTCGTCGCCGCTTCGCGCATGTTGAGATTCTTGAGCACTGTGAGATAGGGGCCCGAAGGCTCTGTGCGCAAATAGGTCGTCGTCAGCAGCGGGCCCGTCGGGAAGTCGCCGCGCCGGCAGGCGTCGGCGCCGACGCCGAAGGAGCCATGCGTCTTGCCGGGATCGCGCGCCTTCTCTTCGCGAAATTCCTCTTGCCGGGCCCGGATCGCCGCATAGTCGGCCGGGTCGACGCGAAAAGCGTAAATGCGCGTTCCGGCCGTCTTCTCGCCGGCGAGCGGCGCGACGTCTTCGGGCGCGGTCGTTTCCTTCAGCGCGAAAATCATCTCATGCTTCGCGTTTTCTTCGCCGTCGCGCCACCAGCCGATTTTCAGAGTCACGCCGCCTCTCTGCGGCTCGAAAGTTTCAGGCAGGCGGACCGCCGCGCGCAGCGCGGCCGGATCAACGGAAGCGGCGTCGAAATTGCGCAGCGCCCACATGGTCGAGACCGGCACATGGCTGCAGGCGGACATGGCGGCGGCAAGCGCCAGGCCGGACAGACGAGAGAAAATGCGCGACATCGGATGACTCATGTTTAACAATATTATTTTCATGTTTGACATTAATTTTATCCTGTGTCAACGTAAGCGACACAATGAGACCGCCATGACTGACTTCACCGCCCTTTCCTTTGACGACCGCCGCCTCGATTCGCTCCGCCGCCGCATCGGCTGGCTCTGCCAAACGCTTCGCTTCGCGCTCGTCGCCTATTGCCTGTGGATTCTCGTCACGATCGCGACGTTCTGGAGCGACGAGTCGATGGTCGTTTCGCGATTTGCGTCGCTGAAGGTCGATGTCGAAGGCCTGTCCGCCGGTCAGCGGCTTGCGGCCTTCGGCGTCAGCTTCGTGATCTGGACGCTGCTCGTTGTCGCCTGCTACGCCGGCTGGAGACTGTTCTCGGGCTATCTTGAGGGGCGCATCTTCACGCCCGATGCGGCCGGATGGCTGCGCTGTCTTGCGCTGGCAGGCCTCATCGCGGCGCTCGTCGATATCGCCGCGCGACCGCTAACATCGCTCATCCTCACGGCGCATAAGGCGGCGGGCGCGCATATGGTGTCGGTCTATCTGCGACCTGAAGATCTTTCGACAATCATGCTGCTCGCGACGCTCCTCGCGCTCGCCCATATTCAGAAGACGGCGGCCGACATCGCCGATGACAACGCGCAGATCGTCTGATGCCGATCATCGTCAATCTCGACGTGATGCTGGCGAAGCGCAAGATGCGATCGCGCGATCTCGCCGCGCAAATCGGCATCGCCGAACAGAATGTGAGCCTTTTGAAGTCCGGCAAGGTGAAGGGCGTGCGCTTCGACACGCTCGAAAAAATCTGCGAAATTCTTCAATGTCAGCCGGGCGACATTCTCGAATATCGGCCGGACGACAAGACGACGCCGTAACCTTTGCGCAAGGAGCGCGGATATGCCGCGCATCGTCACCCGTACAGTCATCTTCGCGCTCGTCTGCGCCGCCGCGCTCGCTATCGCGATGATGTTGCGGCCAGAGCTTCGCCTCGCTGCGCGCGCAGCCTGGAATGATCCGCGACTGCTCGCCGCTTTCGCCGACGATGCGCGCATTCGCTACGAATCAGAGGCGCGCGCTTGCGCCGCCGAGACGGCCGCGCTGCTTCCCGCCGCCATTGCGCAGATCGAGGCCGCGCACGGACGGCATTTTGCGCAGCCGCCGATCGTCGGCGTCTACGCATCTTTTGAGAATTACGCGAACGCCAACGCCATGGATGATCCCGGCATCGCCGCCGTGACGCGCGCCGGCGCCGCGCTGTTGTCGCCGACGCTCTGTGGCAAGGAGCGTGGTCGTCTTGAAGGCGTCCTCACGCATGAACTGTCGCATGTGCATCTCTCCGGCTGGCGGCCGCTTGGCGCGCCGCGCCCGCCGCAATGGTTCACGGAAGGTCTTGCGGTGATGGCGTCGAACGGCGGCGGCGCCGAAGGGGTAAGCGAAGCCGAAGCCGCGCAGGCGATCCACGAAGGCTACCGGGTCGTGCTTGACGGTCGGCGCTGGATCGACTTCGCCATGCTCGCCTTTGAACGCGAACCGCCGCGCCATCCGAAGCTCGATGCGCTCACCCAGCGCCAGCGGCTCGCCTATCGGCAGGCGGGCATGTTCGTCGGCTGGCTGCGCACGCGCGACGAGAAGGCGTTCATGCAGCTTCTTCGCGCGCTCGAAGCGGGCGAAGCGTTCGAGCCGTCAGTTGAAGTCGCCTTCGGCGAAAACCCTTCACAACTCTGGCGCCGTTTCGTAGCCGATCTCTCACAGCGCGGGCGGAGGGACGCTCGCGACTAAAGGCGCTGCTTCACTTCAAGAACACATAAATATCCACGTCGACATTCGCGTCGTCGCCCTTAAAGTCGGTGAGATATTCCTCGATGATGAGGTCCTTGGTGTCGAGCCCCTTCTCGTCGAGATAGGCGGCGATCGCCTCATAGGTCGCCTCGATCTCATCATAGGCGCCGCGATGCTGGAATTTCAGCGCCTTGCCGGCGGGCGAAGCGCCGATGCCGACGCCCTCGGGCAATTTCGGCGCGCCTTCCGGCGCCGCCGATAAAGGCGCCATCGCCTCGAATGAAAAGCCGGCATCGTCAGTCTTGGTGAAAACGGCGAAGGGCCGGCCATTGACCGCAAGTCCCGCCTTGCCGACGGCGTCGTTGACTTTGGCGAGGGCCTCGGAGAGCATCTTGGCGGCGTCCTCCCATTTGCCCTGCCCTTTGATCACGGCGGCGGGCCGCGCGTCGACGGTCACGGTCTGGCTCATCACCGCCTGGGCAGCGTCGTCGGCGGGGCTCGCCGGCGGGCCGGCCTCGGCGGGCTTCGCCTCTCCGGGTTTCGCCTCGCCAGGCGCGGCGTCCTTCGTCTCGCCGGGCTTTTCGACTGGCGCAGCGACCGGCGGCGCGACAGGGTTTTGCGGCGCGACGGCTTTGTCCGTCTCTTCCACGCCGCGGCCGGGAAGCAGCGCGCGTTCCGAATAGATGGCGGCGCCCGCCACAAGAATCGTGAAGATCGCCAGCGCCCGCCAATGGCGTCGCAGGCTGTCCAGCAAACCCGGTTCTTCTTCCATGGTCGAGCGCTCTAACCGGCCATCGTGGCATTTCGGCGCTCGCTGCGGCAGGCGTCCGGCGGACGCAGTGGCGCTTGGGCGCGGCCTTCTCTATATACGAGCGCGTCCCCCGAAGAATAGGCGAAAACTGCCTCATGGCGCATCCGCTCGACCATCTTCAGATTTTGCGCATGAACGGCGCGGGAAACGAGATTCTCGTTCTCGACTTGCGCGGGAGCGACCACGAGCTTGCGCCGCAGGAAGCGC
This sequence comes from Methylocystis sp., assembly GCF_021731785.1. GTDB lineage: Bacteria > Pseudomonadota > Alphaproteobacteria > Rhizobiales > Beijerinckiaceae > Methylocystis. The sequence goes on from NZ_JAKFWS010000024.1 coordinate 49,801, forward strand.
GCGCCATCGCCAATGCGCCCGGCCTGCGGTTCGATCAGCTGATGGCGCTCCATCGGCCGCGCTGGTCGGGCGACGACGCCTTCATGCGCATCTACAATGTCGACGGTTCGCTTTCCGCCTCCTGCGGCAATGGAGCGCGCTGCGTCGCCTATGCTCTGGCGCGGGAGGGCAAGGAGGCGCTGCGTCTCGAGACCGACGCCGGCCTCATCGAGACGCAACGTCAGGCCGACACGGTTTATACGGTCGACATGGGCCGTCCGCGGCTGGATTGGCGCGAGATCCCGCTTGCGCGCGCCGTCGAGGATACGCGCGAGGTCGCGCTCGATCCGCCGGTCGCCGGCGCGCCGGCGCATTTCTCCGCGGCCAGCATGGGCAATCCTCATGCGGTGTTCTTTGTCGACGACGCCACATTGATCGATCTCGAGACGCTTGGTCCGCTTGTCGAACGTCATCCGCTCTTTCCTCAACGCGTCAACGTCAGCTTCGCGCAGATGCTTGCTCGCGACGACATTTTGCTGCGCGTCTGGGAGCGCGGGACCGGCGCGACCAGAGCCTGCGGCTCGGCCGCCTGCGCGACGCTCGTCGCCGCGGCGCGCGCAGGGCTCGGCGATCGCGCCGCGCGTCTGCGGCTGCCGGGCGGCGATCTCAACATCGAATGGCGGGCCGACGATCACGTGCTGATGACCGGGCCTGTCGAATTCGAATTCGAAACGACGCTCGATCCCCAAATCTTTCAGGAACTTGCCGCGTGAACGCGCCGCTGCGCAACGCCGAGGTCGTGACCTTCGGCTGCCGGCTCAACGCCGTCGAGTCGCAGGCCCTGGCAAAAGCGCATGCGAGCGCGCGCGAAACCATTGTCGTCAATACCTGCGCCGTCACAGGCGAGGCGACGCGGCAAGCGCGCCAGACGATTCGCCGCTTGCATCGCGAGCGGCCGCAAGCGGAGATTGTCGTCGCCGGCTGCGCGGCTAGGCTCGATCCGCAAGGCTTCGCCGAGATCGGCGGCGTCACGCAGGTTCTCGCCGAACATGCGCCAAATCGCGCGCTCGCAAGCGCTGAGGGCACGCGCGGGCTCCTCGCCGTTCAAAACGGCTGCGATCATCGCTGCACCTTCTGCATCATTCCGTTCGGACGCGGCCAGGCGCGCTCGGCGCAGCCGAGCGAAGCCCTCGCCCAGGCGCGCGCGCTCGTTGCAAGCGGCAAAAGGGAGATTGTCCTCACTGGCGTCGACCTCACGAGCTATGGCGTCGATCTTGGCGAGGGCTGGATGCTCGGACGGCTCGTGCGCCTGCTGCTGCGCGAACTTCCCCAGCTCGAACGGCTGCGCCTGTCTTCCGTCGATTGCATCGAAGTCGACGACGATCTTATCGCCGCTTTTGCCGACGACTCGCGGCTTTGTCCGCATCTTCACCTGTCGCTGCAGTCCGGCGACGATCTGATCTTGAAGCGCATGAAGCGGCGCCATTCGCGAAACGACGCCATCGATTTTTGCCGCGCGCTGCGCAGAGCGCGGCCCGACATCGTTTTTGGCGCCGACTTCATCGTTGGCTTTCCGACCGAGACCGAAGAGATGTTTTCCGCAACGCTCGACATGGTCGACGACTGCGGGCTCACCCATCTCCATGTCTTTCCTTTTTCCGCGCGCCCCGGAACGCCCGCGGCGCGCATGCCGCAGCTCGCGCCACAGATCGCGAAGGCGCGCGCCGCGCGCTTGCGCGATAAGGGCGAGACGGCGCTGCGCGCCCATCTCGACGCGCAAGCTGGACGTACTCTGCGATTATTGACAGAGCGCGGCGGGACGGCGCGCGCCGCCGATTTCACGCTGGCGCGCACGCCGGGCGTGGAGGCGGGTCTAATGATTGACGCGCTGTGTGCGGGCCATGACGGCCGCGCGCTTGCAACCCGGCTCATGGCTTTTGGTAAGTGATCCGGTAGATCGCGCCGTTCTGGTCGTCCGTAGCGAGGATCGAGCCGTCCGCAAGTTCCGCGACGTCGACCGGTCGACCAAGATAGTATCCCGTACCGACGTTCCAGCCCTCGGCGAATGGCGTGCTCGTGGCCGTTCCCGAAAGCGCGACCATCACCCGTGCGCCGATCGGCGCGCTGCGATCCCATGATCCGTGCTGCGCGTAAAACAGCGCGCCTCGATATTCGTTGGGAAACATGTCGCCGCGGTAAAATGTTATGCCAAGATCGGCGGCGTGGGGCGCGGTCTCTACGACGGGGAAGACGACGTCTTTCGGCGGCTCGACGCGCGCATATTCATTAGTGCGCACATGTCCGCCGCCATACCAGGGAAAGCCGAAATTCAATCCCGCCCTGTCGGCGCGATTGATTTCGCCCGGCGGCCGATCGTCGCCCATCGAGTCGACTTGATTGTCGGTGAACCAGAGCGACCCGTCGGCATCGAAGACTATGCCCACCGAATTGCGAATGCCCGTCGCGAAGACTTCGCGGTCCGATCCGTCGAGAGTCATGCGGATAATGCCGCCAATTCCCGTTTTCTCATAGAGCGGGAGCTTATCCGGCGGCGCGACATTGTGCGGCTGGCCGAGCGAAATATAGAGCTTGTTGTCGGGACCTATTCGACACACGCGAGAAGCATGGCCGCGGCTCTCTTCGCTCCTTGGAATGAGATCGCCAGACTTGACGACGACCTTCGCCTTCGCCGAGGCGTCCCGCCATGTGTTTTCGGCGTCGTCGAAACGGGTGACGCGGTTGCGCTCGACAAGAAAAAGCGCGCCATCCGCTGAGAGACACACGCCATGCGGCATGATGAACGGCATCGACGGCGCGAAACGTTCGACTGCGGCGGCGCTGTTCTCGCCCGGCGTCATCACATAGACATCTTTCTCTTGCGTGCCGACAAAAATGGCCTTTCCTTCCGGCCCGACCGCGAGAGTGCGGGCGCCGGGCGCGATCGCATAGAGCGAGATCGAGAAGCCCGGTGGAAGTTTGACGCGCTTGAGGATCGATTCAAGTTCGGCGCGGCGCGCATTCTGCGATATGGTTTCACCGGCGGTGGCGACGCCGCCGAACGCGCAGCACGCGAAAATTGCGGCTAAGGCGATACGCATGGAATTGAGCCCTCACAAACGGTTTTTAGAGGCGAGGCTGAAAAAGAAATATGGCCGCAAAAAAGGCGAAGCCAAGTTGGCTTCGCCTTTCGACGGCTAAGGCAACGGATGTCACCAGCCGCGCGCCGACTCGTCACGCGTTGACGCGGACGTGCTGGTCTCCTCCCAATAGGGAGCGGACCCGTAATTCTTGTTCAGCCTGGTTTCCCAATCGCGATCAGCCCAGTTCTCTTCGCCGGCGTATTCGGGAGCGTTCTGCAACTGCTCTTCCGTCACATTGGCGACGTAGCCGCCGAGATTGGTGTCGTAGCGGAACGCCTTCCAGGGTAACGGATGCTCGCCTTCGCCGATGCCGAGAAAGCCGCCGAACGTCATGACCGCATAGCGCACCATGCCGGACACGCGATCAATCATCAGGTGGTCAATTTCGCCAATCTTGCTGCCGGACCCGTCATATACATCGGTGCCTTCCACCTTGTCGCTGGAAATCAGGTTGGCGTTTGGCTGTGCCATGCCCATGGTAACCTCCTGCTGCGCGCAACTTAAGTGACGCCATTGTCCAACGTGCGACGCTTCCCGCCAGAACACGCGGTGAAGGCCGTTGTTCCTGTTGATTACGAAAAAAAGCCGGCGCCAAAGAAGCTTAGCGATGTCTTTCTTCCTCAGCAAAATGCCGCTATGCAAACTTATGGCGTGCAATCGCTCCAGCTGAAAAGCTCCAGTCTCCATCACAATGAACGGGCTTCGCCCGGCAGGTAAGGGCGCATGCCGCTAGAATTCGCGACGGGTTGGGAAGTCTTCGAGATCGTCTGGATCAACCTGCTGCTCTCGGGCGACAACGCGATCTTGATCGCGCTCGCATGCAGGCAGCTGCCGGTGCGCCAGCGGCGTTGGGGAGTGTTTCTTGGCGCGCTCGGCGGAATCGTTCTGCGCATCGCGTTCACGCTCGTCATCGTCGAGCTTATGGCGATTCCCTATCTGAAAATCGTCGGCGCCATTTTGCTGCTGATCATCGCCGTCAAACTGCTGATCGATGAAACCGAGCATTCGGACGTCAAGGCAAAGCCCAACCTCTGGAGCGCGGTCGGCGCCATCATCATGGCGGACGCGGTCATGTCGCTCGACAATGTGATCGCCATTGCCGCTGCGGCGCGCGGCTCGACCAATCTCATCGTCTTCGGACTGCTCGTGTCGGTGCCGATCGTGATGTTTGGCGCTGGCGCGCTACTGAAGGTGCTGGAGAGGTTTCCGGCGCTGGTCTGGGCCGGCGCCGGCCTTTTGGGATGGGTTGCCGGCGACATGGCGGCCGCTGACCCCGCGCTGCCGAAATTTGTTCATGTCGCGAACCATGGCGCGCTTGAACTTTGGCTGTCGATCGGTGGCTGCGCCCTCGTACTGGCCGTCGCTCTGGCGATCGCGGTCTATCGGCAGTGGCGCGAGGATCAGCGCGCCTAACAAACCTAACCGCGTCCCATGCCCTGTCTGGCGATCGGCTGCTGCGGATCGAGGGTGAGCGCGCGTTGATAGGACTCCTGCGCCTTCGGCCGATTGCCGCTCTTGTCGTAAGCGACGCCGAGCCAGGCCCAGGCGAGCGCGCTCTTGCTGTCGACGTTGAGCGCAGCGTTGAAGTCCTCGACCGCCTTGTCGTATTTGCCGAGCGCCACCAGGCTTTCGCCGCGCGCCAAATAGGGCGCCGCGGCAAAGGGGTCGCGATCGATTGCGTTGTCGAAATCGGTCACGGCGCGGGCGTGGTCGCCGCGTTTCTGGTGAATGAGTCCCCGCGCGTGAAACGCCTGCGCGCTTTCGGGATTAAGTCGGATGGCCTGGTCGAGATCGGCAAGCGCCTGATCGAGATTGCCCTGCGCGCGCAGCAAATTGGCGCGACCGACGTAAGCCGGCGCATGTTTGGGATTGGCTTCGATGGCGCGGTCGAAGTCAGCGCGGGCGGCCTCGCTCTGCCCCATTTGACGAAGCGCCAGCGCGCGATTGGTATAGGCCGGCGCATTGTTGGGCTCGAGCTTGATCGCCTGCGTAAAGTCGCCGACCGCCTCCTGGAATCGACCGACTCTGGCGTAAGCGACGCCGCGCGTATTGTAGGCCTCGGCGCTCGATGGATTGCGGCGAATCACTTCGCTGAGCGAATCAATATTGGCCGAGGCTGACCTGGGGTCGGTGTCGGCGATTTCGGCGATGCCGCGGCCCGGCGGCCGAATGCCGCTCGCGGTTTCACAGCCCGCCAAAGCGAGGATGGCGAGCGCCGCGACGCTGCGCGTCAGGGCCTGACGGGATAGGGGCGAAGCTTGGCGGCGCACAGCCGCCGCACGGCAAAAGACCATGCCTTCCGAACCTCCCAAGCCGTAAACGCCGTCTCGCAGTCTCTTCGTCGGGCTGTTCTCAAAAAAAGCGCCCGCAATCCGGCGAGAATTCGACAAGAGCCTGGCTCAGCGGCCGACTGGCTTGGCCTTTACCGGCAGCAGGCCTTCGCGCTGGAGTTTCTTGCGCGCAAGCTTGCGGGCGCGGCGGACCGCCTCGGCCTTCTCGCGCGCGCGCTTCTCGGATGGTTTTTCATAATGGCCGCGCAGTTTCATTTCGCGGAAGATGCCCTCACGTTGCATCTTCTTTTTCAGAGCTTTGAGAGCCTGATCGACATTGTTGTCGCGAACGAGAACTTGCACGTATCCATCCTGTGTTTGGCGCGCTGCGACGAATCGTCGGCAAGCGGTCGAATTGGGAATAGGTCGCCGGGCGCTGACGGAGCGCCTGACCCGTGCGGCTGCAGATAACAGAGTCGCCCTTCCCTGTCCACGGCCAATTGCCGCGAACGCGCCTCAACCTATACTGGCGCAGCGCAACGAGGTGCCGGTGGACGCCTAGAAAGCGCAGCGGCCGACTTGTTCAAAGGTAGCGTTACAATATAACATTGGCCATGCTCGACACGACGACGCACGAACGCGCCCTGCCCCACCATGCGCACGCCGACGCTCCCGGCGCAGCCGGGCGTGTCCCCGAGACCCGGCTTTCGGCGCTCGGCGCCTCCGCCGGCGCACGCCTAAGCGTCGCGGCGCCGCTGCTTGCAGCTCTTTGCGCCGCCGTCTATTGGGCGCTGCATTGAACGCGGCCGCGGCCGCGCCGGCAATCCGGCTCCTCAATCTCACCCTCGGCTATGATCGCCGCCCGGCGGTTCATCACCTCGAAGGCGAGATCGCGCCCGGAGAAGGCCTCGCGGTCTGCGGCCCGAACGGCGCGGGTAAGTCGACGCTGCTCAAAGGACTCGCCGGACTTCTCGCGCCGCTTGGCGGCGCCATCGATTTTGTCGGCGCGTCGCCTCGCGCCGCCGCCTATCTGCCGCAGGTCGTCGACATTGACCGCGCTTTCCCGATCGACGTGCGGGATTTCGTGGCGATGGGCGCTTTGGCGCGTATCGGCCTTTGGGCGGCGCTGAACACAGCCGAGCGCGCACGCGTCGCCGCTGCGATCGAAACGGTCGGGCTTGTCGGTTTTGAATCGCGAACATTGGAAACGCTGTCCGGCGGACAGATGCAGCGGGCGCTGTTCGCCCGACTTATCGTGCAGGATCAGCCGATTGTTCTTCTCGACGAGCCTTTCGGCGCGATCGACGAAGCCACGATCGACGATCTGCTGGCGCTGATCGCACGTTGGCGCGCCGAGGGGCGTACCGTCGTCGCCGTACTGCATGAACTGGACATCGTTCGCCGGGCGTTTCCGCGCACGCTGCTGCTCGCGCGCGAATGCATCTTTTGGGGCGACACGCGCGACGCCCTTTGCCAAAAAAATCTCGTCCAAGCCCGCGCCATGTCGGAAGCCTTTGACGAACGCGCGCGCGAATGTCTGCGCGACGAGTTTGACGCCAAAGCTAAGCTCCATGTTCATTGACGTCTTCGTCACGCCCTTCGCCGATTATGAATTCATGCGACGGGCGCTCGTTGGCTCCCTCGCGCTCGCCGTTTCGGGCGCCCCGCTCGGCGTGTTCCTGATCCTTCGGCGCATGTCGCTTGCCGGCGACGCTCTGTCCCATGCGATCCTGCCCGGCGCCGCCGTCGGCTATCTCGTCGCCGGCCTGTCCTTGCCGGCGATGACCATTGGCGGTCTCGTCGCCGGCCTCGTCGTCGCGCTCGCCGCCGGCGCGGCCTCGCGATTCACCACGCTGCGCGAGGACGCTTCGCTCGCAGCCTTTTATCTCGTCTCGCTGGCGCTCGGCGTGACTCTCGTGTCGCTGCGCGGCTCGAACGTCGATCTGCTTCACGTGCTGTTCGGCTCGGTCGTCGGCCTCGACGACGCCGCGCTGCTGATGCTCGTCGGCGTCTCAACCGTAACGCTCGTCCTGATAGCGCTCTTCTATCGGGCGCTGGTGATGGACACGCTCGACCCGCTGTTTCTGCGCCAGACCAGCGCCTTCGGCGAATTCACGCCCTTCCTCTTCCTTGCCCTTGTGGTGCTCAATCTCGTCGCAGGTTTTCAAGCGCTTGGCACGCTGATGGCCGTCGGCGTGATGATGCTTCCCGCCGCCGCGGCGCGATTGTGGACGCGCGATCTCGCCGTCGCCTTGCCACTCGCCGCGACGATTGGCGCCCTTTGCGGCTACGGCGGTCTCGTCTTTTCTAACGAGACTAGCGCGCCGACTGGACCCGCCATAATTCTCGCCGCGGGCGTCGTCTATTTGATCTCAATGATTTTCGGCCGCGCCGGCGGAGTGCTGCGGTTAAAGCGGCCGCGCCGGCATCTCGAAGGATAGAGCAATGTTCACACGCCGCCGCGCGATTGCGCTTTCCCTCGCTGCTATCATCGCGCCAGCGAAGGCGGAGGCGCGCAAAATTCCTGTCGTCGCCAGCTTTTCGATCATCGGCGATTTTGTGCGGCAGGTTGGCGGCGACCGTGTATCCGTCACCACAATCGTCGGTCCGGACGGCGACGCTCACGTGTATGAGCCCAGTCCCGCGGACGGCCGCAGCATCGCCCAAGCCCGGCTCATTTTCGTCAATGGCCTCGGCTTTGAGGGCTGGCTCGAACGTCTGATCGCCGCGACAAAGAGCAAGGGCGACGTCGTCACGCTTGGCAAGGGGATAACGGCGCGCAAGGACGAAGAGGGCGAAGATCCGCACGCCTGGCAGGACGTCGCCAACGCAAAGGTCTATGTCGAGGCGATCCGGGAAGCGCTAATTGCCGCCGACCCCGAGGGCGCCGCGACGTATAAGGCGAATGCCGATTCCTATCTCGCGAAGCTTGACGCGCTCGACGCCGAAATTCAGCAGGCGATCGCCGCCATCCCGAAAGAGCGCCGCCGAGTGGTTTCGACCCATGACGCCTTCGAATATTTCGCCGCGCGCTACGGCATCGAATTCCTGGCGCCGCAAGGCATGTCAACGGAAGCCGACGTCAGCGCGCGTGACGTCGCAAAAATCATCGACGCCGTTAAGACGCATAAGGTTGCCGCGGTCTTCATCGAAAATATCGCCGATCCGCGCCTCGCCAAGAGGATCGCCAGCGAGACCGGCGCCCGCATGGGCGGCGTGCTCTATTCCGATGCGCTGTCCGACGCGAAGGGCGATGGCGCAACCTATATCGACATGATGCGCCATAATGTGAAACAACTCGCCAAAGCCCTCGCGCCGTGAGGGGCAGTCGTGCCCGCGTTCCGACTGCCGACTGCCGACTGGCTTCTCCGCAGGAGAAAAAATGACCGACAAAATCCCCGTCACCGTCATCACCGGCTATCTCGGCGCCGGCAAGACGACGCTCCTCAATCGCATTCTCACTGAGAATCATGGACGGCGCTATGCCGTCATCGTCAACGAGTTCGGCGAGATCGGCATCGACAACGATCTCGTGGTCGGCGCCGACGAAGAAGTCTTCGAGATGAACAACGGCTGCATCTGCTGCACCGTGCGCGGCGATCTCATTCGCATTTTCGAGGGGCTGATGCGCCGTCGCGGCAAGTTCGACGCGATCGTCGTCGAGACGACCGGCCTCGCCAATCCTGCCCCGGTTGCGCAGACCTTCTTCATGGACGCCGACGTCAAGGAGGCGGCGCGGCTCGACGCGGTAGTGACGGTCGCCGACGCCAAATGGCTCGGCGAGCGGCTGAAGGATGCGCCTGAAGCCAAGAGTCAGATCGCCTTTGCCGACGTGATCGTCCTTAACAAGACCGACCTCGTTTCAAACGACGAACTCGCCGAAGTCGAAGGCCGTATCCGCGCGATCAATCCTTACGCCGCGCTGCATCGCGCGGTGAGATCGGATGTTCCCCTGCAGGCGGTCTTGGAGCGCAACGCCTTCGACCTCGATCGCATTCTCGAAATCGAGCCGGCCTTCCTCGACGCTGAAGAAGATGGCCACGATCACGACCACGCGCATCACGAGCATGAGCATGAATGCGGTCCCGATTGCGGCCACGACCATCATCATGGCCATCATGATGATGAGCATCAAGCGCATAAGAATCATCACGCGCATCACGCCGGGATGACGCATTTCCATGATGACGAGATGCATTCCGTTTCAATTCGCCACGAGGGCGCGGTCGACCCTGAGCGCTTTGTCCCCTGGCTCAATGACCTCATTCAGCGCGAGGGGCCGGACATTCTGCGCAGCAAGGGAATCATCGCCTTCAGCAACGAGCCGCGGCGGTTCGTTTTCCAGGGCGTTCATCAAATCCTCGACGGCGATCTGCAACGAGAATGGAAGGAAGGCGAGAAGCGCGAGGCGCGCCTCGTCTTCATCGGCAGGAAGCTCAAGGAGCAGGAGATCCGCGAGGGCTTCGAAAAGGTCGTCCTTGGCGTGGTTTAGGCCGAACGGGCGATGGCTTATACCAACCCGCGTTGATTAGAACCGATAGGCCCATTCGCGCAGCCCGATGGACATTATGCGCCAGGGTTGTTCGACGAGGCTGTTCCACGCATCACAGCAGTGATCGACGATATCATCGTAGGATT
>NZ_JAKFWS010000125.1 GCF_021731785.1 Methylocystis sp.
GGACTTGCAATCACAAGGGAGATCATTGAATGCCACAACGGCGCAATTTCAATTCATGAAACACCCGGAGGCGGAACGACCATGAGGGTCGTGATTCCACGACACCCGGAGGTCGGCGGATAGAAACACAGAGGCGCAGATCAACACGGGATCACGTTCCTTCATAGTTCAAATCCGGAGATCGGTTGCAATGCCGCTGCGCCAAACTGCGTGAAGGAAGCACGACGATGCGGTTCAATTCTTTGACAAGATTCGCGTGTTCATTTTCAATGCTTGCGACTCTGAGCCTAGGCGTTGAATTGCTGACGGTGACGAGCGCACAGCCAGCGAATTTCGAAGGCGAAGAGATGGCGAGAGTCGTCGACCCGATCATGAATGAATGGCTCGCCCATGGAGGGACTGGCGCGGTCGTGGTCGTTACGCGTCGCGACGGCCCGATCTTCGCTAAAGGCTACGGATTTGCCGATTCGGAGACGAAGCGATTATTTACTCCCGACCGAACGCTTTTGCGTCCTGGATCAATCTCAAAGCTCTTCGCCGGCATCGCGGTGATGCAACTGGTTGATCAGGGTAAAGTGGACCTCGACCGGGATGTTTCCGACTATATCGGGTTCCCGATTTCGACGCCGCCAGGCGGGGAGGCGGTGACGCTTCGTCGCCTTCTCACGCATAGCGCAGGCTTCGAGGATCACATAAAGAACCTGTATTCTAGTGGGCCTAAGCCGATGGAGCTTGGACTCTGGGTTGCGAAGTCGCTTCCACTCCGGCTTTTTCCGGCAGGCAGTGTTCCTGCATATTCCAATTACGGCGTCGCTCTCGCGGGCTACGTTGTAGAGCGCGTTTCCGGCGAAGCTTACCCCGAATATGTCGAGCGGCACATTCTCAAGCCGCTGCGTATGGATCATTCAACTTTCCGCCAGCCCTTGCCCGAGCGGTTGGCGCCGCTTATGGCTAGGGGATATCGCGGGGCCGGCCGGCCGCCGCTAAACGATTTTGAAACCATACACGCCTCTCCAGCTGGCGCTCTCTCGGCAACGGGTGAGGACATGGAGCGTTTCATGCGCGCCCTGCTCAACGGAGGCCAACTTGACGGCGCGCAAATTCTCCCGCGCGCCCGGCTTGAGGAGATGTTGACGCCGAGTGATCGGACTGAGGCAGGTTGGCTCGGCCTCGTATTTTTCGGTCGGCGCATCGGAGGAGTCGAGGCGATCGGCCACGGGGGCGCGACTCAAGCGTTCTTCAGCGACCTCGAAATTTTCCGCGAACATGGCCTTGGCGTGTTCGTCTCGCGCGACGGATACAGCGATCAGAAGGTCGTACCAGACCCGGTGAAGGCGATCGTCGAACATTTTCTGCCGGCTTCGCCTAGCTATCCTACGTCCACTCGTGTGCGGCCCTCGCGCCTCGTTGGCGTCTACCAGTCGAGCCGACGTTCCGACTCGACCTTCTTCCGAATTTCGGCGCTTTTGGCGCAACGCCTCGTCACCGAGAACTCCGACGGAAGCCTGAGCTTTTCATCCGCGTCCTGGCCGTTCGGCTCCGGCGAGCAATTGAAGCGTATCGGGGAGAACGTCTATGAGAACTCGACTGGTCGCCTGCTTGAGGCCGTGGACGACGTAGACCCATATTTCGCCGCCCCAGCCCTCCGACTATTGCGAGTTCCCTGGTTCCTCAACGCGCGCTGGATCGTCCCGGCGGTACTCGCAAGCTCGTCGTTGATGCTGGCTACTCTTCTCGCTTACCCCGCCATCGCTCTATGGCGGCATTGGCGCAAGCTGCCTTCTCGCCATGGCGCGCGGGACCGTCGCCTCCAAATCGCGGTGCAGTTCTTTTTGTTGCTAGATATGATCGTGATCGCGGGCGCTGCTTTCATTTTCGCGAAGGTGGATCCCGGCCAACTCGACGATGAATTCGATCCCGTTCTACTCGCCATCTATGCGCTGGCCTGGCTTGGCGTGCTGGGCGCGGGCGTAGCCGTTTTCGCCGCTTTCGATTTATGGCGAAGACGTGTCGGCGGACTTTGGATTTGGCTCCATCAATGTGCTCTGGCGGCCAGCGCACTGATGATCGCTTATGTGTTTGTGATGTTCCATATCGCCGGAACGACTCTGAATTACTAAAGAGTTGCGCTCACCTTTGGTCTTCGTTGTCATTGAAAGCAAAAAGGCCTGTGAATTCAGTCGGGGGGATCGGCGGTAACGGACCTCCGCTACCATGTTTGTTGTTTATCTCAGTAATTCAGTTGGTTATCGTAAATTCCTACTCCTCCATTGTATGCAGAATTCCCACGAACCCGCTACCACATTCGCGCAAGATCGAACGGCGTCGCGGGTTTGGGCTGATTGATCGCGCTAGACTTCTCGACGCTCGACGCAACATGTTGCGGGATCAAACCGTCGCATCTCCGATCGCCGTGAAGAGCGCGACGGAATTGGTGAGCTGGTTAGCTTCGGCTTGTATTCTTATGGCAAGATAAGTGCGCTGCGCGTCGACGACGGGGAGCGCTGAGACGGCGCTGCGCTTTGCTGGGAACGGACTTTTTCGAGATCGGCGCGCGCAAAGGCTTCGGCGGCTTCCTTGGTCGTCGAGGCGTCGCTCTGCAGGGCGCGCGAGACGTCAGCGACGTTTTGAAAGGGGTTGACCCCGGCGCGGTATTGGGTTTCGGCAGCGCGGCGCAGGCGATCAATCCTACGGCCTTGGCTATTGTGATCCATTGCACAGAGCCTTCCTCTTACAGCAATGCTCGAGAAGCGGTCTCCGCGGCGGTGCTTGCCTTCAACAGGCGCCCGGCATGCGTAAATCGCGCCGCCCGCTTCCGCCACCAGATGTAGACTCCGCTGATCGAGAGAACCGCAACGAGCAGGCCCATGACGGAGACAAGGATATGCATGGGCCGACCAAAGACGGAGGCTGTGTGCAGTGCGCGCAACCATCTCGAGACTTTGTCGCCCGCGAGTTCGTGATCGCTCGACGGCAAAGAGGCGAGCCGAAGAGAGCCGTCATTCGCGTCAAAGAAAACGGTGGTTTGCGCATGCTCGCCAATGTCTCTGGAGCTGCGGACAGAATACTTATAGAAAGCGTGTCCTCGATCGAGGACCAACGCCTGTTCGTTCTTGATCTCAAAACTTTCGCGCGCCGCCAGCTCAGAGATCAGAATGCGGCCCCTGGCGTGCGCCGCCCGACATGAAAGGCTAGGCTCGCTGGTGCGTGCGGCGGGCGAGGGGAGACCCGCCAAGGGCTGCGATAACCCAAGCAACGCGCGCGTGACAGGCGCATAGACCTCATTGAGGTTGAACATGACGCCCGACCACGCGAAGACAAAGAGGAGCGCCCAAGTCCATAGGCCGGAAGCGCGGTGCACATCAAAGTTGATACGGTAGAAGCCTCCCGCCAACTTTATCAGCCAGGCGGAGCGCCAGCGCCGCCAGCAAGATTTGCCGCCGCCTTTCGTCTCCTTACGGCGCGCAACAGGAAGCGTCAGAAAAAACGCGACGAAGCAATCGACCGTCCAAATCAGCGCGACCGCGCCGAGAACATAGCGTCCCAACGCGCCGAAGGATGCAGGCGCCGCCAGCGCATAATGCAGCCGATAGATGAAGAAAAGGGCGCCTCGTCTTCCAAACGCGTTGCGATCCCACGCCCTCTCCCCGATCCGCTCGCCCGTATAGGGATCGAGATAAAGGAAGAGCAATCGTTCCGTTCCGTCGCTGTCTTTCGGCCGAACGCGAATCTCGTAGGATCGCCCGCCATCCAGGTGAAGCGGAGCCTCGTCGATTCGTGCGCCTGGATGCAGGCGCAGCGCTCGATCCCTCAACGTCAAGGGATCGAGCATCGGCGTCTCGCGCGGGGCGACGGTTAGCAGGTCGGGGTTGAGCAAGACATCCAAATCATCCCTAAACGCCAGCACGCTTCCAGTCAGTCCAACGATGACGAGAAACCCCGCCGTCGTCAGGCCCGCCCACCGATGCGCGCTCACGCAGAAGGCGCGGCTCACACTCAAAAGTCCACCCGCAGTTGGGCCTTGATCGTGCGCGGGGCGCCGACGCTCACCTGCAGAGGGCCCCTGAAGCCAGACGGGTAATATCGCGTGTCGGCGAGATTATCGACGTTCATTTGCCCCGTCAGCTTGTAGCCGCTGAAGTTCCAGGCATAGGAAGCCATCAGATTGAAGATGGCGTAGCTCGGGACATGGAAAGAGTTGAGGCTGTCGCCATAGGCCTTGGTGCGCCCATTCACCCCGCCGCCAAATTTCAAGCCCTTCAAGTCTCCGTCCTGCATCTCGTAGGTCGTGAAAACGCTGCCCATGTGACGTGAGACGTCCGGCGGCGTGAAGCCCTGGAAACCGTTGACGCTTACAGTCGTTCCTAAAGGATCCCTGATGACGCCGCTGTCTTTAGTGACGACGGAATAGATATAGGAATAGCCGCCGATGATTCTCCAGCCTGGTAGAATTTCACCCGAGACATCGAGCTCTATACCTCGATTTCGCACCTCGCCATTGATGATCCTGTATCCCTGCGACGCCCGCACCGGATCCGGATCAGGGACCGCAATGTTGGTCTTTCGCAGGTCGTACAATGCCAGGGTTCCGGTTAGTCGCTTATCGAAGAGCTCCGTTTTCGCGCCAACTTCCCACTGGGTGGCGGTCTGAGACGGCAGGATTTGCTGTTGCGCCGCCGGACCGGCGCGGCCGCCTGCGGCGCCGAAATTCTCCGTATAACTGCCGTAGACGCTGAATACTTCGATTGGGCGCCATAAGAGACCAACGCGCGGCGTCACGCGTTGTGAGTTATTCGCCAGGCGCTCGCCCTTTCCGTCGAAAGGATTGCTGTTACTGACCGCTCGATCATAGCGAGCGCCGGCCAAAAGAAAGAAATTATAGGGCAGGCGCATCTGGTCCTGAACGTAGAAGCCGAGCCATTGCTGGCGGGCGAGCGCGGTCAGGCCGGCATTTGAGTTCTTATACAACCAGTTATATGTAGGTGCGAACGTATACACTGGGAAGTTATAATTCACAGCTGACTGCGGGAACCGCGAGAACCCAAAAAATGAATTGAACGATCTATCCAGTAGATAGTCGCCCCCGATCAAAACCGTGTGCCCAACCCCAAGCATATCGAATTTCCCGGTCAAATCGAGATTCGTCGTAACGCTGTGACGCGCGTCATTGTTAGCGATCGCACTTCGATTGAGCAGTGTCGGGTTCTGGGCGTTGAACCCAGTTGGCACGACAAGAAATGAATGATCCTCGTATTGAAGTCCCTCGAAGCGATTGGTGAGAGTCCAATCGTTGTTGATGTTGTGCGACCAGTTGTAGCCGAATTTCAGGTAGTCTACGCGGCTGCTCGAATTTGCTTCGTTGAAAGTCCGACCACGCGGCAGAAAGGCAACCGGTCCTTCGCCGAAAAAAGCCGATAGAGGGTTGTATCTCGTATAGGCGATCTGACCCGCGTCGAAGGGAATGGCTTGATGGCTGTATTGGAGATTGACCGTGATTTGCGTCGCGTTCGAAATATTCCACTGAACGACAGGCGAGATGAAATAATTGCGGTAGTAATCGGTCTCTCGGAAAGTGTGGTCCAGATCGGCTTCGGCCGTGACCCGATATAGAATCGTCTCATCTTTTGTCATCGGACCCGTGGTGTCGAGCGTCGTGCGGTAGAAGCCATAGGATCCGAACGCCTGACTGACCGAGGTTTGTCGATACGCAAGAGGTTTCTTTGTAACGATATTGACGATGCCGCCGGGGTCGGCTCGTCCATAGAGAATCGCGGCCGGCCCTTTCAGCACCTCGACGCGATCGACATTGATGAGCGACGACGTTCCGGGCAGGGCATTTTGAATTCTCAAGCCGTCGACATAGACGAAATTCGTATCAAAGCCCCGGATTTGAAACCGATCGTTCCCGCCGACATAGGATGCATCGAAGGATCGAACGCCGCTAACATTGTCGACCGCTCGTGCAAGAGTCGTCGCCTGCTGGTCCAGAATGACCTGCTGCGGCACGACCTGTATGGATACGGGCGTGTCCATGATGGGGGTGTTCATTTTGGTCGCGGTTGTCGCGGTCTCGCGTCGATATGACGTTTTCTCGCGCTCCTGCGCCGACGCCTCGGACGATGAGGACGTCTGGCCGGCTCCCTGTTCGGGCGCGTGGCCCGAGCCGTCCCCCTGGTCTGAAGATGCATTGCGATCTACTCTCGCCCTGCCAACGTCGATCGTCGGGAGGCTTTGCTGGGCGAAAGCCGCATGAGAGAGAGTGAGCGCCGCTACGCTCGCCGAGGTCAGAAGAAAATAGTGCCGCATTGCAGTCCCGCCGCTTGTTCTTGGAAGTCTCAGGCTCCGATGGCCAGAGCTGGAGACTTCTCTTGTTGCGTCGGTAGAGATAGCACTGCCGAGCTTTCCGCCTTCTGTCGGAACCTTACGGGAATCTGTCAGCCCATCATTTCCTACTGCTGTTGCAATCGCGCCACATGTGCGGGAATGTGACGCATACTTCACATGCTCTGAACCTATCGACAGTCGTTCACCAAAACGGCCGGATCGATAGGACAGACGCTGCATGACGTCTTTGGCAGGGTGGCCTATGCGGATATTGATCGTCGAGGATGAGCCCGAAATCGCGCAGCTTCTTACTGAACAACTCCAGGACTCCGGGCTAGAATGCGATCGCGTTATAACGATCGCGGACGCCCTCACGGCGCTCAAATCCTTCGCATACGAACTCGTTCTGCTTGATCGGCGACTGCCTGATGGAGACGGACTCGCCGCGATCCCGCAAATCCGCGGGCTACGATCAAACATGCGGATCATTGTCTTGACTGCGCGTGACGCGCCGCTCGAAAAAGCCAATGGACTTGACGCCGGCGCAGACGACTACGTCGCAAAGCCTTATGACCGCGCAGAACTCGTCGCCAGGATAAGAGCGCGTCTCCGACAAACGAGCGCGACTGCGCTGCCGCCGATTCGGATCGGCGCAATTGCCTTCGACCATGGCACCGGCCAATTGACCATTGGGGAAAGGCCGTTCGTAGCGAACCGCCGCGAGTTCTGTTTGCTCGAGGCGCTGGTTCGGCGGGTCAACCAGGTCGCGCCCAGAAATGTCCTTCTTCAGGAAGTCTATGGGTTTGAAGAAGCCGTTCTTCCGGGCGCGCTCGATACACTGGTCTCGCGCCTGCGGAAGAGACTGCTAGAGCCCGACTCCAAGGTCGTGATCCACCTCGTGCGGGGACGCGGCTATCTTTTGACCGAAGATGTATCGTGAAGCAATCATCCTCCTTGACGCTGAGACTGTCGCTTTACCTGCTTGTTGGCCAATTTCTCTGCTTCGTCGCGATCCTCGCGATCAATCACACATGGGGCGTCATCGAGGGGAATGAAGCCTCGCTGACGACTTGGAACGCATTGGCGGAAATTCGGGTTCGAACGGCTGTAAATCGATCACTAGCACAGGCGCCGGACGGTTCGATTTACATCAATCCAAACGCATCGCTTCAATCGCTCATGGCGAAGCATCCCACAATACAATTCGCAGCTTTCGACCCAGAAACAAGCGCGCCCTTGCGTGGGTCCTCGCCGGAACTTTCAAATGCCCTGAGCGGGCACGGAGGGATACTCACCAATGAGATGGCGCTATTCAAGATTCGGGGCCTGCTCAATGGCCAACTGAGCGGACGGTATCACGCGGAAAAAACCCCGTTCGGCCTCGTGCTCGTGGCGACATATGGCTATGTATTCGAGTGGTGGGATTTTGCTTTCCATCTTTACAATGACGTCATCAACATCGGCGCTGTCTATGGCTGGTCAATTATCGCCGCTGTCGCAATTGGCTGGCTGACCTTGAAACGTGGTCTTGCGCCAATTGGGAATGTCGTCACCCGCGTACACAACATCGACACCTGGTCGCTGGACCAGAGAATTCCGCTTGAAGGCATCCCTGCCGAACTTGCGCCACTGGTGGATACGATCAACGAAGCTTTGTCGCGTCTTGACGCGGGCGTCTCCCGGCAGCGCCGATTTATCGCCAACGCCGCGCATGAACTGCGAACCCCGCTAACGATTCTCAACGCGCGCATTGAGAGTCCAGAAAAGCCGGGCTTCAAGGATCATCTCTTACGTGACGTCAAGCGACTGCGGAACATCGTCGAGCAATTACTTGCCTTCGCGCGGCATGGAAGAGACAATCCCGCCCTGAGAAGGGAAGTCGATTTGATTGAGTTGACACAGGGAGTCGTCGACGATCATGCGTTGCTGGCGATAAAATGCGGAAAAGGAATAGAATTTCAATCCATAGCACCTAATCAACTCGTATCGGTAGACCGACCGGGAATTGAAGGCATTCTGAGAAATTTGATTGATAACGCCTTACGCGCCGAACCGATCGGCGGAACGGTGATCGTTCGAGTAGGTCCCGGACGCGAGATAACCGTGGAAGACCATGGCGAGGGCGTTGCTGACGAGCACCGCGATAAAGTTTTCGAACCCTTCTGGCGAAAGGATGCCGCTACCCCTGGCACTGGGCTGGGACTTCCGATCGCGAGGGAAATAATGGAAGCGCACGGGGGCGGCATTGTCGTTACTGAGACCATGGGCGGCGGCGCTACGTTCAAATTATCGTTTCCCAAGGAGATTGATCTCCTCATAGCAGCGAGGGGGTTGGTGAAAGCCCGCGGAGCAAAGGAGAAATGTCTGCGAAAGGGGTTGTAGAACCGCTCGACATAGTCGAAGACGCCTGCCCGAGC
Organism: Methylocystis sp.; assembly: GCF_021731785.1. Classification (GTDB taxonomy): domain Bacteria; phylum Pseudomonadota; class Alphaproteobacteria; order Rhizobiales; family Beijerinckiaceae; genus Methylocystis. The sequence goes on from NZ_JAKFWS010000125.1 coordinate 8,742, forward strand.
TCGTCACGCGTGCGATAATTTTTTTCCCGATCCGCTCGGTCTTCAGCGAGGAGAAAAAGCTCTTCACCGCCGCATCGTCCCAGATATTGCCGGATCCGTTCATCGAGTACAGGGGGCTACGGAGAAAAAGTTTGCGTATCCCGACCTGACCTATTTGACTGGCCCAATGCCAACGGAAGCGCAAAGGTCAACAAGTTCAGTCGGGGGGATCGACGGTAGCGCTCCCCCGTTTCCTTCTATCCCCCCGTTATCATCTCTCTGAGTCTTACAGACAAATTGGAAGCACCGGCATCCGATTTGCGCGAGAAGATATCCTTTTCTTCGACACGCAGCGCGATCGACTTTCAACAACGGGATTGCGCAGCCATGGTCGGAATATGGACAAAGCCGGAAGGAACACACGGCCCAAGAGACCTCCGGACGCTGTTGCCGTCTTCAAGAGCGGCGCGAACAAGCACTCATGTCCTCCGAAGGACAAGGATTCGCGGCTGGATTTTCCTCGTCCACATCTTCACCAAACTGGCGCAAGTCAATTAGAAAAACCGGCCTTGCAAGTCGAACCGGATAGCGCGATTCTTCGTCTTGCGCGCGCTCTCGCTCGCCAAGCCGCGCGAGAAGATCATGCACGCGAGTGCGCTGACAGGGCCCGAGCAAATGAAACGTGCCGCGATCTACGCCCGCTTCTCGACCGATCTTCAGGATGAACGATCGATAGAAGATCAGGTCAGTCTTTGCCGAAAATACGCCGAGCGCGAAAGCCTCGATGTCGTCGCAATCTTTGACGACCGCGCACGCTCTGGCGGGTCCATCCTCGGACGTGATGGTCTGCTCGCACTCATGGACAAAGCGCGTGAGCGCTCGTTTGACGTAATCGTCGTTGAGGCTTTGGACCGTCTTTCCCGCGACATGGAGGACCTTGCCGGCATCCACAAGCGTCTGTCCTTTCTGGGCGTTGAAATCCGCGCAGTTCACGAGGGCGTGGTCAATACTGTTCTGGTTGGTCTTCGCGGACTCGTCGGACAGCTCTACCGCGAGGACAATGCGCACAAGGTGCGAAGGGGGCAGGCGGGACGTGTCGGCAAAGGCCTTAACGCCGGCGGCCTCACCTATGGTTACGCGCCCGTGGCCGGCGATCCAGGGAAACGCTCAATCGTCGAGGCAGAAGCGGAAATCGTTCGTCGAATTTTTCGCGACTACGTCGATGGGCACACGCCGCGCGACATAGCTCACGATCTCAATGCAGAGCGGATTACCCCGCCTCGTGGTAGGGCGTGGAACGCTTCTACGATCAACGGGAACATGCAGCGCGGAAACGGGATTTTGAACAACGAGCTTTACGCGGGCCGGCTCGTTTGGAACAAGGTCCGCATGGTGAAGGATCCGGACACGGGAAAACGAATTTCGCGCCCAAACGCCGAGAGCGATTGGCAAGCGACTGATGTTCCTGACTTAGCAATAATCAGCCGAGAGCTTTTTGAAGCCGCCCAGAAGCGAAAGAAGGCGCGCAGCGTCACGCATCCAAATCAGCAACGTCGGCCCCGTCATATCTTATCGGGATTGTTGAAATGCGGGGCGTGCGGCGCCGGGATGGCAAGCAACGGCAAGGACTCATCTGGACGCATTCGCATCCGATGCTCGTCCGCGACGGAAAGTGGCATATGCCCTGATCCCAAGACCTTCTATCTCGACACCGTTGAAGCGGCGGTCCTCAATGGACTGACCGCCGAACTCCGCCACCCCGAAGTCATCGCCGAATACGTTCGAACTTACCACGCCGAACGCAAACGGCTCGCCGCCGAGGCGGATCGCAAGCGTCTGCGGCTCGAGCGACGGCTCGGTGACCTTAACCGTGAGATTGACCGTCTGGTCGACGCCATCGCGAAGGGTCAGGGAGACCCGGCCGTTCTGGGTCCCAAGTCGACTCTTTTGGACGGCGAGCGCAAAAAGGTCGCCGCGGAACTTGCGGAGGCGGCTCCCTCCACGGAGGCCGTCGCCCTGCATCCGGCCATGCTCGCCCGCTACGAGGATCAGCTGACACGTCTTCAAGCCGCCTTGGCAGGCGGAATCAGAGACAGCGATACGGAATGTGCGGAGGCCATCCGCGACTTGGTCGAGACGGTCACCGTGTTCCGAGAGGGCTCCCGCGCCGGCGGCGTTCAGGTTGAGGTATCTGGCCGCTTAACAGCGCTGCTCGGTGAGCAGGCCTACCCCAACCGGGTCCGCGGAGTGTGGGGTAAGATGGTAGCGGAGGAGGGACTCGAACCCCCGACACAAGGATTATGATTCCTCTGCTCTAGCCGACTGAGCTACTCCGCCCCGAGCCGCCTGAGCGGTCTGGAAGAATTTGCGATATAGTTTGCCGTCCCCTCGCAAGTCAAGGCGGCGCGGCGAAGCGGCGCCTGCGTCGCGCGCGCCTCGACCCGTCGCGGCGGCGGCGGCCTTGCCGTTGGGCAAACCTTCAAGAGCAGGAGCCTTTCCTTTGCGGGCCCGCCATGCGAGAAGCCGGCGGAGCCCCGCCGGTCGGCGGCCGATGCCGCAGGCCGCGCGTTCGCTTGCCCGAAGCATTCCGGTTAGCGCCCATGTCGGTCAGACATCCGATCATCTCCATCACCGGCTCGTCCGGCGCCGGCACCAGTTCGGTCAAGGCGACGTTCGAACAGATTTTCCGCCGCGAGCGCATCGAGGTCGCCTATGTCGAAGGCGACAGCTTCCATCGCTATGACCGCGAGGAGATGAAGGCGAAGCTGGCGGAGGCGCATGGGGCCGGCAAGCACAATTTCAGCCATTTTGGGCCCGAGGCCAATCTGCTGCCGGAGCTGGAGACCCTGTTTCGCGAATATGGCGAGACCGGCTCCGGCCGCTATCGCCATTACGCGCATGACGAGAACGAGGCGGCGAGGCTTGACGTCCCGCCCGGGACCTTTACGCCTTGGGAAGAGCTTCCCGCCCATACCGACGTGCTGTTCTACGAGGGGTTGCACGGCGCTGTCGTCACCGACGAGGTCAATGTCGCGCGCTATGCCGATCTCAAGATCGGCGTCGTCCCGGTCATCAATCTGGAGTGGACACAAAAACTCCATCGCGACCGGCATTCGCGCGGCTACACGACCGAAGCCGTCACCGAGACGATCCTGCGGCGCATGCACGATTATGTGTATTATATCTGTCCCCAGTTCTCGGAAACCGACATAAATTTCCAGCGCGCGCCGACGGTCGACACGTCGAATCCCTTTGTCGCCCGTTCGATTCCGACGCCGGACGAATCGATCGTCGTCATTCGCTTTCGTGATCCGCGGGGGGTGGACTTCCCCTATCTTGTGGCGATGATCGCGGGAAGCTGGATGTCGCGCGCCAATTCGATTGTCATCCCTGGCAATAAGCTCGATCTCGCAATGCAGCTGATCCTCACTCCGAGGATTCTCGAACTGGTCAGACGCAGGAAAGGCGTGACGTGAACGACACTATACTGACGGCGGCCAAACAAACTTCAGCGGTGGCGGGCGCGGAGTCCGAACAGCGGCGCTACGCCAACGCCATTCGCGCCCTGGCGATGGATGCGGTCGAAAAGGCCAAATCCGGCCACCCCGGCATGCCGATGGGCATGGCTGACGTCGCCGCCGTGCTTTTCCAGCGCTTCATGAAGTTCGACGCCAGTCGGCCGGACTGGTCGGACCGCGACCGTTTCGTGCTTTCCGCCGGCCACGGGTCGATGCTGCTTTACGCGCTGCTCTATCTGCTCGGCTATCCGGGAATGGGCCGCAAGGAGCTCGAAAATTTCCGCCAGCTCGGTTCGCCGACGGCGGGCCACCCCGAATATGGCCACGCCGCCGGCATCGAGACGACGACGGGTCCGCTCGGCCAGGGGCTTGCGACCGCGGTCGGCATGGCGATCGCCGAGCGCCTCTCGGCGGCGCGCTTTGGCGACGATCTCGTCGACCATTTCACCTATGTGCTCGCTGGCGACGGCTGCCTGATGGAAGGCGTCAGCCATGAGGCGATCGATCTCGCCGGACATCTGAAGCTCGCAAAGCTCATCCTGTTCTGGGACGACAATTCCATCTCGATCGACGGACCGACGAGTCTTGCGACCTCGATGGACCAGATCGCGCGTTTCGCCGCCGCCGGATGGCATGTCGCCCATATCGACGGGCACGACCCCGAGGCCGTCGCCCAAGCGATCGCCGCCGCGCAGGCGGATCCTCGGCCTTCGCTCATCGGCTGCCGCACGCTCATCGGCTATGGCGCGCCGACCAAGCAGGGCAAGGAGAGCTGCCATGGCGCGCCGCTTGGCGCCGCCGAGGTCGATGGGGCGCGAGAGGCGCTTGATTGGCCGCATGCGCCTTTCGAACTGCCGGAGGACGTTCTGGAGGCCTGGCGCGCGGCGGGACGCCGCGGCGCAAAGGCGCGCGAAGCCTGGGAAGCGCGACGCGCCGCTTCGCCCAAAGGCGCCGCTTTCGAGGCCTTCATGAAAGCCGACGTCGCGGCGGAGGTCGCCAAGCCGCTCGCCGAGTTTCGCGCGACGCTTGCCCTAGAAAAGCCGAAACTCGCCACGCGCAAATCCTCGGAAATGGCGCTCGGCGTCATCAACGCCGCGACGCAGGCGACGATCGGCGGCTCGGCCGATCTAACCCATTCAAACTTCACAATCACCAAGGGCATGGGCGAGGTCGCCCCGGATGATTTTTCCGGCCGGTATATTCACTATGGCGTGCGGGAATTCGGCATGGCGGCGGCGATGAACGGCGTCGCGCTTCATGGCGGCTTCGTTCCCTATGGCGGCACTTTTCTCGTGTTCTCCGATTATGCGCGCGCCGCTATCCGCCTCTCGGCGCTGATGGGCCTGCGCGTCATCTATGTGCTCACCCATGATTCGATCGGTCTTGGCGAAGACGGGCCGACCCATCAGCCGATCGAACATCTGGCGGCGTTGCGCGCGATGCCCAATCTCAATGTATTCCGTCCGGCCGACGCCATCGAGACCGCCGAATGCTGGGAGCTGGCGCTCGCCAGCCGCCACACGCCTTCCGTCCTGAGCCTGTCGCGGCAGAACCTGCCGACACTCGAGCGGCCCGTCGGCGACAACCTTTCCGCCAAAGGCGCCTATGTGCTGCGCGAAGCGGCGGGCAAGCGCGACGCGACGCTGCTCGCCACGGGATCGGAGGTTGAAATCGCCCTCGCGGCGGCCGACATTCTAGGCGCGCAAGGAATAAAGGCCGCCGTCGTCTCCATGCCCTGCTGGGAGCTGTTCGAGTCGCAGTCCGAGGCCTATCGCGCCGAAGTGCTGGGCGGCGCCCCGCGCGTCGCGGTCGAGGCCGCGGCGCGGCTTGGCTGGGATCGGTGGATCGGCGAGCGCGGCGACTTTATCGGCATGGGCGGCTTTGGCGCCAGCGGGCCCGCGGCGGAGCTCTACAAGCATTTCGGGATCACGCCCGAAGCCGTGGCGGCGGCCGCCATCGCGCATGTGAAAACCGCAAGATAGAGCGGCGCAATGGCGACACGGGCGCCCAGCCCAGTCGCCAAAGCGCCCCGCCGGAGACCGGCAAGGCGCCCGAACGTCAGGGCCAGGCTGCCTGCGGTCCGTCAGTAAGACGCGAGGATCGGCGTCGCGCCCCAGTTGAAGTGGTAATTCACCCCCGCCCGCACGATATTGCCGTTGAACCGATCGGCCGACTGCGTCGCGGCGTAAAGGCCGATTCCCGGCGGGACGCGGATTAAAGCGAACGCATTCGTCACGCGGCCGAGATCGTAATAAAGATACTCGACTTTCGCGCTCCAGTTCGGCCAGAACATCCACTCGAGGCCGCCGCCCGCGGTCCAGCCGACGCGCGTGTCGCCATAGCTGCTCGCGCCGACGCCGAAGGGCGTGGTCGTTGAAAACTGGAAGAGGCGGAGGTCGTTGCGAATCCCGCCATAGGCGAGACCGCCAGTGCCGTAGATCAACAGCGTCGGCGTGAAGAGAAAGCCGACTCTGCCGCGAACAGTCCCGAGATAGTCAAGATTCCGACGCGCATCATAGGCGGTGAAGAATACCGTGGCGGCGAAGGGCACGGCCGTCAAAGCCGTCTTAGAGCCGCCGCTGGCGGCGACGCCTTGAATGTCCGTCTCCACGCCGACGAGGAAATTGCGCGCGAATTGCCAATTGTAGCCCGCCTGCCCGCCGCCGATGAATCCATTGTTTTGCGCGGGCAGACCGGCGTTCGCGCTCAACGCCCAGGTGAAGATGCCGGCGCCGGGCAGCAGCGGAGCTGACGTCACCAAATTATTGTTATTGTTTGAGAAAGCATAGCCGGCGTTGAGGCCGACATAGAAACCGGTCCAGATGACGGACGGCGGAACATAAACTGGCGGCGGCGCCTTCAGGGAGGGGAGGTCGGAGGCAAGCGCCGTTGCGGCCGACGCTGCGAGCGCGGCCGTTGCTAAAATGGATTTATTCATGACGTGGCCTCTCTATGCAGCAAACATTTCCTTGAGATGTGCCGCAGATTAGGAAATCAGCTCCCCATACAAACGGATCACAAACAGCAGCGAAAAAAGACTTTTTGAGCGCCGCGCCCATATAGAAACCATCGGCCATCATAAAGTTGCGCGGATTTTGACTGGACGTGATAAATCCGCAACAGCGCCGGCTCATGCAGACTCCGGTAACTGGGTAATGCGATAGGCCCTCCAACCCGCGAAGCGACGGCGCGGGCGCGGAGCCGGCCAAAGCGGGAATAGAGGAAGCGACAATGGCACTCATCACCCTGCGGCAGTTGCTCGATCACGCCGCCGAGCACGATTACGGGGTTCCGGCGTTCAACATCAACAATATGGAGCAGGGCCTCGCGGTGATGGAGGCGGCCGCGGCGGTCGACGCGCCGGTCATCATCCAGGCCTCGCGGGGCGCGCGCGCCTACGCGAATGACGTCATGCTCGCCAAGATGATTGAGGCGCTCGCCGCGATCTGGCCGGACATTCCGCTCGTCATGCATCTCGACCACGGCAACGCCGAAGCGACTTGCGCCAGCGCGATCCGCTTCGGCTTCACCTCGGTGATGATGGACGGCTCGCTCCAGGCCGACGGCAAGACCCCCGCCGACTACGACTACAATGTGCGCGTCACCCGCAATGTCGTCGACATGGCGCACTGGGTCGGCGCTTCCGTCGAAGGCGAACTCGGCGTGCTTGGCTCGCTCGAGAGCGGCATGGGCGAAAAGGAAGACGGGCACGGCGCCGAGGGCAAGCTTTCGCATGACCAGCTTCTGACCGATCCGGCTCAGGCCGAGGATTTCGTCGCGCGCACCAAAGTTGACGCTTTGGCGATCGCCATGGGCACGTCGCACGGCGCCTACAAATTCTCGCGCAAGCCCGACGGCGCCATTCTGGCGATGAAGGTCGTCGAGGAAATTCACCGTCGCTTGCCCGGCACGCATCTCGTCATGCACGGGTCGTCGTCGGTGCCGCAGGACTTGCAGGACGCTTTCAACGCCGCCGGCGGCGAGATGCCGCAAACCTGGGGCGTGCCGGTCGCCGAGATCCAGCACGGCATCAAATATGGCGTGCGCAAGATCAACATCGACACCGACAACCGCATCGCCATGACGGCGGCGATCCGCGGCGTTCTCGGCAAGAACAAGGGCGAGTTCGATCCGCGCAAATATTTGAAGCCCGCGATGGAGGCGATGCGCGCCGTCTGCAAGCAGCGCTATGAGGAGTTTGGCACGGCGGGGCAAGCCTCGAAAATCAAGCCGATCCCGCTTTCGGAAATGGCCAAGCGCTACGCCAGCGGCGCGCTCGATCCGCAATTCGCGAGCAAGAAGGCGGCGGAATAGGCTCGCATCCGCTCGGGGCGAGGGCCAAGCGCTTCAGCGGCGCTCCGCCACCAGCAGCAGAGAGGCGGGCGTTTCCGCCGACGGCGCTTTGGGCTCGATGATTTTCTTCAACGCCCACTTTGGGGCAAGCGCATCGACCCAGGAGGCGAGCGTTCGAGCGTAGTAAGGCATGGGCGCCCAGCCGGCGTCGTCAAATCCGTCAAAGCGCTCGACGCGCCATCCGTCCTCATAGGGCGTCAGACCGATCGGATGAAGCGTTTGTATGAGCAACCGGGCTTTGGATGTCGAGATCGTCGCGAGCGCACTGAGCAAAGTCTCAGCGCCGTCGTCAAGCAACGAAAAATTGCAGATGATCGTATCGAAATCCTTTCCGGCCCTCGCAGGCTTTTCCGTCAATTCCGCGTAGCTCAGAACGAGGTAATTCGCCCCGCCTTCCTCACGGGCGCGCGAGACGAGTTCGCTCGAAGCGTCGACGCCGATGATCTCAACGCAATCTCGGCGCAATTCCCGGCAAAGCCATCCCTCGCCGCAACCGACGTCGAGCGCCTTTCCGAGCCGACCGGCGCGCGCCGCCGAGAGGATAGCTGCGTCGGTCGCATCGCGCCGGCTGGCGATCGTTTGACCGCGCACCGCCGCCGTCCAACGTTCGGCGTTGTCGCGCCAGCTGGCGATCTGCGACTGTCTCGGATCGGTCATTGGAGCGCCCCACTAAGCCGCTGCTTCCGCTTTGCGATTCACTGTATCGCCCCAGAATATCGCCACGCCCGTTTTTCGTCGCGCCGCGCCTTCCCATCATGCTAATGATCGGGGAACCCAATCAAGCAGCCGCCATGCCCGACATACTCATCGCCCCCTCCATTCTCTCGGCCGATTTCGCGCGGCTGGGGGAAGAGACGCGGGCGATGGCCGAGGCCGGCGCCGATTGGATTCACCTCGACGTGATGGACGGGCATTTCGTGCCCAACATCACTTTCGGGCCTGCCGTCGTCGCCGCGCTGCGGCCGGTGACGACGCTCACGCTCGACGCGCATCTGATGATTTCTCCGGCCGACCCCTATATTGCCGCCTTCGCCGAAGCCGGCGCCGACGTGATCACGGTGCATGCCGAGAACGGGCCGCATCTGCATCGCTCGCTGCAGGCGATCCGCGCGCTCGGCAAGAAAGCGGGCGTGTCGCTCAATCCGGCGACGCATGAAAGCGCGCTGCAATATGTGCTCGACGACATCGATCTTATTCTGGTGATGAGTGTCAACCCAGGTTTTGGCGGCCAGAGCTTCATCCCCTCGCAACTCGACAAGATTCGCGCCATACGCGAAATGATCGGACGACGCGCTATCCGCCTCGAGGTCGACGGCGGCGTGACGCCGCTGACGGCGCCGCAGATCGTCGAAGCCGGCGCCGACGTGCTTGTCGCGGGCTCGGCCGCTTTCCGCGGCGGACAGGTCTGCTATGCCGACAATATCGCGGCGCTGCGGCGCGCCGCGGCGAGCGCCGGAGCCATCGCCGTTTGAGCGCGCCGCCCGGCCAGTTGATTGTCGCGGCGGGGCGCGCTATCGCCTCACCTGCGCGTTGGGGCGTCGCCAAGCGGTAAGGCAGCGGATTTTGATTCCGCCATGCGGAGGTTCGAATCCTCCCGCCCCAGCCATGCATTCCCGGAAGTTCAGACTGGACGCTGTCTTTGGGAAAAAGCCCGGATTTCCGGGGCGTTTGCACAGGGATCGGCGTCTCAGAGACTTTCTTGAGCCGGAAATCCCGGTCTCAATGGCGTGATTCCGGCCACAGTCTCAGTCGTCGATTTTACAATGTCCGGGATTCCTTGGTTGACGCCACCAGAGACTGGTTCGCTTCACGCGCAGGCTGGTTCGCTTCAACGCCGTTCGGTCGACGAACGAGATCCTTTCATTATGTCATCGGTTCCGGATCCGGACGCAATGGGGGAATGAGACGGCGCGGCGCGCAGCCAATTACCGTTGGACAAGGTCAGACTGGGGATTTTAGCCGAGGCCGAGCATTCGCTCTTGATCCGCCCAAGCATGAGGCAGAGCTTGTGTCAGGCTGGAGACTGTCACACCCGAAGGAACGGCGCCGTCGGCGATCGCCTGAACGACTTTCGGCGACAGGAACGCAAGGACGGCCAAGCGGCGGACATGACGCTCGGCGAGACCTTCGTGGGCAGCGATGTTGTCGAACGATGCGGTCTTATCCGAAAGGATCGTCTCCATCCATCCGCGCGAACGCGCGATCGCCTTCAGCAACGTCTCCCGCTAGCGCCTATTCCGGCATTGTCCGCATGGTGACCGCGGCGCAGACCGCCAAGGCCCCGTTTATCCGCATGGCGGATCGTTACGCGCTGCTGCTTCTGCCTGCCACGCTTTGTATTGCCGGAGCCGCCTGGTGGCTATCGGGCGACGCCGTCCGCGCGCTCGCGGTGCTCGTTGCGGCGACGCCATGCCCGCTGATCCTTGCTGCGCCGGTCGCTTTCATAGGAGGAACCTCGCAAGCGGCGCGCCGAGGCGTCCTTGTAAAGGGCGGGGGCCCGCCTCGAGACGCTAGCGCGCATCCACACCGTCATGTTCGACAAGACAGGGACTCTGACGGTCGGCGGCGCCCGCCTCGTCGCCGTCGAGGCCGCTCCCGGAGTGGCGCCCGACGAAGCGTTGCGGCTTGCGGCTTCGATTGAGCAAGCTTCGCATCATATTCTAGGAGCGACAATCGTCTCCGCGGCTCGCGGCAAAGGGCTTTCGCTCCAGGCCCCTCAGGACGTTCGCGAGGTGCTGGGATCTGGATTGGAGGGCGTCATAGAGGGTCGCAAAGTCAGCGTCGGCTCCCTCCAATTCGCCCATGGCGAAGGGCGATTGGAGGAATGGGCACGCCGGGCGGCGCGGCGCGCGTCCTGGCGTTCGGCGCTGACGGTATTCGTGGCCGTCGACGGGCGCGTGATCGCCGTTTTTCTGTTCGCCGACGAGTTGCGCAGTGAGACGCCGCGAGCGATTCAGGCGTTGCGGCGGGCGGGCGTATCCAGAATCGTCATGGTGACCGGCGATCGCGCCGAACCCGCCGAAACGATCGGGGCTGCCCTCGATCTCGATGCGGTGCTCGCCGAACGCGTTCCTTCCGACAAGGTTGACGCGGTCGTCATGGAACGGCGACTCGCTCCAACCTTGATGGTCGGCGATGGCATCAACGACGCCCCGGCCCTGGCCGCGGCCGATGTGGGCTTGGCCATGGGCGCGCGCGGCGCGAGCGCCTCTTCGGAGGCGGCGGACGCGGTCATTCTCGTCGATCGTCTCGATCGCGTCGCTGACGCGGTTGCGATTGCCCGGCGCACGCGGGCCATCGCAATGCAGAGCATCATCGCGGGGATGGCGCTCTCGGGCGTGACGATGATCGCAGCCGCTTTCGGCTATGTGACGCCGGTCGCGGGAGCGCTCTTACAGGAGGCGATCGACGTAGCGGTAATTCTCAACGCGCTGCGCGCGCTTGCGCCGCCCCACGCTCTCGGTCACCCGCCGATGTCGGAGGCGGCTGCGGCGATTCTTCGCGAGGATCACGAGAGATTAGCGCCAAGTCTCGAACGCTTGCGTCAGATAGCCGATGCGCTGGATGACGCACAAGGGGCCGAGGCCGAGGCGGTGGACTACATTCTGGAGGCCAATCGGATCATCGAAACAGTGATCGCCCGGCACGAACGCGAGGACGAGGCGACGATCTATCCGCGCGTGTCGAGCTACCTCAAGAAGGGCCATGGGTTGAGCGCCATGAGTCGCGCGCACCGCGAAATCTTGCATCAGGCCAGACTTTTGGGCCGCCTATCGGATGGGCTACGGCCGAGCGACGTTGAGCCCTATCTGGTCCGCGACGCCCAACGCATCATCGAGTCAATAGAGTCCCTCGTGCATATACACAACGCGCAAGAAGAGGACATCTACGAGGACGCCGCAGCGCAATTGGATATCGAGTCGCAGGCGCCTGACAAAGGGCCGAATACCCACGAGAACCGTGGCGCAACGGCGTTCGAACGAGCGCTCGAACTCGCCTCCGATGGCGGACGACGTTGGCGAATGTCCGCAGGCGTGCTCGTCATCCTCGCCTTCGCCGCCGCCGGCGTTTATCTGAGCTGGGATTACTTTGCTCGCCTTCGCCAAGGCGCTCCGGAGCCCGAGAGCGCGTGGAGCGAGATCATGACCGCGCACATCACCAGCGACTCGTCGGCCATCGGCGTCCTCACCTCTGGCGTCATAGACGTCGTGTTTTGCGATGTCGGGTCGATCGTGAAGGCCGGACAAGTTTGTGCGCAAATCGACGCGCGCCCATACCGGTTCATTGTTGAACGCGGCAATGTTGATCTCAGCTTGGCCAACGGACGGCTGGAGAAATCCAGGGCCCGCCTGGCCCGTGCGCGAGCTAAGTATGAGCGAAATCAGGGCCTCTTTAAGCGCAAAGCTATCGCGCTCAGCGCGCTAAAAGTCTCGCAAAATGCACTCGAGCAAATGCGAGCCGAGGTCACCGACGCAGAAGCTGCTGCCGATTTAGCCCAAGCGGCGTTCGCCGCCGCTCAGAGCAATCTTGAGCACACCTCCATCGTTTCGCCGATCGCGGGGACGGTCGTCGCCCGGAACGTGGCGGTTGGCCAATCGGTCGTCGCCGCGCAGACGGAGCCCTTGTTTCGCGTCGCTGCGGATCCCGGCACTTTGAAAATCAATGTCACCGCCGATTCGCGAGTGGCCTACGCGCTACGACTGGGTGACGCGGTGTCGGTAAGCCTCGAAACGGATTTGAGCCATCCGTTTGTCGGAAGACTAACGCAAATTTCGCTTAACCCGAAACCGAGCGAAGCCAACGCGAACTATGATGTTGTCATCACCACGACAAATCGGAATCTCCGGCTCAAGCCGGGCATGACCACAACGATTCGGATCATGCCCAGCGGCGCGCATCGGCCCACAAAAAAATAAGTGTCTTCGTCGCCGTCATGATGACTCGGCGACCATGCTTCTCAAGGCTGGCGCTCACCGAGCGTCCGGTTGCGCTCGGGAGCACTCAATCGCAGCGATCGTGTCTTGTAATTGGTCGTGGACTCGTTCCCCGGGGGACGGCCGCTCTTAGCGCTTTGCGGGAACATTCGACTGATACGTCTCTTGTGCTGTTGGCGGCATCTCCCATTCGCCGATTGCTGACACAATTTGCCGTATCGACTGTCACCATTCGACTCAAATTTGCCGAGGTGAGGACCAAGTCGTTTGATAGAGTTCTGCGGAACGATCGGGGGAGGCCCTCAATGCAATGGCGCAATTCTCAGCATGGCTATGGCGCAGCCGTGCAACTAGTTCATTGGCTTTCGGTGCTCCTTGTGGGCCTCGCTTGGGTCCTTGGGACCGTGGGCGAAGATCTTCCTCGGGGGAGCACCCGGGATCTCGGAGAATTTGTTCATGTTTTTGCAGGTGAGTTGATCGCCATCCTATTGATCGTTCGTATCGGCTGGCGTCTCATCGACCCGCCGCCGCCTCCGGAATCGACGCCCTTGGGAAGCCTGGGCGATATTGCCGCCAAGGTCGTCCATGTTGCGCTATATGCGTTGCTGGCCGCTGTGATCGTCTTTGGCGTCGCGACGCAATTCGCGGATGGAGACGCGCTTTCCTTACTTGGGATTGTCGATATCGCGTCGCCATGGATAAGAGACAAAGGCTTTGCGCACAACATGAAGGAAATTCATGAGGCTCTAGCGAATGGACTTATCATCCTCGCCACGATCCATGCCAGTTCGGCATTGATCCATCACTTCGTTTTTCGTGATCGCACTCTGGGCCGAATGGCGCCACGTTTCTCGAAGTCTCGCTAAGCGAGAACGACAACTCAAATCGACCCTGCAGCGTCCGCTTGTGGCGCCACGCCGACTTTGCCGAACGGACTTGGCATCGGGAAATTTTGACCCTGAACGGTTATTATCACTCCGGTTAAGTCATAGGCAACCGTTGACCTCAACGCCAAACTTTTGGCCGTTCATGCAACGGCCAAAAAGGACTTGAAATCCCTCACTGCGCTATAGCTATGATCAATAGAAAAGGTCGTTTTGAAACCCTATTCTCATCAAAATCCTATCGTCAAAGGAGTATGCGCGATGAATCTCAAGGCCATATTTGCACTCACGCTGACGCTTGTCCTGGCGACTACGACTACATTGTCGGCCGCTGCACTTGAGGATTTCTATGGCGTGGCGATGGCGTCCTGCGTTCCGACGGGCCAGACGTCTGCTCAGTCGGTCCTGTTCAATTCGGCCGCTGAAGCGTCCTTCCGGGACGGAGGTACAGGTGAGATCATCCTGACCTGTCCCATCCCGCAAACGCTCAGCCGGATCACCCTGATGACGGTAAGATACAAGGATGACGGAGCGCTCAATGAAGGTTCGCAAGTCGTGACCGCATTGAGACAAAAGAGATATGTTTTCAACGGGATTACCGAGGGCGTCGACTCCGCTCCCGAGACGATTGCCGAGACTGATAGCAATGCATTCGTCCCTCCAGTCGTATCCCCGCAAGGGTACAGGGACCACCAAAAGAATGTGAGCCCGACGAATGAGACGCTGACCTTCGATCACCGCAAATTTTTCTATTACATCCAGGTCAACATGCGCCGGCCGGGGGGCACTACCGGCCCGGTCACCGTGGCGTACGTCACGCTGTTTTAGACGCGGTTGCCGGTCTCCCTGGCATCGCGCGCATGGCGTCTAATCGGCCTCAGGCGGCCCGTGGGCGAGTGTTTGCCCGGTTACTAGCTGATCGCACTCTCAAAACGAACCTCGGGCGCTATGGCGCCGCCTTGAAGGCGCTCGATATCGTCGGGACGGTCGCCGAATGCCCGCCCGCTCGGAAAGACTGACGTCCAAACCCGACTTTTTCCAGCTACGCTGGAAGCTGTAAGTTTTCCTTTTTAACTTCATTTCGACTGAAGATAGAGGAGGACGGCTGGTTGCGCGCCGTTGCACTTGAACATTCGCCCTCCCCCGGGGGCGAGCGCGTGCGAGGCACCTCTCCTTCGACAGACTCGGTGAGCTCAGCGCCTCGCAGATCAATTCAGTCATTCAGCGGGGTGAAGCCCGGGTTCGCGGTTATGAGTTAAGGCCCAGCGCAGGGCGGCCATAAGGCCCACGAACCCGATGGCGTAGAGGATGTAGTCGATCTGATTCCAGAACGTCGCCAGCCCAATTGTCACCGCCTTCTCGCCCGTGAACGCACGCCCCGTCTTGTCTACAACAGTCACGACGACCTTATATCTACCCGCAGCAGCGACGTCGCGCTCGACGGTTAGGATGCCGTTAGTATTCGGCTTTGGCTCGACGGCGAAGACAATACCTCCCTTCTCATCGACCAGTTTCAGTCCAAGCGGCAGATCGCGCGCGTTGGCGTCTACAGGCGTTAACCCAAAGACTGTCGCACCAGTTTTGAAGATGTCGTCACAGGCTTCCTGTTCCTCACCATAGCGCTGATATGCGCTGAAATGGACCGCGTAGGGACCTGCCTGAACCGTGCAGAAGTCCTTTTCCAAAGCGACCCCGTCATGCGCCCAAGCGCTGGACGCAAAAAGCATGGCGGCGACTGCCATGAAGATGGTTTTCATGTTGCACTCTCATCGTCTCAGACACCCCGACGACACGTGGATGTCAAAAAAGGATATCGCTATCGTCACGTTCGTTCGCAAGGAGCCTGTTTGTCGCAGAGAAACGCTCGTTGGCGCACGCAGTCGCGGCATCAAAGACGAACGTTTTTGAGACTGCATTCCAAGAGGCCTCGGCGGCGACGCGGAACGTCATTAAACGGAAAGGGACCGATTTAGCGTCGATTCCGTCGCGCCTCAAGCCCCACTTGAAGTCGAACAGGAACATGTTTTGCTGACGCATCCGATTTTCGGCGCTGGGGGGGCTGCAAAGAAATAGAGAAAAGTTTTCCACTGGGGATTGAAGTAAAGCATGTGGGAAGCGACCAGATGCTATTGCCAGACATAAAACAAGATAAGAGTCGGTATCTTCACTCAACTCGGTGTTCGTCAGTGGAATTCGCTGAAATGAAACAGCAAAGCCACGGCCATTGCTGACGGGGCGTGATAGGGGGTGTGTGTGTCGCACAACCCGCCATCATGGAACCTGTACGAAGGTCTAGAAATGGCGCGCTCGAGACCCTCGTTGAAGCGTCGCGTCGCGGTCTCGGCTCGTGGCCGAGCCGCGACGCCGGCTCCCATCAAAGCTGGACTTGCTCAGAAATGTTAAGAGCATCGTCGACTCCGATCCCGAGATATCGGACCGTGCTTTCCAGTTTCGTATGGCCCAACAGCAGCTGGACCGCTCGAAGATTGCCGGTCTTCTTGTATATCAGCGCTGCCTTTATCCGGCGCATGGAATGAGTGCCATAAGCCGAACTGTCGAGGCCGGCGCTGGCCACCCATTTCTTTACAATGCGCGCATATTGCCTTGTGGAGATGTGTGGCCGTTTCGAAAGCCGGCTATGGAACACGTAGCCAGAACCGATTTTGCAGCGATGATCGAGCCAATCCTGGACTGACGAGCGAGTTTGGTCCGTCAGTTCGAATTGAACGGGCCGTTTTGTTTTCTTTTGAATCACGACCGCACGATCCCGAACGCGGTCTCCAAGACAGACATCGGTAGTCTGCAATTGAACGAGGTCGCACCCTCTTAGTTTGCTATCGATCGCGAGGTTGAACATGGCGAGATCGCGCTTGCGCCCTTCGAGTTGTATGCGAATGCGAATGGCCCAGACGTCCTTTGGCCGTAGGGGACGCTTCTGACCGAGCAGTCGGCCTTTGTTCCAAGCAAGATGGGGATGGCCAAGCTCAATTGAGGAAGTCGTCATGATCGCCTCCATCGGAGCCGACCCTCCCGTCCTCAGCGCTTAAAAATGGCAATCGAAATATATGCACCTTTCGTCCCGCGCTGTAACAAAGCGCAGAATCTGACCGTCTCTGCCATTCTGACGGTCTAGTCGCGCTACCGCGCCGTCACAAGCGTTCATTGAAGGTTGAACATCGGTTGGCGCGGCATCGCAGGCCGCCCGCACTGGCAAGTCGCGAAATGCGACGCGGACGCCATCCTATACCGGCCGATTCCCAGCGATATCCCAGCCAAATTTTACTGGCGTTCCCTGCGACCCGTTCGGCAATTGCGGCATGTAATCGAATTGGATTTTCGCAAAATCCAGCGTAACGGCTTCGAAAAGTTCGCCATTGGCTTCATTGACTGCGAGGTCGACGCCGACGACAAGCACGTCGGCGAGCCGAAGGATGATTGCGTCGAGGCGCGCCGCGCCTTGCCGGCGCACGGTGAACGTCGCATCCTTGATATGTTTGCCGCTCGCGCAGGCCAGCATGATCTGCGGAGACGCCGTGTCGATCCGGTGCGCGAAACGAAGATTGCGAAATTGCGCCTTGCCGGCACCCGAGCCGCCGCCCCCTTGATGAACGATCGTCTGCGTAATGCCCCAGTCCCAGGACAGCACGAGGATTTCGTCCTTGTGCCTGTCGTCGGTCGACTCGCCCTTGATGTCGCCAAGCTTCAGGAAAATTTCGAGCGTCAAGGCCAAATTCCTTGTTTGCGGAAACGCATTTCAGCGTGGAGCCGCGCCCCGTAGACAAGAATGACGCGACACGTGATCGCAATCAAGCGTTGGCGAGCACGCCGGCAGTGTTGGCGGAGTCGGGCTTAAATTCTCCGTTCTGAAAGTTAAGAAAAGCGCAGGCCCTTCCGCGAAATTGATTTTAAAGTGCGGTCAAAAGGTTTCCGCCGTCGCGGCTACAAAGTCTTAAACCGGTGCCAGGCCGACTTTGCCGAACGGATTCAGCAGTGGGAAATTTTGACCCTTTGCTGACTTTTCGCGCCTAGGTGGGCACCGAGCGCAGGCGAACGACGGGGGCGGCTGAGACCGCGTGGCTTGCCACTGCAATTCCATACTTCCGCTAGCTGCCTCATGAGTATAGATTGCCACCCAATGATACATTTTAGACGGGGTGGCCGTTGAAACTAAAAACAACTAAAATAAAAAACTTTCGCTTACTGCACGATATTTCCCTGCAGCTTGAAGACGTGACCACGGTCATAGTCGGACGCAACAACTGCGGAAAGACCTCGCTCTCCGACGTCATCCGCAAATTCCTCTCGGAACGCAACACGTTTGAGATCGAGGACTTTTCGAGCGCTTGCTACGACAAATTCTGCGCGGTGCATCGCGCGCACCTAAAAGGGGCTGACGTCGAAGAAGTCCGCGCGCTCGTACCGTCAATCGATCTGCGGCTTCACGTGAGCTTTGACCCGACAGTTCCAGAGTTCGGCCCGCTCCGGGAGTTCGTCATAGATACCGACGTCAACCTTGGACAGCCAACTTTCTTCAAGCAGACGCGGGCGCCGGCCGATTAAAGTCTGATCTCAATCACAATGCGGTCATACCTCCATCGACGGTAAGAACACTACCTGTTGCAAAGGAAGCCTCATCGCTCAGCAAGAACAGCGCCGCTTGAGCAATTTCATCGACGGTCGCATAACGACCCATCGGATATTTTGCCAGCCTACGGGCCTGCGCCTCGGGGGTTACGTCGCTCTGAAGCAGCCTCTGGCCCATCTCGGTCGACGCTATCGTGCCCGGAGCGATCGCGTTGACACGAACACCAGATTTCGCATAGTCGACCGCCATTTGCCGCGTCAGACTGATGATGGCGCCCTTGGACGCGCAGTAGGCGGCCATGTTGGGGATGCCGACCAATCCTGCAATTGAAGCTATATTGACGATGACGCCGTGACCGCGCGCGACCATGCTGGGCAATACGGCTTTGCATGTGAGGAACACGCCGTTGACATTGATGTCCATCAGGCGCCGCCACGACTGCTCTTCGGTTTCATGAACGGAGCCAAGGGCGGCGACGCCAGCATTGTTGACGAGCCCATGGATCGGCCCCAGCATTTCTTCGATTTGGCGTATGGCGCGCGAAATCGCATCTCCATCCGCGACATCGGCGCCGACGCCCATCGCATTGACGCTTTCGTCGGTTAGTCCTTTGGCCGCCTCTACCGCGCATTCGCCGTCAATGTCGATGACGCCCACCGCCGCGCCTTCTTTCGCAATGAGCCGCGTGATCGCCAAGCCAAGGCCGCCTGCGCCTCCTGTGACAATAATCGTCTTGCCTGCAACCCGCCCCGTCATGGCTGTTCCTACATGCTTGTTAGACTGGTTTGTCCCGCCCTGAGCCGCGCCAACTGGATGAAGTAGGTCGGATTCAGGAAAAGCTCGTCGAGATCGCCGAGTTCGTCGATGGTGAGGCCACGTTTGACGAGCGCATTCAGATATTGAAATGCGTCCTTGGCGCCGTAGCCGATGTGATGCGCGCCGATAACCCGACGCGTGTCGCCGTCCAGGATCAATTTCTGAAAGCCCGACATATGCGGGCGCGCCATGGCGTAAAGCATCGTGCGGTCGCCTGCCGGCAGCCCGACATTGAGGCCGTCCGGCGTGTCAGGCGGCAGCTTCAGCACGACGACATTCCTGTAGCGCGCCCGCGCCGCATCTTCTCCAAGGCCGAGCCAGCTCACTTCGTAATGCGTATGGAGAAAATCCGGCCAGTCGCTCGGCCTATAGCTGACCGTCTCGCCCATAATGGCGCGGGCGGCATAGGCCCCGCTCTTGCGCGCTTTGAACATCTCCATGGGCGCGCCGATCAGATCGCCGACAGCGTAGACGCCGGGAACCGACGTCCGCAATGAATCATCCACGATGACGGCGCCCTTTGCATCCAGGTCGACGCCAAGAGCCTCGACCGCCATATGCGAGCGTGGTCGCTCGCCGAGCGCGTGAAAGACGAAATCGGTTGCTACCTCCAATCGTCCCGCAGCTGTCTCCGCAATCACACCGGCAACTCGTCCTGACGCATCGCCAGCGATCTCGACGACAGTCGCGCCTTCGATGATTTCGATGCCCTGTTCGCGCATGCGATCGAGCCCATAAGCTCTTGTCTCGGCATCGGGGATCAATTCGAGCGGACGATGGCGCACAAGCATCACGACTCGCCGGCCGGTCGCGTTGAAGAAGCAGCCGTACTCGATCGCCGTCTTGCCGCCCCCGATCACGACGATGGTCGGCCCAGGGTCGCGGCCCAACGTTTCGACGATGCTTTCATAAGTGTGAACGCCGGCAAGATGCGCCCCTGGGGCATCCAATGGCGCCGCCTCGGCTCCACAGGCGAGCACCAGTGCGCGCGCGCTAAAAATTTCGCCAGCGGCTTCCACCGTTTTCGCGTCTACAATGCGCGCGGGCGCATTAAGGAGAAATTCGATGTCGAGCTGTTCTTTGCTTTGATAGTTCATCACCGCATGCGGACCGGTGCGTCCCTTGCGAAAAAGGTCGACCACTTCCTTGATGCTGGTGATTTTTCCCTTGAGCTCAGGAAACCACAGTTCGCCGGCAAATGTCCGCGCCAGCATCAGTTCGGCGGCGCAATCAGAAAACAGATGATGCGGAACGCAGGCATTATGCGGACAGGAGCCGCCAAGGAACGGCCAGCAGTCGACGATGAGCGGCCTGCCGCCCATTGCGCGCATATATGCCGCGCCAAACCGCCCTGCGGCGCCGCCGCCGATGAAAATCGCGTCGAAGACGCGCGCGTCGTCGTCGCGAATGTTGCGGATAGGGCCGACGGCCTGTGGATGCGCTAGCGCTTCCTCGATCAATTCGCCCCATTGCGAGATCGACAGAAAGGAGGGACCTGTCGGCATCGCGTTCCCCCTGCGGAAGTGTTTTCAAACTTGTCCAGCGCCATAGCTTCGGCAACCAAATACACCGAAGAAAGTCGCTGGCATCAACGCTCCCAAAGTGCCGCTCCGCATGCCCTTTGCATATCAATATGTTAAGCTATAATAGGTTTCGTCTGGAGGGGATGCGGTCCAGCCGAAGTTCAGAACGATAACAGAGGGAATGGACCATGAAGATTGCCGGGCAGGAGATTCTCATTCCGACCAGCATGGTTGGCAATTATCCTAATCCCAGATGGTGGGATGCTTCCTTCGCCAGAAGTTTTGAGGGCGACCGCGAACCGCCGGATTCGATCAGTCGCGAAGCACTGGAAGATGCGATCGGCGCTATCGCTCTCGATCAGGAGCGCGCCGGCCTCGACATCATTTCCGACGGCCGGGTGCACGGCGACAACTATGCGGACACAGCAGTTTACCACTATTTCCGGCGGCTCGGATACAACCTGCGCGGAGGTCATCTCGGGTTTCCAATTTATAGTCGCCTCCATACGGGCACGGTCGAGCAGGAGATCAAGCGCCACGGCTCCATCATGGTGGAGCAGGCGCGCGCCCTGAAGCGCGCCACGAGCAAGCCGACAAAGGTTCAATACACGGGCGTGCAGGTCCTTGCGCAGTGCACCAACGACCTCTTTTACAAAAGTTCGCGCGACCGCGCGCTCGCAATCGCCAAAGCGATGAATGACGATATTCGCGAGGTCGATGCGCTGGGCGTGGATTTCATCCAGCTTGATGAATTTACTTGGCCCTATTTCTTCGAAGACTGGGCCATCGAGGCGTTCAACACGGCGGTTGAAGGCGTCAAGAATGCGCGCATCGTCGTCCATGTCTGTTGGGGTAATTGGGGCGGCACGCCGGCCTATTATGCTGATGACACGGGGAAGCCCGGCGAGATTTATGATCTCGCCAAGCGCAAGGACAACGCAAAGGCGCCGGCCGCCACCCGAGCCATTGTCCCCAAGGCCTATGAAGCTAATTTCAACGTGCTGAATCTCGAAAATTGCGGACGACGCATCGACGACATGTCGGGCCTTGACGCGTTCAAGGAGTTTCCGCTGCCAGACAATGTCGACTTCTGGGCGGGCGTCATCGACGTGAAGAGCACAATTACCGAAACGGCCACACAGGTGGCGGACCGGATCAACAATCTGCTGAAGGTGATCCCGGCTGAGCGCCTTGGCGTCACAACCGATTGCGGTCTCATCCTACTCCAACGCTACATCGCGCAGGACAAGCTCCATGCGTTGGTCGAAGGCGTGAAGCTGGTGCGCGCGCAAGCCGGACAAGCCATCGCGGCGGAGTAATCCGATTTGCGGCGCGGTGGCTCTCCGCCGCGCCTCCCATCAGGCGAGACTGCGTGATGCCGATTTACGTCATTTCCTGTCCCGATTGCGGGAATGTCGCCAGGACTCTGGTTCTCGATGGCTGCCAGATGCCGAGCGAATGGGCCTGCGGCGGCTGTAATGGCCGGCGCGCCCGTCCCAATACGGAAAATATCGAGACACACCCGTGGGAAGAACAGCACGGATCAGGCTGCTTGTGCTGCGGCGCGGCGGGCGCCGCCAGGCCGACATGTTCCGTGATCGACGGATGAACGCAAACACAACCCCGACTGGTGGGTAAGCCCGAGCAATGGACGCATCTGTCTTCGACTACATCATCGTTGGCGCGGGATCGGCCGGATGCGTGCTGGCGAGCAGGTTGAGCGAAGACCCCAATTGCAACGTACTGCTGCTGGAGGCGGGCGGCGAGGGTGGCGCGCCGTCGATCTGCACGCCGGCGCTTTATGGCAGCTTGCAAGACAGTCCGTTTGACTGGGGCGATCGATCGTTGCCGCAATCGGGCTTGCAGGGGCGTCGCATCTTCGTGCCGCAGGGCCGCGTGCTCGGCGGATCGAGCGCCATCAACTACATGATCTATATCCGCGGCAACCGCGGCGATTACGATGAATGGGCGGCAGAGGGTGCAGCGGGCTGGTCATACGAAGAAGTGCTGCCCTATTTCCGCAAATCGGAAGGGAACAGGGAATTTTCCGATCGCTTCCACCGCAAGGACGGACCGCTCGTCGTCTCGAGCCATCATCCGAACGCGCTCGTCGACCGCTATCTGGCGGCGGGACGAGAAGTTGGTCTTGCTTTCAATCCAGATTTCAACGGGGAGACGCAGGAAGGATGTGGGCCACTGCAGGGGACGCTCGCCAATGGCGCGCGCTGCAGCGCCGCCGACGCATTCCTGAAACCGGCGCGCCAGCGCGCGAACCTTACGATTCTTACTCACGCCCATGTAACGAGGTTGCGATTCGACGGGCGCCGCGCTGTCGGCGTCGACTTTATACGCAAGGGTTCCGCGGAAACTGCGCGCGCTGAAAGCGAAATCATCCTTTCCGCGGGCGCGCTGCGCTCTCCACAATTGCTCATGCTCTCGGGCGTTGGCCCCGGAGCTGAACTCGAAAGGCACGGGTTCGAAGTAAGCTTTGATTTGCCCGGGGTCGGAAAAAATCTTCAGGATCATCTCCACGCGCGCGTGAGATGCGAAATCACGCAGCCGCTAACTTTTGGTGGGCTCGACGACGCACAGAAACGGGTAGCGCGCCAGCAATATGAAAGCGACCGCAGCGGCCCGATGGCTTCAAATTTCCTCGAAGCCGGCGCGTTCGTGAAGTTCGAGGAAGCCCGGCCTGAACTGCAGCTGTTCTTCCTCGCACATCTCGCGTCTGACTATCCGGAAGCTGGGCCGACAAACCGGCACGGACTGACATTCACCGCCTATATCAATCGTCCGCGCAGTCGGGGCAGCGTGTCGCTCGCGTCCGCGGATCCGCTCGACCGGCCGGTGATCGATTTCAACTATCTCAGCGACCCCGATGATATGCGTTGCGCCGTTGCGGGCGTGCGGTGCAATCTCCAACTCCTTTACGCTAGCGCCTTCGACGACATTCGCGGCTCCGAAATCGCGCCGCGCGCGCATTTGCGGAGCGACTCGGAAATAGCGTCTTTCGTTCGTCGCACGGCCTCCACCACCTGGCACCCTGTCGGAACCTGCAAGATGGGCGTTGACGACATGGCGGTGGTGGACCCGGAACTTCGCGTGCATGGCGTATCTGGACTGCGGATCGTCGATGCCTCTGTCATGCCGACCATTGTGAGCGGCAACACCAACGCCCCAGTCATCATGATCGCAGAAAAGGCCGCGGATATGATCCGTGGCCGTTGCCCCGGGAGCGCCTGATGCCGTCAACCTCACGCCCGATCTACACGGAGACGAACAAGCGCCGAAGTCTCGATGAGCTTGCGGCCATGGTCTCCAACGACGCCATCGTCGCGGTCGGCGGCGGGCTCTCGTCGCGCGAGCCCATGGCCCTGCTACGCGCATTGTTACGAAAGGGGCTAAGCGGCCTGACGGTCGTCGGCTCCGCGCATGGAATCGATATCGATCTCCTTTGCGCGGGGGGCGCGCTTTCGCGTTCTTGCGAGAGCTATGTCGGCTTCGAGCAGGATTTCGGCCTTGCGCCGAATTATCGGCGTGCACTCGAGTCCGGTGCCGTCGAAGTGAATGACAGTTGTTGCTACACTCTGGTGCAGCAGTTGCGCGCAGCGATCCAGGGTCTGCCCTTCATGCCGATACGCTCGCTGCGCGGCACGAGCTTCACGGCGCTACATCCCGAATACAAGCGCATGACCTGTCCGTTCACGGGGGAGGAGCTGCTGCTTGTTCCAGCGCTCGAGCCGGATGTCGCGCTGATCCACGCACAATATGGAGATGAACGCGGCAACCTTATCATACAGGGACCACCTGTCGCGGATCTGCTTTTTGCCCGAGCCTCGAGGGTCGTGCTGGCGACCGTCGAGAAAATCGTCTCGACAGAGGCGTTGCGGGCTATGCAAGGCGCGGTCATTCCGTACTTTTATGTTACCGCGTTGAGCGGTACGCCGATGGGTGCTCATCCGACCGCCTGTTATCCCTTCTACGCATACGACCGCCGGCACACGGCGCTCTATCACGCCGCCGCGCGAGAAAGCGCCGCCGATTTCAAGACGCAATATCTCGACGCCTTCGTTTATGGCGTTTCGAGCCACGAAGCTTATATCGAATCCATTGGCGGCGATGCTACGCGCGCGCGTCTTGCGTCATGGGCCGATGGCGATGACGCATGGATGCGCCTTTATCTCGATGAGGCGGTCGCATGATCGCAAGCTGCACCCTCGGGGAAATGATGATTGCGGCGATGGCGCGAACGATTGGCGACGGCGAGCTTGTCTTTCACGGCTTCGGTTCGCCGCTGGCGCAACTCGCCATGCATGTCGCCAAACGCAGCCAAGCGCGGCGCATGGTTCTCATTGCGGGGGCAACTTACGGCGTCGATCCAGCGCCGCGCTTCCTGACCCCGACGACCAATGATTGGGTCATGGATTGCGGCGCCTCATCATCGCTCGACATCGAAGAGCTCTTCGATCTCGCTGCAGCCGGGCGCATGGGCCGCATGTTCCTCTCCGGCCTTCAGATCGATCGCTGGGGCAACTGTAATGTCACGACGTTGGGCACGCCGCGCACGGCGATGAAATTGCCGGGCGGCGGCGGCGGCGGCAATCTTTCCTGCGACGCCCAGCGCGTGACGCTCTGGACGCCGGCGCATCGCGCCGAGAGGGATGCAAAGGGCCGCCGGCGCTTTCGTCTGGTCGAAAGCTGCGACTTCATCACCAATCTTGGTCATCGCGATGCGGACGGTCGACCGCGTCAAGATTACGGTCATCAAGGAAATGGTCCTGAATATCTGGTGACGGAGCTCGGCCTGTTCGATTTCGACGCCGAAGGTCATATGCGACTCGCCGCGCTTTATCCGGATACAAGCCTTGGAGATGTGCAGGAGAGCACCGGCTTTGCGCTTCGGGTCGTCAATTGCGTCGAAACAATTGCGCCGCCCACGCGTGCGGAAGTTAAACTTATTCGCTTGCTCGATCCGCTCAAGATACACGAAAAGGAAATCAGGCCCGCCGACCTCGTGCGCCGCTTCGATATTGTGGATACGCGGAAGGAGCCGGCGTGATGCTGGAAAAAGCTCCTCTCATGCTTCGCAATGAGGTCAATCTGGTTCCGCTGCCCTATCGCGGCGTGAGCGTACAGCCTTATGACGGTGCAATGACGGAAAGTGCGATTGTCACGCATTTTCTCGATCGGGAAGCCTATCGTCGCACAGAATTTGTCGTTCTTCGGTCGTCGAACGGCGCATATGCGGTTGTCGCGGTGTCTTCCGAAGATCGCCAGCCGCTTTTTTCGCCGATCAGACAGATCGAAGTGCTCGCGCTGCCCGACGCATGCGTTTACGTGCGAGATCCGGAAACGGACTGCGGCAATCGCTCGGCGCTTGCTTCACTCGCGCTGCGAAATGGGATCGGCGCCGACAAAACGCTCATTTGCGAAGGCAAATTCGACCACGTCAATTTCATTCACCGCCCGCAGCCGCTTGTCGTGAAGGTGGTCGAAGTCGCGCCGCCGGAGCCGCCGAAACTGTTCGATCTGGTGACGCATGTGCTCGGTTACGCCGATTTGCCGCCGATCATCGCGGTTCTTGAACGGATCGAGCTGAAAGAGCTGACGCGCAATCAATCGCCGGCCGCTTATCTTGTTCCTTGCCGCTCAGGCGGTCTCGATGATCTGGGGGCGCCCGTTCACTATCTCGATGAGCGCCCGCCGACCCGCGAAAACTGGACGCTGATCGGCTGCGAGCGAAGCCTGCAGTTCCACCGGCATTATTACGGCGACGAGCCGCCGCGCATTGAAATGTGCCCGCGCGTAATCGCCGGAAGCCGGAACGAGCCCACAATTCTCAAATGCTGCCTGCTCGAATTCGATATCGAACGGGACGGAGAAATGATGATCGTGCCATGGGGTGCGGATTTGCCGATGGTGGAACGAGCGCTGCGCGCCCTCGCTCAGGCGGTGAAGGAGAAGCCATGAGCGGCGTCGATTCAGCATGGAAAGGCGTATGGTCGCTCGACGCGATCGTGAGCCGGCGCCTGCGAAGGCCGAGGACAACCGGCGTGACAATGGTGATGGACACGGGCCTCGGTCTTTCGGCCATGCGCGACACTCTCGATCTTGCAAGCCAGCATATTGATCAGTGGAAATTCGGCTTCGGCACCACGGCGTTGATGCCGCGCGCCGCACTGGAAGCAAAACTCGCGCTGCTGCGCGAGCACAATATCCTTGCATATCCCGGCGGCACTCTGCTTGAAGCGGCCGTGGTGCAGGAGCATTGTCGCGTCTTCATGAAGCGCGCGGCCGAACTCGGATTTGGCGCCGCGGAAATTTCTGAGGGCACGATCGATCTCCCGGGCGAACGCCGCCGGCGGATGATCGACTGCGCCAGAAATGCTGGCTTGCAGCCCATCACGGAGGTTGGGCGGAAGGATCCCGCGCGGCAGCTGAGCGCTGAAGAGCTTGCCGTACAGGTTTTACAGGACCTCGACTGGGGCGCTTCCTGGGTGATCGTCGAAGGCCGGGAGAGTGGGCAGGGCGTTGGAATTTATGATCGCTGCGGCGACATCCGTTCGTCGTTCCTCGATGAATTGACACAACGGGTGGGGGATGTTGCGTCTCGCCTTATCTGGGAAGCGCCGCTGCGCGACCAGCAGTCCTATCTCGTCTGCCGTTTCGGCGCCAATGTCAGCCTCGGCAACATCCCGCCGCAGGAATGCCTCGCATTGGAGGCGCTGCGCTGCGGTCTGCGCTTTGAAACTTTTGCTGCCGTCGCAAAACATTCCCGCGACGCTGGCGTCTGGGATCCAGCGAGTATCGAAAGCGGCGGGCCGGCCAATTTGGTCGCGAGCGACGAATGACCGATGACGCGCGCTTAGCGGTGCTGGAGATTGGCGAACGCCTTTCACAATCGCCGTCAGACCGTCTTGTCGCTTCGGCTTTCGCGCAAGAACTTGTGGCGCAAAAGGAGCTTGCCGAGGCGATCGGCTGGATCGATGTCGCGCACACGCTGTGCCTTGCCGGGAACGGCGTCGTTCCTCGAGCCGCGGCCCGCGATCTACTTGCCACATTGTTGGAGTTGCAGAGCGCCAAAGATTTCGAGCCTAAGCCGGAATTGGGAGATCTCTACACCAACCGCGAGGCCTGGCTTGCAAGCAGAACGGCGGCCGTTGGCTGGCTCGGCGTTGCCCGCGCCCGGCGCGAAGCGCTAACGACCGCCTACCATTTGAAGCTCTGCGACGCGCTCTGTGATCTCTGCGATGCACTAACAACGGCGGTCGATGCGCTACGAGCGCTGTCATTGTGCCATAAAGGCAGCTTGATGCCAGATTACACTTATCTGCAGTCGGCGCAGCCAACGACATTCGGACATTACCTTCAGGGCTTCGCTTGGCCGATGCTGCGCGACATCGAGCGCGTTCTCGGGCTCCATGCGCGCGCCGACCAGTGTCCGGCGGGCATTGGCAGTTCCAACGGCTCGACGATCCGCCATGACCGCTTGTCGCTGGCGAAGCGTCTGGGTTTCTGCGCGCCGGTGCGCCATGCGCGCGACGCCATGTGGATGCACGATCTTTCCATCGAGGCCTGCGC
The DNA here is from genome assembly GCF_021731785.1 of Methylocystis sp. Lineage (GTDB taxonomy): Bacteria > Pseudomonadota > Alphaproteobacteria > Rhizobiales > Beijerinckiaceae > Methylocystis. The sequence continues at coordinate 36,915 of NZ_JAKFWS010000125.1, forward strand.
GATCGCGGTCGCCGCAACCATCAACCTTGACCGTCTTGCCGAAGATTTGATGATTTTCGCGAGCGCAGAGTTCGGGTTCATCCGACTTGCAGACTCACACTCGCGCGCGAGCAAGATTATGCCGCAAAAGCGCAATCCATTTGCGCTTGCCTATGTGCGTGCGACCGCCAATCATCTTATCGGCGTTCAGGCTGGGGTCACCGCGGCAGGGCGCACGCCTTCAGGTCAGATGGACAATCGTCTGTTTGTCTATGGCGCAGGTCCGGATGCGTTGCTCGCCGCTGGGCAAGCCGCTCGGCTTGTTGCCGAATGTGTCGATGGCCTTGAGTTCAACAAGGCGCGCGCCCTTATGGCGCTCGCTGATCGTTCGGTATGCGCCGGCGATCTCGCCGAAAGGCTGACAGCCGAAGCCGGTATTGATTATCGCCGCGCTCATGGCGCGGTCGGCCGGCTTGTCGCGGAACTGGAGGCGCAGCAGCGCTTTCTCGCGGACGCGACGGCGGGAGATTTGGTTGCGGCTTTGAAGATCACAGGCGTCGAACTCAGCATCGCAAAGTCCGCTGACATCCTTACGTCTGCGCTCGATCTGAATGGCTGCATTGCAGCGCGAACGGACATCGGTTGCGCGGCGCCGGACGAGGTCGTGGCGATGGCTGATCAACTTGCTGCCGCGGCCCGCGAGCGCCGCGAACAGGTCACAAAGCTACGTATGCGCCGAAAGGGTGCGATTGATGCGCTCCTTGCCGAAGCACGAGCTTTTATTGGGGGCGCCGCATGACGGGGTGGTCGCTCGGATCGGCAATCTATGGCGGTGCGTGGGCGACGCCAGCGATGCGCGCGCTCTTCGACGACATTCCGCGAACGCAGCGATGGGTGGAAATTCTTTCGCTGCTCGCAGAATTGCAGGGCGAGCGTGACGTGATCCCGCGGGAAGCGGCGCTTGATATAAAGGCAACCTGTAAGTCGCTGCGCATCGACGACGCCTTTTTGGCTGAATGCCGAGAGGGCTACGAAGCGACGGCTCATTCGACTTCGGGACTGATCGCAGCAATCGCGCGTCGTTGCCGATCGTCCGGCGCCGAGTGGTTCTATTTTGGCGCGACGGTGCAAGACATTACCGATAGTTGGCTCATGCTGGCGTTGCGCGACGCGCGACTGCTGCTCGTCGCCGATCTCGAACGTTCAATCGCGGCCTGTGAAGCGCTTTGCCAGCGCCATCGAAATACGATCATGGCTGGACGGACGCACGGGCAGCAAGGCTTGCCGATCACCTTCGGCTTCAAGGTCGGGAGCTGGCTCGCCGAATTGCGCCGCCATCGCGTGCGCCTTAACGAAGCCACCGAGCGAATGGACGTCGGTCAGCTTTGCGGTGGCGTCGGCAGTCTCTCCGCGCTTGGATCGCAGGCGCTCGCCTTGCAGCAGAGCTTCTTCGACCGCCTCGGCCTACGCGTTCCGGACATGTCCTGGACCGCGAGCCGCGATCTCTATGCAGAATGGGCACAGTTGCTCGCCCTTATGTCGGCCACGGCGGATCGCATTGGCCATGAAGTCTACAATCTGCAGCGCGACGAAATCGGTGAACTGCGCGAAGCGCCGCTTGCGCAGGGCATTGGCAGCATCACGATGCCGCATAAGCGCAATCCGGAATCGGCGGAGCATCTTGGAACGTTGGCGCGCGTCGTGCGTGCAAATGCGGGGCTGCTGCACGAAAGCCTTGTTCATGATCATGAGCGCGATGGCCGCGCCTGGAAGGTCGAATGGCATGCGGTTCCCGAATTAACCATGGCTGCCGGCAAGGCGATGTCCGTCCTCGCCGCGTTGCTCGAAAATCTTGAAGTCGATGCAGAGCGGATGCGCGCTAATCTGATGGCGAATGGCGGCTTCGCGCTTTCGGAGGGCGTCATGCTGGCGCTCGCGCGAAAGGTCGGCAAACCGGCCGCCCATCGAATGATCATGATGCTTGCTGCAACGGCGCGCCGGGAGGGTCTGTCCTTTGCCGATGCGGTGACGCGCGACCAAGATATCCGAATCCATCTTCTTGAAGATGAGATTGCGCGGCTGCTCGATCCATATGCGCAGATCGGTCAGTGCGTCGCGCTTGTCGATCGCCTGCTCGAACGCCGAGCGTCGCCATGAGCAACCGGATCGCGCGTCTTGACGCCTTGCCGCGTCTTTCGCTTATCGTCGAGCCGACGCCTTTGCATGCCGCGCCTCGCCTGTCGGCGGCGCTCGGTGGACCAGGACTCTGGTTCAAGCGCGACGATCTCGTGCCGACGGCTTTTGGCGGCAACAAGGTGCGCGCGCTCGATCTCGTCATCGCCGACGCCCTCCAAAAGAGAGCCGATACACTGGTGACCGGCGCGGGGATTTTATCCAATCACGTGCGTGCAACCGCTGCCATCGCCGCGCGCGCGGACCTCAAATGTATCAGCGTATATTGGGGCGCGCCGCCTCGGCGCGCGGAAGGCAATCATCGCCTCGCCGCCATGCTTGGCGCTGACATCCGCTTCACCGGCGACGCCGATCGCGCCTCGGTTGACATTGGTCTGGAGCAGGCGGCGGCAGAGGTGCGCGGCGGCGGCGCACGTCCTTATGTTATCCCACGCGGCGGCGCCTGTCCGCTCGCCGCGCTCGCACACGCGCTCGCGGTGCGCGAAACGCTCGATCAATGCGCCGCTCTCGGCGTTTCGCCGAAATGCGTGATCATGGCCGTCGGCGGCGGCGCGACGCTGGCGGGATGGTTGCTCGGCACGGCGCTCTTTTCCGCATCCTGGCGTATCGAAGCCCTCACGGTCAGCCGTCCGGCTTCAGAAGTCGTGACGCGCGCGCGCCTGCTCGCGGCGGCGGGCGCGGAACTGATCGGCGCTACGATCGACACTGATCGCGCGCCGTTTCGTGTTCATGAAGGCTTTATCGGCGAAGGCTATGGTGTTCCGTCTTGTGAAGGACAGGAAGCGATTGAGGCGACAGCGCGCGCCGAGGCGATCTTTCTCGACCCTGTCTATACCGGCAAGGCCATGGCGGGCTATCGGCGCCTGTGTCTGCGCGGCGAGTATGCGGGCATCGATGACATTCTCTTCCTGCACACTGGCGGTGCGCCAGCGCTTTTCACATCTGGTGCGGAGCCATCATGAGCAACTGGCAGGAAGCGCTTTTCAATCCACGGCGCGTGGCGGTCGTCGGCGCTTCGGCGACTCCGGGCAAAGCGGGCGCGCTCTTATTGCGCAATCTCACTTCAGCCCAGTCACGATTCCACGGAGAAGTGATTGGCATTCACCCGAGCGCGACCGAGCTTCTTGGACTTCCCGCTTTTCCGCGTCTCGATGCGGCGCCGACGCAAATTGATCTTGCCATCGTCGTGACGCCGCCCGCCACCGTCCCCGCCGTCATCGAGGATTGCGGTAGAGCGAAGATTCCTGTCGCCGTCATCATAAGCGGTGGATTTGCTGAAACCGGCGCTGAAGGAGCCGAGTTGCAGCGACGGACCATCGAAACAGCGCGTGCGCTGGACGTTCGAGTTGTTGGCCCCAACTGCTTTGGCGCCATCAGCACGAGTTGCGGACTCAATGCTTCGCTCTCGATCGGACTTCCCAAGAAAGGCGGCGTTTCGCTCATTACCCAGAGCGGCGCCTATGGAATGGCCGCCTATTCGCGGTCGGTGGACGAAGGGATGGGCTTCTCGAAGATCGTCGCGCTTGGCAACAAGACCGATGTCGATGAAGCGGACCTTTTGGCCTTTCTTGGTCGCGACCCTGATACGCAAACGATTGCGTTGCTGCTCGAGTCGATCAGCGATGGTCGGAGGCTCTTCGACGCGATTGCGTCGATAACGCCCACAAAGCCGGTCGTCGCGCTGAAGACGGGACGGAGCGCGTCGGGCCAGCGCGCGGCCGCGAGTCATACGGCGGCGCTTTCGGGCGATGCGGCCGTCGCCATCGCTGCCTTGCGCCAGGCGGGCGCTCATATTGTGGAAGACGGGCTGTCGTTGCTGGAGGTGGCGGCTTCGCTCGATCGCCAGCCGCCGCTGCGCGGCAAGAATGTGGCGATCATCACCAATTCTGGCGGCACGGGCGTTGAGCTGACGGATCTGCTGGAGGCGCAAGGGCTGGCGGTTCCGGCGCTCTCGCCGGCGCTTCAGGAGACGTTCGCAAATGTGTTGCCGCCACACGGATCTGCCATAAACCCTGTCGACGTGACGACCGACTGGGCGCGGTTCTCACAAATGTATGGCGCTTTGGTCGAAGCGCTGATGAAAAGTGGCGAAGTCGACGCCGTCGTTCCGGTGCTGCTGCAACGCTCCGCGCTGATGCCCGAAGTCGGCGGCGCGATCATCGAGGCTTTGTGTAGGGCGCGCGCCGCCGGATCGACAAAGCCGCTTCATATTTGCTGGGTCGCGCCAAAGGAGGCCGACGGCAATCGCGCGCGCCTGCTCGATGCGGCCATTCCCTGTCATCTCTGGCCGGCAGGAACCGCGACGGCGCTCGCCGCGGCGCTCGCGCGGCCGGCGGCGGTGCGACCAGCATCCATCCGGAATCCCGTTCCGGCGCCTTCGGCGTTCGACGCGGGGGGTTGGGTATCGGCGCCGCAGGCATTTTTATTGCTGGCGCAGGCCGGCTTTCCGGTCACGCCCTTCACGATGGTCACCGACGCCGATGACGCGGCCGCCAAAGCCGAACAGATGGGTTTTCCGGTGGTCCTGAAAGCTGAACGTCCGGGCATGACGCATAAGAGCGAAAAGGGCGCCGTGCGCGTTGGTCTTAGCGACTGCAGCGCAGTGGCGAACGCCTTCGCCGATTTTGAGCAGAGGCTTGGACGGGGGCCGGCACTCTTGCAGCAGCAGGCGGCGCCCGGACTCGAACTAGTCATCGGCGGTCGCCGTGATCCTTCCTTCGGGCCAATCATTCTTGCTGGTCTCGGCGGGGTCTGGATCGAAGCGCTGAACGACGTCGCGCTTCGCCTTGCGCCCATTGACGCAGAGGAGGCGCGAGCCATGGTCGAGGGGCTCAAAGGCCGAAAGCTCTTCCAAGGTTTCAGGGCGGCGCGGCCGATCAACATCGCGCAATTCGCGCGACTTATCGCCGACATCTCGCAATGGTTCGCCGCCGCGAACTGGCTTGACGAACTCGACATAAACCCCGTGATCGCATCCGGCGACAGCTTTACGATCGTCGATGTGCGAATGCGCGCCGAAAGCGCGACGTCACATGGATGAAGACCAGAAGAATCGAAAGCCTGGTTTCGCGACGCGGGCGATTCACGAATGGTATGACGCCAGCGACTTTTTGGGCGCACTGGTTCCGCCAGTTTTCATGACCTCGACCTACGCCTTTCCTACCGCCGAAGAAGGCGAGGCGATCTTTAGGGGCGAAGCGCCCGGATACGTCTACGGCCGCACGCGCAATCCGACGCAGGCCCTTTTCGAGGTGCGCCTTGCCAGTTTTGAAGGCGCCGAGGCCGGACTAGCGGTTGGCTCGGGCATGGCGGCCATAAGCGCGACGATGTTCAGTTTGCTGGAGAGCGGTGACTGTGTCTTGTTCAATCGAACGCTCTATGGCAACAGTTTCGAACTTTTCGCGCGCGGTTTGCCGCGCTTCGGCATTAAGTCCATCGTCGTTGACTTCACGAATCTCGAGCAGCTTGCCAAGGCGTTTGCCCTGCATCACCCCAAGCTCGTCTTTTTCGAAACGCCGAGCAACCCGACGCTCGCATTGATAGATATCGGCGCTGTTGCTTCGATGGCAAAGTGCCATGGCGCCCTTACCGTTGTCGACAACACTTTCTCGACGCCCGCCCTGCAACAGCCGCTCGCGCTTGGCGCGGATCTTGTGGTCCATTCTGCCACAAAATATCTCGGCGGACATGGCGATCTGATTGCGGGCGCCGTCGTTGGGCCAGTGCGTCTTATCGACACGATCCGGAGCACCGGTCTCCGGAATCTTACCGGCGCGACGATTGCGCCGCTGACGGCCTTTCTGTTGTTGCGCGGGTTAAAAACGCTGGAGCTACGCATGGAGCGTCATTGTGCTTCGGCGTTCGAGATCGCACGCGTGCTGGAGCGCCATCCTGCAGTTTCCTGGGTCTCTTACCCAAGGTACTCGCGCGCAGCTCGGCAGGCCTTATCCTTGATCTCCTGCGGCTTCCATTCGTCGCTTGGAACCGAACGCTGCTTATTGGCGTCCGCGGCAATCAGGCTGGCGTCGATGGCGAACCCATCGGCTCCGACCAGCCCTTCGGCCATGCAGCGCTCGACGACGGCTTCGAACAGATGGCGTAAGACATTGCTCTCGCGAAAGCGTCCGTGCCGATTTTTGGAAAAGATCGAATGGTCAGGGATCTTTCATTGCCTTCGCCGAGATGCGTGTGGCTTCTCGCCGACGGTATTTGCAATTCTGTCGCGCAGTTTGGTTTCGAAGGCGATTTCGCCTTCTATGATGTGACGGTAGCTTTCTGACTCTGGATCGGCGGCGAGTTTTTGCAGTTCCTCGATTTCGGCGTGGCAGTCTTCGAGGCGTTGGCGAAGACTGTCCCAGACCACCTTCTCCTCCTTGGTCATCGGGCCGTTGATTTTGACCTCGCCGGTCTTCAACTCGATGACGATATCATCCGGATGCGGAATCGGGTCGGGAGCATTGATGTCGAACGTCCGGCGACGCTCCAATTCGCGCTCCCAGTCGACTTTGTATTCGATGACCGTTTGCAGATATTCGTCGTGAAGCGCCTTGTTCGCCCGCTCCGTCATTGTGAGGAGCTCAGCGAAAAGCTGCTGAGCGCGGTGCTGACCCTTGGCGGCGTTGACGGCGAGCGAGCGAACAATGGCCTGCGCCATCGGGATCGAGACTTTCTTGTCGCCCTCATTGATCTTGATGGCGCGATAGGCCTCCGCGATAATGATGTCCTTGAGCCGCTCCTCATTGAGTCTGGGCGGCTTGTTGCGAGATCCCTTCGGACGTCCGCGCGGATTGCCGGACTGGCCGGGCTTGAACTTGGTTGACGCGGGCGGCTTGGCGCAGCCGACGTCATAGGACGCGGCGCTCTGTTCGGGATGAGGAAGCTTTAATTGCTTATGAGCACGCGGCATGGCGATCATTCCGCAAGCGGATGAGCTAAGCCGGACTCAGATAGGCGCGCGCGCTCTTGTGCAGCGAGAGGAGGCGTGATGTCGGCAAGGCCAGACTCTTCTGCTTGCGAGCCGCCACAAGACGTCTCTCGCCTCTCGTCTATCTCCAGCTGCCGCGTCTCGCGCCCGCCAAGACCGCAGGCGATCAGTTCGGCGTCATCCTTGGCGTAGGTTTCCCACCGCTTGATGATCCGGTCGCAATAGATGGGATCGAGTTCGCATAGACGCGCGCGCCTTCCCGTCTTGTGCGCGGCGATCAGCGTTGAGCCGGAACCGCCAAAGAGGTCCAGCACGACGCCATGGCGTTTCGAGACGTCCTTGATCGCGTCGGCGATCATGGCGACCGGCTTCACCGTCGGATGCAGCTCCAATTCATCCTGCGGACCGGCTTTCAGCGTGTTGACGCCCCTATACTCCCAAACATTGGTGCGGTAGCGGCCATGCTGGCCAAGCTCAAAACTATTGATATGGGGCGCTGCCCCCTTCTTGAAGGCGAAGACCAGTTCATGTCGGGAGCGATAGAAGGTTCCCATCCCGCCATTGTCCTTGGCCCAGACGATGAGATTCTTGAACTCGGAATAGGCCGCAGATCCCGCCGCCAGCACTTCGCCCATATGCCGCCAGTCCATGCAGATGAAGTGGATCGAGCCGTCGAGACTATTTTTGGCGAGATTGAAGAAGGCGGCGGCGAGGAAGGCCGTGAACTCGTCGCCTGTCATTTCGCCGACCGCCATCGCGAACTCGCGATGCTTGATCGCGCCCTTGCCGCTGACATGGCCGGCGATCGGCACGTTATAGGGGGGATCGGTGAAGACCATCTCGGCTGCCTCGCCGTCCATCAACGCATCTACGACCAATGGATCGAGCGAGTCGCCGCAGATCAGTCGGTGCGGGCCGTCCATACTTAAATTGCTCGATGCCGCCGGCCTTCCTCCAGAGGAACTTGGATTTATCGAAGCGTTGCTGCGTGTCAGGAACGCATATGCTCATGACATACGATTCGCGGACGTTCGTTTGATTGACCTGATAAGGCAGCGGCCGGACAAGTCTCACCTTTTGAAGCACCTCAGCGCGATCGCAACGTACGACGAAGCCGATCTGATGCAAATGTATGAAAGAGACGGTGGTTTTTTGCGCTTCTGCATTCTCGACTCTGCAATGCGTTTTTTGTTCTTCGCCTATCACCTCGCCGCAAAACACCGAACACCTGTGGCCGCGCCTGCCAACTAGATTGCGACGCGCCGCCTTGGTGCGCCGAAGGGGGGAGGAGCCTGTTAAGTCATACCCAGCGCCGCACAGTGCGCGAGGCGACCAGGTGTGCAGCGTTTGCGAATCACCAATGAAATCGTTAGGAATCGCGTTTGTGCGGATGGGTTATAATGCAGGCACTTATCCAGTAGGGACATCTTATGGCTAGAGGAAAAACTGTGAAGGCGGTGAGCAGGAAAGTTAGCAAGGCTGAACCTGCCGCCGTTCGGCCGGTCAAAGAGACATATACGAAGTCGGCACTGATCAACCTGATTGCCGAGCAGAATGACATCCCGCGCAAGACCGCCGTCGGCATCTACGCCACGCTGGAGAATGTTTTTCTCGGGTCGGTCCACCCGCGGGGTGTTGGCGAGTTCACCCTGCCGGGCCTTCTGAAAGTGACGCTTCGCAAGGTGCCGGCGCGGAAGGCGGGGACCTTGGTTCGCAATCCCGCGACGGGCGAAATGATCAAAGCGGCGGCAAAGCCCGCAAGCGTTCGCGTCAAAATCCGGCCACTGTCGAAGTTGAAGGCCGCTGCAACAAAGTAACGGCGTTATCTGTTCGCCGTAGCCTGCTGATGGCGTTGATAAGGAAGCCCCGAGCCGACAGGCGCGGGGCTCTTGTCATTCGATGTCTTCGAGCGCTTCCTTCGTCTGTTTCGCTTCTTCCGAAAGCGAGCGCAGATAATGGATCGCGTGACGTTCTCGTAGACGGCGGCAATCTTCATCGCCGCCTCCGTGTCAAAGACCGGATCATTGGGCTGCTCCTCGCTGTCAGCGAACCGGAAATCGGCGCGCTGAAGCGCGAAGGGCAGCCCTCTCAGGACATTGTACCGCCTGTCAGGACACTCGAATGCTGATGCTGTCCGCTACGGCGATTAGAACAGCTTGCCGGCGCGGTAGAGGAGCGTGCCTAACGGGGAAATCGCAGGTTCCATTCTATCGAAATTAAATATTTTTAATGACATTGGGTGAGCGAGGACATCGCGAGTTCACAATGTCTCGGTAGGGAAGGTCATTCCTCGATGGCTCTCCACCGTGCTCGCGCGCAGCTCTCCTTTGCGGCGCAGCCGGCGAATACCGAGCGGCGCGAGACCAGCATCAAACGAAACAACAACAGCTTGGCCGCCGTGGGTGGACAAGGCGGAGTCATTCCTATGATTACCCTTGAAGAATGCGCAGCGTTCGCGGCGCTCGAAACGAACGAACTTTTCACAGGGGCCGTTCTCTCAGCGAAGCATCGATCGCTGCTATCGAGCTACCTCTTGAATCTCAAGCGCGGGCCCATCGGCGTGCGAAAGATGATTGTCGCGGACATTCGCATGGCGATTGACTTGGGCGCGTCAAAGCATGCCGCAGACCTCATTTTGGTGCTTCGGATGTTCCTCGCCAAACATCTGGAAGCGAGAATCCAGCGACCGCCTGCCAGGAAGCCTGTTGGATATACGACATGCCGTCTTGATCGTGATTATCGAGTAACATGCATCAGTGGACGATGAGATGTGTGGGTCACTGGGAAGCGGAGAGAGAGCCGGTTGACGGATTGAATACAGACTCTCGGCCAGACACTATTCCTCGTCGAAAGCATGCGTAATAGTCAGCGCTTCTTAACGAGCTTTTTCGGTTTCGTTGCCTTAGCCTCTTTCTTTGCGCTCGCCTTTTTCTTTTTGCCGCCACCTTTCTCAGGCTTCGGCTCGCTAAGCTTCTTTATGAGTTCGATGGCTTTATCGATGTCTCTGGGCTTTTCGAGACGGAGGGAGGTGCGACCCCCTTTAACGGTAACACCGCCGGTCTCGACGACTTCGACGAGGTCGGGGCGGGCGGCGTCCAAGAACATAAGCGCCGCTGCGGGAGGCATCACCAGTTTGAAGTGATCGTGCCGGTCAGTGGCGACGCTCCAGTCGAGATTGCGTCGGCTCTCGTCGAGGCGACTTTCGCTGTATCGCTCTATGGCTATTTCATCCGATAGTGACTGGGCGCGGGACGCCAACTCGGTATACCGGCCGACATATTCATCATGCTTGCGCGCAGCCTCGCTTGTCTCGGCGGTTGTCGCGTCTGCCCCGCCCTCTCTCTCAGCGCCCTCCGAGTGCTCGGAGAAGCTGGAGACGAAGTCCATTTCGATAACCGATTGTTTTGCTTTCGCCATCATGAGCTCCTGTACAGGGCAGTAGGTGGGTCGCGAGAGACAAGCGCCGACATGCGTAGTGGCGGCATTCTCGCACCGGATCGTGCCGCCGTGGAATCAATCAGCGAGTATAGAGCATGGACGCTTGTGGCAGTTTGATAAAAGGTCGCGCGCATCCGCCGGGTGGGTGGGTAGCTCCTAACCCGAGTCTCGCGACTCGGGTCGGAAGGGGAGACCGGTTCAATACTCGTCCGCGAGCATGATGGTCAGCACGCGGGTCGTCTTTGTCGGATCGCCCGGGTCTTCCGAGCCGAATTCGAGGTTTGGGTCGTAGTAATCGATCTTCCAAAAGAACGTGCGCCCGGCGAGTTCGAAGCTGCCGAAGTCATGCTCGCCATGCGGATCGTTATCCTGCGTGAATGCGTCGAACGTAGCGGTCTTGCGAACCGCCGACGCCTTCACATCGCTGGGTAGAGGGAATTGACGCCGGCCGTCAGCACGACTTGTCCGAGTTCCGGATCGAAGTTCTTACGGAAAGCGTCGTTCAATTCCCGTATGCGTGTGCGCGCATCATTGTCAGTGTGCGACATGGTGTCCTTATCGGAAATTAAATCCGAACATATTGATGGTGCAATCCGCCGAGAATTGGCGTTGGAAGAATGCGCCCGACGGCCTGAATGGCGCGCGATGCCGGCGCGTCTTTGTTCAAAGCGAGATGTGTCCGAGCGCCGTTATAATACTTCATATATGAAAGCAACACATGGCGCAGATGCTGCTCGCCAAAGACGACGACATGGTCAAGACATTCGCGTCGGACCGAGCCGATCAGCCGTTCGCAATGTCCATTCTGCCAGGGCGATCGCGGCGCGGTCGGCCGGTCACGGATCCCCATGGCGCGAAGACGCCGTGTGAATATCTCGCCATAGACGCCGTCGCGATCGCGAATGAGATAGTGCGGCGTCCTTTCCCAACCGCAAGCCTCGGTGAGTTGCCGGGCGATTCATTCGGCGGTCGGGCGCGTTGTCACTCCGAGCCATAACATCTGGCGTCGGCCGTGCTGCAAAATCAGCAAGCCATAAAGCAGCCAAAATGAGATTGTCGGAACGACAAACAGGTCGATTGAAGTGATCCCATCGGCATGATTGCGCAGGAACGTCTTCCAGCCTTGTGAGCGAGGTCTCCTGCGCCTCGCCATATATTTGGCCACCGAGGTCTGGCCAACGTCGATTCCAAGTTTGAGGAGTTCGCCATGGATCCGGGGAGCGCCCCACAGTGGATTGGCGAGGCTCATGTCGCGGATCAGTTGGCGGATTTCCAGCGCCACCCTCGGCCTGCCACAGCGACAGCGCGACTTCCATCGCCAAAATAAGCGAAAGCCGGCGCGATGCCAACGAATAACGGTCTCTGGCTCTACGATCGTCAAAGCATTCAAGACGCGTGGGGTAATCTGATAGAGGCCGGCGAAAATCAGACGATCGACATTGCTGAAAGCGAGCCGCTTCGGCGATTTCCTGCGCAACACGTTGAGCTGCTGGCGCAGCGTGAGGATCTCTGCCTCAAGCGACGCTCTTGATCGGAACAGACCGATGACCGCACAGCAGATCAGTTTGAAGATATCGGCCATGGGAGGCAGCATGGTCCGATTCGCCGCCTCACGCCAGCCGGATGGAGTTTACGACAAGGACAGGAAGTCATATAGGCAATCAAGACCGATTATACCTGTATGAGCAATCGCCATTTAGTCCGGAGTTCTGGATCGTGCATCTTCGCTGGTTAGGGAAGGATCCGGGGAGTCCACCGTGAAGAAAAAGCTTATTTTCACTTTCGTGCTAGCGGCTCTGTCAAGCGGTCCAGTCGACGCGATGGACAAAAACTTCGATATTGTGGCGCGGTTGACGCAAGGTCCCGGCAACGTGACGATCACGAGCACTGGCCGGATAGTGATGAGCCAGCACCAATTTTACGAGCCTCAAATTTCGGTTGTCGAACTACGTCCTGACCGCGTCACCGTGCCGTTTCCGAACGCGGAGATGAATGACAGGGCGCGTCCTCGCAGCGTGTCGCTGGATTCGGTGCTCGGCCTCCGCAGTGACGATGGCGTCGTCTGGTTGCTCGATAACGGCATGCGCAGCAGCGTGACGCCGAAACTAGTCGCCTGGGACACGACGTCGAATCGATTGTCGCGCGTGATTTACCTGCCACCGCCGATCGCTCCGAAAGACGCCTTCGCTAACGACTTTACGATTGACGGGCGGCACAAGAAGATTTTTATCGCAGATCCTGCGGGTGGTCAAAATGCGGCGCTGATCGTTGTCGACATCGAAACCGGCGCCGCGCGCCGGGTGCTCGAAGGTCACCAAAGCGTTGTTCCCGAGAATGTCGATCTCGTCATAGACGGTCATCCTGTCCAGCTGAAAGACGCCAATGGGCGCTTGAGCAGACCGCATATCGGCGTCAACCCGATCACCGAGGACTTGGAGAATGAGTGGGTGTATTTCGGGCCCATGCATGGGCTCAGTCTTTACCGTGTTGCAGCTGCCGACCTAGCAAATGAAGAACTGGATGCTAATGCGCTCGCTTCCAGGGTCGAGCGCTACAGCACGAAGCCCGTATGTGACGGCGTTAGCATCGACAAGGACAATAATATCTACCTCGGCGATTTGTCGGAGAACGCGATCGGCGTCATCAAACCAGACCGCAGTTATCAGCAGATTGCAAAGAGCGATCAACTAGCGTGGGTCGACTCCTTCAGCTTCGGACCTGGCGGCAAGCTCTATGCAGTCGTGAACCAATTGCATCGCTCAGCGACTTTGAATGGCGGAGAGAGGCTGTCTAAGGCGCCCTACCTTCTGGTTGAGGTAAAAGCTTTTGCCGCAGGGCTAACGGGACGCTAAACGGGCCGCAAGGGGCATGTCAACTTCCGGCAAACTTCCACGATCTGATCACGCAACCAGCGATGGGCGGGGTCTGGGTTCCGGAGCGGGTGCCAGACCATAACGAGATCATAGGCTGGCAATTCGATCGGGAGCGGCAGGATGTTCAGAGGCGCCCGGCCGACGAACTCGTTGGCAATTCGCTCCGGCAGGGACAAGATCATGTCGGTCTTCGCCACAATAAACGGAGCCGAGAGGAAGTGAGGCACGATCAACGCGATGCGGCGCGTCAGCCCTCTCTCGGCGAGCCACTCGTCGATCAATCCAACACGTGTGCCGGTGCGGGAGATCAGCATGTGCTTGCACGAGACATATTCTTCGAGCGTCAGCTGCCCGTTCTTACTGACCGAATGCTGCCTGCCGACGACGCAGGCCATGCGGTCGTCGAAAAGTTTCGTTCTGCTCAAATAGGCAGGCGGCTTCAGTACCGCATCGAAACCCAGGACGACATCGATATCGTTGTGCTCAAGGTCTGCTTCGGGAAATGACGACTCGGTCCGCTTGACATGAATGTCGATGCCCGGAGCCGCCAAAGCAATGCGCTCGACGAGCGGAGGGAGCACCAGCAGGTCAATATAATCCGTTGCGGCGATCACAAACCGCCGCCTGCTCTGCGAGGGATCAAATTCCTCGGGGGCGCGGATCAGGCGCTTGACGTCGCGCAGGACGGCCTTCACCGGGTCGACCAGGGACAACGCGCGATCTGTCGGCTTCATGCCTGCAGGGGTCTTGACGAGTAGCGGATCGTCCAACTGCTGTCTTAGCCGCTGCAAGGTATGGCTCATCGCCGACTGCGTGACGAACATGCGTTCGGCGGCGCGCGACACGTTCTTCTCCTCCATGAGGAGATCGAACGCCACGAGCAGGTTGAGGTCGAAATTATGCAGCTCAGTCACCGTTTAGCCTCATCACCTCTCTTGCCCAGCCCGACGATGTGCGCCTGTGATTTCTATTCATAGGCCTATCAAAACTCGCCATTTCACGCGCCGCTGAGCCTCGCCTAACTTCCCGAAAGTTGCGCCGTCTCGCCGTTCGCCAATCTGGCCCCCGTCGGGAAAGAGCGCACAGAGAGCCAAGCTTCGTGGAGGACCGCATGACAGGCAAATCCCTCGACCTTCCAGCACAACCCTATACAGGGGAAAAGGCGAGACTGAGCCGTGCCTATGATTATCTCATCCTGGTGCTGGCGTTGTTCCTTTTCATTGGCTCCTTCCACCTGCACGTCGCTCTGACGGTCGGTGACTGGGACTTCTGGCAAGACTGGAAAGACCGGCAATGGTGGCCCCTGATCACGCCCCTGATGATGATCACGTTCCCCGCGGCGGTACAGGCAGTTCTATGGCCAAACTTCAGGTTGCCGTTTGGGGCGACGCTTTGCATTTCATGCTTGCTGATCGGCACATGGATCACGCGCTTCTTCGCCTATCACATGTGGAACTTTTTCCCGATAAACGAAGTCTTGCCAGCCACGATGTTGCCGAGCGCGCTCGTCCTCGACGCAATTTTAATGTTGAGCAACAGTCTGACTGTCACGAGCATCTTTGGCGGCATGGCCTTCGCCCTGCTTTTCTATCCGACCAACTGGCCGATTTTCGGCATGTTTCATGTGCCGGTGGAGTATGGCGGCGCGCAACTCACCGTGGCCGACCTCTTCGGCTTTCAATACATCCGCGCGGGGACGCCTGAATATCTTCGCATCATCGAGCGCGGAACGCTGCGAACCTACGGCCAATATGCGACGCCGTTGTCGGCGTTTTGTTCGGCGCTGCTTTGCACCCTGATGTATCCGCTCTGGTGGTATCTGGGAAAAGCATTTGCGACGACAAAATACGTCCAGAATATCTGAGGGAGAGACAACGAGATGAAAAAGTTACTCAAGACGCTCTTCAGTGCCGTTTGCCTCGGCTTATGCGCCGGAGCGCTTGCTCCCGAAGCGGCGCTCGCCCATGGCGAAAAGGCCCTGGAACCTTTCGTCCGCATGCGTACGATCCAATGGTACGATGTGGCATGGTCGAAGGCAAAGCTCAATGTCAATGAGGAGGTTGTCATCACCGGTAAGTTCCACGTCAACGCGGACTGGCCGCGGGGGGTGGCGCAACCGGACGCGACATATTTGAATGTCTCCGCTCCGGGGCCCGTCTTCATTCGAACCGAGCGTTACCTCAACGGACAATCGTCCGTCAGCTCCTCCGCTTTGAAGCTCGGCGGCGACTATGACTTCAAGATCGTGATGAAGGCCAGGGTGCCTGGTCGCTTTCATCTTCATCCGTTCTTCAATCTGCATGATGCGGGCTCCGTCGTGGGCCCGGGCCAATGGATGGAAGTCGAGGGCGATGCGTCCGCGTTCACCAACCGGATCAAGACGCTCGATGGCAGCGTTATCGACATGGAGACATACGGGCTCGCGAATGGCGTCGCCTGGCACGGCATCTGGATTGCGCTCGGTTCGGCGTGGCTGCTTTGGTGGGTCAGACGTCCGCTGTTTATTCCACGCTATAAAATGCTGCATGCCGGCCAGGAGGCGAGCCTTGTCTCCCCGCTCGACCGGATGATTGGGGCGGCGATCATCTTCGCAGTTCCGATGATCGTATTCGGCGCGAACTTCGTAACGGATCTAAAATATCCAAACGCCATCCCGCTGCAAGCCGCAATGGATCAGATCGATCCGCTTCCGCCTGCCGTCGACGTTGGAGCGGTGCAGGTCAAGATTCAGCGCGCCGAATACAATGTGCCTGCTCGTGCAATGATCATGACCGCCCTGCTTCATAACGGCTCCGAGCATCCCGTCCGGGTTGGCGAGTTCGCGACCGCGAATGTGCGCTTCCTCAACCCCGCGGTTATCCAACCGCCACAGGGCGAAGGCGCCACTTTGGCTGCACGCGAAGGCCTGAGCGTCGACACGGCCGATCCCATCGCGCCGGGCGAGACGAGAACGATCCGCATCACGGCCGAGGATTCGCTTTGGCAGCGCGAGAGGCTCGACGGCCTGATCCGCGACGCGGATACGCGGATGGGAGGCTTACTCTTCCTCTATGACAACGCGGGCCAACGCTACGTCTCCAGCGTATCGGCTCCGGTCATCCCGAAATTCTACTGACAATCGCGCGCGGCGGATCAAAGAGCGTCGCGCGCGCGAAAACAATTCAAGCCAGCCAAAGGAGCGGCCATGAACATCACCGCGCAAACAATCTCCGGAACCACGCCGCGGGCGCCTTTCAATCTGCCCTGGTATCTGAGAGACCTGCCGAAGTATCTCCTGACCTTCGCCGTGATGACCGTCATCTACGTCGGTTTTAGAATGTATCAGGGCGCTTATGCTATTTCGACCGGCCTAGACTCTTCCGATCCTGCGTTCGACGTTCATTGGATGCGATTGCTCTACCTCGAAGGCGCATTTCTGTTGATCGTGTTCCCGTCGCTGTGGGGCTATCTTTGGTTCACCCGCGATCGAAACCTTGACAAGATTACGCCAAAGGAGGAGATTACGCGCTACTTCACGCTGACGATGTGGATCAGTATCTACACATTCGCGGTTTATTGGGCCGGCAGCTATTTTGCGGAGCAGGACAATTCCTGGCATCAGGTTTCGGTCCGCGACACGCCTTTCACCGCCAACCACATCATCGAATTCTACTTCAACTTTCCCTTCTACATCCTGATGGGCGGCTCAGCGTGGCTGTACGCGAGGACGCGCCTGCCGCTTTACGCCGAGGGGATTTCCCTCCCTCTGACGCTTGCGGTCGTCGGTCCGTTCATGATCTTCGTTAGTGTAGGATTTAACGAGTGGGGCCACACCTTCTGGTTTCGGGAGGAGTTCTTCGCGGCGCCGATTCACTGGGGCTTCGTCACCGGCGTATGGTTTGCCCTTGGTGTCGGCGGAATTTTGCTGCAACAGGTGATGCGTCTCGTTCAACTGCTGGACCAGATCGAGGACGCGGCCTGACAAGCGCGCCTGCGGCGAGGGCGTGCTTCCCGACGAACCATCGGGGCGTTTCCAAGAAGCGATCCGCATTGAAGCGCGCGCCCGATTCGCATCGCCAAAAATAGGAGAGATCAAATGCCTCTCGTGCGTATCGATCTCATCGAAGGCAAACCTGTCGAATATTGTCGCGCCATCGGCGACGTCGTCTATCACGCGATGATCGAGGTCTTGAAGGTTCCCAAGGACGACTGCTTCCAGGTGATCGCCGAACATCCAGAACGCTACCTCATTGCCGACGAGAATTACCTTGGAATCAAACGCACGCAGGACTGCGTGTTCATCCAGATCACGCTCAATGCAGGGCGGTCGGTCGAGCAGAAAAAATCCTTTTATCGAGCGGTGTCGAAAGAACTTCATTCCCGTCTGGGACTTCGCGTTGAGGACGTTTTCATCAGCCTCGTCGAGGTTCCCAAGGAGAACTGGTCGTTCGGGAACGGCGAAGCGCAATACGCCGAAATGTGAGCCCTTGGAATGGCGATTGATCGACTGACAATCAAGAGCATCAGGGCTCGACCCTTACTGCTCAAATTGGAACGCCCGATCGTCGCCAGAATAGCGACGATCTCCGACTGGCCTGTGATCCTCATCGATCTGTTCACAAACGAAGGAATCGTTGGGCGAAGCTACCTCGAACCGTACACCGCGAAGGCGATGAAATACATCGTTGCCGCCTTGGAGGATTTTGGCGAGCTTCTCGATGGTCATACCGTCGCGCCGACCGAGATATTCGAGCTAACCCTCAAGTCTCTCCATTTCGTTGGCTACCAAGGTTTGAGTATGATCGCCGTTTCGGGGCTCGATATGGCGGCGTGGGACGCCTTGGCGAAGGCCGCGAATCTACCGTTGTGCGTGCTCCTTGGAGGCACGGTTGGGCCGGTGAAGGCATACAACAGCAACGGTCTTTGGCTGACTGATCCAGCGCAATTAGGGGAGGAAGCAGCGAGACTAATCCAAGAAGGAGGATTTGCCGGACTGAAGATCCGGCTAGGCCGCGCAACCGCAGATCAGGATTTGCGGGCGATCGAGGCGGTGCGCGCGGCGGTCGGCGCCGACGTTCATTTGATGGCGGATTTCAATCAAGGGCTCGATCTTGCTGAAGCGCTAGTGAGGTGCCAATCGATCGACGCTCTCGGCCTGGATTGGATCGAGGAACCCATCGTTTATGACAATCTGGATGGATATGCGCGCCTCGCTTCGCAATTGAAAACCCCGTTGCAGATAGGAGAAAATTTCTACGGTCATCGGGATCTGCACCGTGCGATTCAAATGAAGGCGTGCGACCTCGTAATGCCAGATTTCATGAGGATCGGGGGCGTAACCGGCTGGCTAAAATCGGCAGCCATTGCGGCGGCATCGGGGGTGCCCATCTCTACGCACCTCTATCCAGAGGTCGGCGCCCACGTCATGCGAGTTTCCGAAACGTCACATTGGCTCGAGTGGCAGAACTGGGTCAATCCAATCCTGAAGCAGCCATATGATATCGCCGATGGCAAGCTGCATATACCCGCTGTAGCCGGAGTAGGTCTTGAGTGGGACGACGATGTTATCAAAATCAGCGCAGCTTAGCGGAGTCCTCAAAATGGGCGATTGATAATCGGCTCTGACATCTGCCATCAAAATGGTTAGAACGTCCCGCTATGGCGCTGACTGGAAGGTCCATTTCTGGCGCTTTGCAGCCTCTGCGCGGACTGCAGAATTTAGCGCATTTAGGTCACCGCATGTCGTGCGCATGAAGAGCTACCCAACGAAACGGAGACTTATTAGTGATTCCCTGGACCCTGCTCGACACAGCGCCGATACCCGGCAGCGAGGGCGACCTCCGCCTCAAGCGTCGCGGCGCAGAATTCTCGATCACGTTGGGCAATATCGAACTGATGAACAGTCGCCTCAGTGGTTCGGAGGAGGCGCTCGCCACGCTCTCTTGCGAGAGAATTCAGGCGCGCCCACAGCCGCGCGTTCTGATCGGCGGGCTAGGGATGGGCTTCACTCTGCGCTCCGCGCTCACTGTCCTTGGCGTGAAAGCGCGGATCGTTGTCGCCGAACTCATTCCTGCGGTCGTGGCCTGGGCGCGCGGTCCGATGGCGGAAGTCTTCGGCGCCAGCCTGACGGATCCGCGCGTCAGCATCGAGGAAGAAGACGTTGGATGCCTGATCCGGTCTGGCCGCTCGATTTATGACGCAATCCTTCTCGATGTCGATAATGGCCCCGAGGGCCTGACTCGCGAAGCCAATGACGGACTTTACGATATTGTAGGATTGAGGGCGGCCCGCAAGGCGCTGCGTCGTGGTGGGGTGTTGGCCGTCTGGTCATCGGGGCCGGATCGGAATTTCACGTCGCGCCTTCGCAAGGCCGGGTTCCGTGTGGATGAGGTCAAGGTGCGCGCCAACGGCCAACGTGGTGGTGCGCGGTACGTCATCTGGATCGCGACAAGTCTCGATTCGACACCTCAAATGCAACAGAAAGCCAATCCCAATTGAAACCGAAATCGACAGCGCCCCGGCCTTTTTTCTGGTGGGAAGGCGACACGCTCATGGTCAACAATGCCCCTGGGATGGCGTCTATCGTCGCGCTTCTTTGGTTATTTTAACAGCGAAATTGCACACTTTTGATGAGCTTAGAAGGATCTTCACGACTTCGATCTTCGCCGCCGGCGTTTTGATTACTGGCGCTGCGCTCGCACAGACCGAGCCGGCCGCTCCGGAATGCGCGGCACGGGCGACCGAGAAGAAACTGCACGGAGCGGCGCTGAACAGCTTCATGAAAAAATGCGATAGGGACGCCGCCGCGGTCTCTTGCGAAGCCGCCGCGGTCGAAAAGAAATTAGCGGGCGCCGCGAAGACGAGCTTCACGAAGAAGTGCGTTAAGGACGCGACCACGAAGCCGAGTGCTCAATAACGCGCTGCGCGGGCGCGTGGCGCCGTCGCCGATGCGCTCGCCGAGAGGCTCGTCAAGCGAATGCAGGAAATAGAGGCCGGCGGGGTCGGGGAGCGCTTAGCAACCTCCGTCGCGCGGCGGGCGTCGTCGCGGTCTATGCCGAGATCGCGAGCGGCGGCAAGGACTCCGCCTTCGTGGCGATGGCCCAGATCGCTTCGTTTCATTTGGCTCAACTTGAGCCGATTGAAGATCGGCCAGCCAATCCACTCGGCGACATGTTCGTCGCGTTCGAGCGCAGTCAGCTCGGCGCGAGTAAGATTTTAGCTAATCTTCCACTATCGAGGAATAGCTGATCGCTCAACTTCTCTCGAAGAGCCGCGATCCACGCCGCATTGGCGCGTGGCGTGAAATGCACCCCGTCGTCGCTCATCTCTGCGCGGCGCACGCCATTGAGCGAGACATGCGGATTGAGGTCCAACACCTCGATGCCTCGCTCTCGGCAAAGCTCCGCCATCATTGCGTTCGCTGCATCTATACGCGGCGCCGCCTCTCTCTGGGCGATGTAAGGCATCAAGGTGAAGATCGCGGAAGCGCCCGGATCGAGGACTTGCAGCATGCCGCGGAAATCGCGTTCGATGTCCCGGATCGGAGCGGCGGCGCCGAAAAGATCGTTCAGACCTCCGTCGATGATGAAGCGCCGCGCGCGATTTCGTTGCGCACGCTCTAACTGCCCTGCGATATCCGCGAGCCGCGCGCCGCCCTTGGCGAAGTTTATCACCTCGAAGGGGCGACACGACAGCGTGCGGAATGGGCAGCCGGCCGCGAGACTATCGCCGACGACGGCGATGCTGGCGACGGCGGGTGCTAGGGCGACCGCCGCCAATACTGGCGCGATGGCGCCAAGAAAAAAGCGTCGCGAGGGAGCGGCGATATTCGAGCTCATACAAATCCTTGTCGCAAGGATGCATCGCTCGCGACGATAGGCATCGATCTCCTCGCCCGGTATCACCGGTATCCAAGCTGGCAAGATGAGGCCGGAATATGGCGGCTACCGCTTCATCGCTCATTTCGCTGTTGCCAAAGTGGCTTGAGCCTCCCGTCTTGTTTCGCTGTTTCCAAATGTTGGAGATCGGGAGAGTGAAGTCCGGCGCGAGTAGTTTCTAAACTGGATTCTCAGGCTTGCAGTGCCCGCATCCCGTGACATTCTTGAGGTTGGATCCGCGGGCGACTGCAAACGCTTTTCCGCTATCTGGGTGTGGGCCGAGCCATTCCGTAGTGAGATTTGCCTTTAGTCCTGGCCTTCGCTGGCCCTTGCCTTCATTGCAGTGAGGACAAGATCCTTTGTGAACCGTCGCCGACTGATGGCTCGGGGCCAGGAAAACGTAAAAGTGCATGACCGATTTCTCCGCCGCGATCACCGCCAGCGCTTCACGTCCCCTGGGCTTTTCAGCTTCACGCTCGCTGCTGCTCGAGCAAATAGAGCATCGCTGTGCCGACGTGCGCTTGCGTGACTTTTCGGCTTTGTGTGGCCTTTGGCGCTATCGTGCTGACTATGGGGAACGCTTCACGCAGCATCGGACGTGGGAAGAGCTTCACCCGCTTGCCGGGCTCATCGGCCAGCCGCGTCGGCAATCCTATTGGACAGCGCGTCCCAAAACGCGGCGCGGCCGTCGTCGCCGTTACGCCGAAAGAGCTCGGCCTGACGCTTGAATGCTTCCTGTATAGCCGCGACCTCTCCCCCCGTGGCCGCGCCAGCAAACGATCGAATTGCTTCGAAAGTCCAGCTTCCAGCTAAATCAGGATCCGTCTGCTTTTTCATGGCGAGTGCCTGCCTGTTTAATTCCGTCAAGCTCCCTTGGAGCGCATGACATCATGGCCGACAGTGGCGTATATCCACTCTGCGGCGGAATGCGCGGGCACACAAAGCAGATTCTGCGCAAAAGGCGCGGTCGCGCGCCATGCAAACGGCGGTCGAGGCGATGTTTTGCCCGGCTAATACGACATTGCTCCTGCATCCGGCGGAGGAGGACGCCTTGCAGTTTGGATCGTCTCACCGCGGCTCAACAGACCAGCCATCGGCGATGATCAAAGGCTGGCGCGACCGCACGCGCGACTTCTTCCGGTTTCGACAAGTCACAGACGACTGACAAAATCTCAGCCCCTGTCGCCTCTCAGTTGCTTGGCAGTCTGCTGAAGCGCCTCCTCATTCAGGGAACATTCAGTGGCTCGATGGGAATGAATTGCAAGGGGCAGAAGGAGATCAGCATGTTGCGCAAACTGTCTCTAGTTACGACTTTGGCCGCGGCCTTAACGCTTCCGACTGTCGCTCTGGCC
>NZ_JAKFWS010000044.1 GCF_021731785.1 Methylocystis sp.
CGCCGAGGCGCGGAACGGAACATGATGAACTGAAGAGAGAGCAATTATGCCGAGCGAGTCCACGTGTTTCTCCGATGTGGGACGGCCGTTTTGGGCTCTGCTCGGCATAATCTCCTGCTCGACATAAGAAGTTTTATGCCGATATCGGCATAATACCTGCTCCTGCCGCTCATGGTCTGGACTGACCGTGAAGCCCACCAACTGATCGAGCGTCATGCCGTCTTCAGCGTAGATGTCGAGGAGCTTCGGCGACACTGACGCGAGCCGCAGCCGCTGCTTGACGATGGCGACGCTGACGAAGAAAGCGGCCGCGATCTCGTCCACGCTCTGGCCTTTCTCGCGTAGCGCCAGAAAGGCTCGGAACTGATCGAGCGGATGCAGCGGCGCGCGCTGGACATTCTCGGCGAGACTGTCCTCCTCGGGCGTTCCCTCGGTGCGCACGACGCAGGGGATCGGCGCCGTTCGGGCGAGGCGCTTCTGCTTCACTAAAAGTTCGAGCGCGCGATAGCGCCTTCCGCCAGCGGGGATTTCGAACATGCCGGTCTCGGCGCCGGTTTCGTCGAGCACTGGCCGCGCGGTGATGCTCTGCCACAGCGTGCGGCGGGCGATGTCCTCGGCGAGCTCCTCAATCGAAACGCCGGCCTTGATGCGCCGCACGTTCGATTGCGACAACACGAGCTTGTTGAAGGGAATATCGCGCGAGGCGCTCAACTGGATCTTCTGAGCCGGCTTGGCCATGGGGATAAACTCCGCGACGGGCGGCCGAAAGCCTCTCTTTCCGCCTCCAACCCGTCACGAAGAACGGCGCCGCCCTCTGCCTCTGAGGGCGACGCCGAAAAATGAGAGGAGGAAGACACAGCGCCAGAGAACCGCGGTCTCGGCGCCATGGCATCACGATGATCAGACGGCGCGCTCCAACAACGCTTTGGCCTTGCCCTCGAGTTCCAGGCGCGCATCCTGATGCGGCTTGGCGCGGGCGACTGCGGTGATGCCCTGCACGAAGTCGAAGATGCTCTCCGGCGGCCGGCCTTCTTCATTCAGAACCGTCGCGATCACTTTCGCGGTTTCGGCTTTGCTGAAGCCGCGCTTGCGCAGAAACGCCTCCCGCTCCTCGTCCTTGCGGGCGACGATTCGCTCGCGCGCCGCCTTGACACCAGCGATAAAGGGCGCCGGCGAGGAGCGGGCGAAGTTCGTGAGGGCCGGCGCCGCCTCATGGGCGAAGCGCTGCGCTGCAAATTTGCTGTGTCGGATGCTGATCTCCTCGAAACCTTCGACGCCCCAGAGATTGCGGTTCATGCAAACGGCGCGAAGATAGAAGGAGGCAATGCCGAGCGTTTTCGAGCCAACCTCGCTGTTCCAGCAGTAAAATCCCCGAAAGTACAAATCAGGGTCGCCATTCGGCAGGCGCCCCGCCTCGATCGGATGCGTATCGTCGACGAGGAAAAGGAAAACATCGCGGTCGCTGGCGTAAAGGGTGGTCGTCTCTTTGGTGACGTCCACGAAGGGATTGTGGGTCATGGTGGCCCAGTCCAGCACGCCGGGAACTTTCCAGCGCGTGTCGCCCGTCCCGTTTCCCGCGATGTTCATCACGGCGGCGACGAGCTCATGGTCCCAGATTCGGCCGTAGTCCGGCCCCGTTACTGCACGAAGTTCGATCCTGCCGTCCTCGGCCTCGAGAGTCTTGATCAACTCGGCCCGGTGCGACAGCAGACCATGTTGGAGGTTGACGGCGGCGAGCGGGGCCGGCAGATCACGCAAATAACTCGACGGCGCGCCCACCAGACTACAGATCTGCCCGAAGCTCCAATGGGTGGGAGCGACGGGGGTCTCCCGGCCTGGAACGATCAGCGCAAGCCGCTCCGCGTCATCTCGTCTTGCTTCGACGTGGATGGCGCGACTTATTACAGTTCGAGCCGTCGCGCGATCCGCCCGTGCGCGAACAGCAGCATAGAGTTCCGGCAACGACAGAAAGCGTTCGTCATCGGGCCGGGAAAACCACTCGGATGAAACGCGGCCGACGCGATCGCCGTGGGAGAGATCGATCTTGAATCCCAAGGAACCAGCATAATTGCGGGGACCGCCAGCCTCAGCCGCGGCGTTCGACACATCGATGTTCATGACCAGGACTCCGCGACGGGCGCCACGAGCCTCTCTCGCAGCGCTCAACCCGTCACGAAAAACCGCGCCGAACTCTGACTTTATCGATGAATACCGATATCCAAGAAGGCCCGCATTCGTGGAAACTGACGCGGGGCAACAGCGAACTGGCGTTCGATCGCAGAGGCGGTGATCCTTCACGAGAAGGCCAACGGGGGCATGACGATCCCCGAGAAGCTTATCAAGCACGGCAACGTCGGCTTCGCGGTGGTTCTTCTCACGCCAGATGACGTGGGCCGCGCTATTAGATGTTTGATCCCGTGGTTTGATGGTGCAATCTTCTCCAGCGACTGGAAGGATGCGCTATGGGCCAAATTCTCCACGGGAGCGCCCGCACGACAGCGGCGGTGCGTCGAGCGATACAGCATAGTCAAGAGAGCTTGAGAGCCCTCGCCAAGCGCTATGGCGTCAACCAGAAGACCATCGCCAAATGGAAGAAGCGAACTTCAGTTTCTGACGAGCGCACAGGCCCAAAAGAGCCGAGGTCGACAGTTCTGACGATCGAGGAGGAGGCGATTATCGTCGCCTTCCGCCGTCACACGCTGCTGCCGCTCGATGATTGCCTCTACGCCTTGCAGGCGACGATCCCGCATCTGACGCGTTCGGCGCTGCACCGCTGTCTTCAGCGGCACGGCATTTCACAGCTGCCAAAAATCGACGGTGAGGTCTCCGCCAAGCAAAAGTTCAAAGCCTATCCGATTGGCTTTTTCCACATCGACCTCGCCGAGGTGCGAACGGCCGAAGGGAGGCTCTACATGTTCGTGGCGATCGACCGGACGTCGAAATTCGCTTTTGTGGAACTGCATGAGAGGGCCACGACACAAGTCGCCGCAGACTTCCTGTTCGCGCTGATCAAAGCCGTTCCCTACAAAATCCACACGGTGCTCACCGACAACGGAATTCATTTCACCGACCCGGCTGGCGACACCTGGACCCCAGTAGAAATCAAACGAATGCTCGCCGAGGGGAAGCGGTTTCGTGCACATGCTTTCGAATTCGCCTGCGCCCGCGCCGATATCGATCATCGACTGACCAAACCCAAGCATCCCTGGACCAATGGTCAGGTCGAGCGAATGAACCGGACAATCAAAGAGGCGACCGTCAAACGTTACTTTTACGAAACGCACGCCGAACTGCGCACGCATCTTGCCAACTTCGTCACCGCATACAACTTCGCCCGCCGCCTGAAGACGCTCAAAGGCCTCACGCCCTATGAGTTCATCTGCAAGCTCTGGACGAAAGAGCCGCATCGATTCATACTCGATCCGCTCCACCAGATGCCGGGACTATACATCTAACACAACCGAGGACAAGCCGCGCGCCCGTCAGAACGTCATCCTTGAGTTGGGATACTTCGTCGGACGCCTCGGTCGGGACAAAGTGTGCGCCCTACTCAAGGACGATATCGAAATGCCGACCGACTACGTGGGCGTCGCCTATGTCAAATGGGACAGCGCGGGCGCATGGAAGATGCAGCTTGCGAAGGAGCTGGACGAGGCGGGCTACGACATAGATTTCAACAAGGTGATGAAGAGCGCGTGATAGCGAGGTACGCCCGCACCCTCGCTGCAGCGCGTTGCAACTTCCTGAGAGGCTCCGCGAGGTCAAGCCCCGCCTCGGCTCAACCGCTCATGCTCAGCGATCAGGAAGGTCAGATAGCTGCGAATGAGATTGCAATAGAGCCGCGCCTCGTGGAGTTGAAGCGCCAACCCCTCTTTCAGATCGACGCCGTGGCGAACACCGCCTCCGGTCGGCGAAGATAGATAGCCGTGCAGCGTCATCATCCACCCGAAAATTTGTTCCTGATGCCCGCGCCCTCGCTGACGCAACTCAGGGACGATCTTGTTGAAATATCGCCCCTGAATGCTGCCGTCGAAAATATCGGGGCTCCGAAACGCAGTGGCGATCGTCTCCAGAAGCCACACGACTTCCTGCACTGCCTGCCGACCATTTCCTTCAGCAAGAGCGCGCTCAGAGGCTCGAAGGGCTTCATCAATCAGGGTTTGGGCCTGCACGTCGAGCGAGGGCGGCTGCTCCGGCACCGCGATCGGAATGTGTACACGAGTAGCGACAAGATTCGGTGGGTCGATCTGATACCCAGCACCAGGATCGGAAAGAATGCGGTTGATCCTGCCGATATCCGGCAGGGCGATGTCTGGCCTCTGCTGTAGCTCCTCGCAGGCGCTGTAAAAAGCTTCAATGAAGAGCGGCGCATTGGTGGCGGCGTAGCTCATCTCTGTTTCCAAATCACTCGCCGCCCAACTCGCATTGCTGCTGACGTGGTGGGGACGGCCTGCCGCAGCGGAGAAATGCGATTTGAAATGTTCCAAGATGTTTTGGCGATTGCCCTGACCACAGATGCGATTGATCAGATCGAGGAAGCCAGCTTCCACGTCTCGCTCAATGCTACCGGGGCTCTCGAACCTCCATTCATTTTCAAAGAATAGCATCGTCACGGCTCAGGTTTGGTATGGTGATTGGTGTAATGATATGCTCGGTGGAACGAGAAATTTTTAACATTAGCCTTGCAATCCGTTGCAATTTTCGTTCGGGTATCTCCACTCACTGGAACCGCCATCACGCGAATCGAACCGATCTACGCGGTAGGGTTCCGCGTGGCTGCTGCGATGGAACTGCACTCGGATACGAGGGCGTCGAGCGCTGTGTTGATCTTGCTCGCGTCGTAAGACCCTGCCGACAGCGTATCGGGTGTCTGCCTCAAGAATTCTTTGATGTAGGACTCCTTGTGCTCCAAGGAGCCTTGATAGGCCTTCACTTCCCTCTTGTAATTGGTCCAAAGCACCTGCGCGGGGGGAAATCCTCCGGCGTCGAGGTCCAGATAGCATTCAATTGCCGCCGCCCGTCGATTGATGTCCGTTTCGCTTACCCCCTCAGGTCCACGCGCCCGAAAGGCGCGAAACCGATCCAGTTCAGGCAGCATGATGGCACGCATGTTGACCGGCAGGAGGCGGTTGGAGAGCCGCCGATGGGCATCAAAGCCCTCCGCGTCATTGTCGAACAGGAAGACAACCTGATTGTGCACGTCGATTTTCGCGAGCCCTTCGGCAAACTTGAGCAGGTTGCCGGTGCCCGGAAATGGATGGCTTTCGCTAACGTCGATGAACCGGAAGAAATCCGCGATCTCTGGTCGAAGCAATCCAAATGCGTGCTTAAGGATATGCGCGTCCGAACTCCCCTCAGTGGCGACCAGGAAGGTCTCGGTTCGCCGCGCGTTCGGCACGAAATCACTTTCGTTCGCCCAGCCTGCATCCACCAGCGGTCCATAGTGGCAGATAACCTCGTCGTCCTCGTTCGCCTTGCATTCCGCTAGCAAGCGCATAATCGAGTATGGATGCATGATGTTCACAAGCTCGCCAAAATAGCTTCGCTCCGAGTATGCCTGGAAATCGAAAGGCGAATAGCGAGGGAGTCGAGCGGTGATCCCCTCGTTGTTGAAGCGTCCGCGAACACTTGCCTCGTTTGCTTTACCAGTACCCGAGACGAACGTTTCGTCTAAACTACGGAGCGGATGCCGTGTCACGAACTGGCGAAATTCGTCGAAGCTCATTAGGTCCAGCAAGGGCTCTTGCTCATCGTCGGCCAAAGACCGCCGCTCCTCGCGCCATGCCTCTGCCGTGCGCTCATATTCCCGCTTCACCCGTTCAAGCGAGAAGCCGAGCAACTGGAGCCTGGGAACGACATCCTTCAACGGACGCGAGAGAGCCATCTCCATGGCCACTGGACTTTCTCCCGTTTCCTCAAAATAATCATAGTCGATCTGCTTCCCACGAACACGCTTGCGATCCTGTTCCTGGAACAATGAGCCGTGATCAATCCCACGGAAATTCTTGCTATAGGTGAGGGATACGCCGCCAACATCTAATGTGATCTCAGTACCCAAAAATCAGCCCCCATGAATTCTCGGCCTCGGCCAGCCCTTCTCTGGGGGAAGCCTCCCACAGCCGCACGATCTCCACCGCTGGTCGATTGTTCAGGCCAAGTACGCCAGAAACCGCCGCCACTCCGCGGCCTGCGTCTGCCGGGTGTTCTCGATGGCCTTCTGCGCGAGCTCAATGATCGTTTTCGTCGCGACGGTGCTCGTGTCGTCCAATTCGATCCGTTGGGCCGGCTTGGCATCGATCCGAAGAAACGTGCCAGGACGCAAACACCGAACCTGATTGATCGCCAGTGCCTCCTGCGCCGTCATAATGAGGTCAATGATGGCGTGCCGGGCGAGCCAGCCGATCTTTCCAGGCGCGCCGTC
Organism: Methylocystis sp.; assembly: GCF_021731785.1. Taxonomy (GTDB): domain Bacteria; phylum Pseudomonadota; class Alphaproteobacteria; order Rhizobiales; family Beijerinckiaceae; genus Methylocystis. The sequence continues at coordinate 6,422 of NZ_JAKFWS010000044.1, forward strand.
GACGGTGCCGGCCCGTGGCGACCCAGCCGTTCCGATGCTGAGCAGATGGCATTCCTCGAGGCGGCAGCCGAATTGCCGCGCTGCCTCGGTTAGAACGACCAGATCCGGGGCATTGGCCACAAGACCACCGTCGACATAGACCCGGTCACCGATCCGGTGCGGGGGAAAATAGGTCGGCGCCGCCGAGGTTGCGAGCGCGACATCGAGGGTCGAGACCTCGTCTCCCTTTCCGGTCGCCGCAGCGCTGGATCGGAAGAGATACGGTGTGCCAGTACCTTCCTGCACCGCGGAGACCACGAGCGGGACGGGAATGTCGGCAAAAGCCCTTTGCGCGCGGGGCTTTCCGAGGACTGCCTCGATCGCGCGCTGCAGGCCACCATTTCCATAGCGGGATTTGGAGAAGCCTGCGAATGACAGCGGGCTCGGTTGAAAGATCGCCGGTCCATGCTCGCGCATGAACGCCACGAGATCGCGCGCCGGCACGCCGCTGGCAAGCCCGATCGCGAGAATCCCACCCACGGACGTGCCGGCTATCATGTCGAAGCGCTTGCCGAGCGGGACGCCGCCGTCCGCTTCGGCCGCGGCCAGTATCTCGGCTGAAAAGAGCCCGCGGTAACCGCCGCCGGTTAGGGCGAGAAGGTGTCGCTCGCGCCGCCCGCGTCGCTCCTCTCCGGGAAGTTCGCCGGGATCGAGTTTTCGGCTGTTCATATCTCGATCATGCTGAGCGTGGTCCGCTCCGCGATGTCCTGGAGTTGCCGCGACCCGCTCGTAACGAGCGCATAGCCGCGGGCGATCGCCGTTGCGAAGATCAGACGATCATCCTCCCCGAGTTCCTCGTCCGCATCGGGAACATCAATCAGGCGATCGCCGCGAAGACCGGCTTGCCAAACGTCCACAATCGCGGCGTCGACATCGATGACGCCACCCGACTGCTCGAAGTCCCGACGTCCTTCCTGGTAAAGACGGCGCCAGTGATTGCGCTGAGTGACACCCATGTCCTCGATGGCGTGAGCGATCTGCCCCAGGCTGATGACGCTCACGAAAAGATCGCTTTTTCCGGGCCTGGTCTCCTCGAGCCATTGGAAGACGGGTCTCGCCACATCGCGACTGAACAGATCCATCACCTGTTGCGTGTCGAGCAGGTACACATCAGACCTGCAGGTGACGCCGACCGCGGGACCCGCGCTTGAGCACCGGCGTAGTGGTCGCGGCTTCGAGCCCGGCGCGCGGCGCGAACGCCTGCCCCCAGTCGAACTCGTCCTGACCCGCGCGCACGACGGCCTCAAGATCGTCGATCTTCATGATGACAAATCCTTCGGACGGATCGACCGAACTCCGCCTACGGCCACTCGTACGCCCCGGAACGACCACCTTGGCGCTACTGGTCATCGCCTTACCGAAGCCGACACGGGCATCGCGTACACTGGTGCCGACGATCACTGTTCCCTCGCGAAGGGTGCCGTCGATCCGATTGAAGAATTCCCTGGCGGCTCGGTCGCCAAGGCGATCGACCAACGCTTGGAGAGTGATACCTTCCTTGATCACTCGCCGCGCCTTCGTCTTGACCTTGGGCTTAGCCTTATCCGCTATCGTCATTGAGCGCCTCCACGTGACACACAAATAGCGTATTCGTGTACACGTATCAAGCGCGTAGACCTGAGGCGTACGCGATCCTGACGATCAAGGCGAACGCGGAAATCGCCCCAATCCACGACCGGCAGATGGCGGTCCTATGCCAGAAACAGCGAATGGCCTAGCTCGATCTGACTCGCCCGGAAAATCAAGCGCACGCCCGGAGACAATAGCGTATGATTGGGCGTTGTGGGGAAAGGTGGTAGCGCTCCTCCGCTACCACCGATCCCCCCGACGCGGATAGAGATTGGGGGCGCCCGTCAGACCGCGAGCTTCCTTGAAGTTCGATTTTCACCCCATCTTCCGACGGTTTTATCGTGACTTTCGCGCCCAGCTCTCGGATTTTCTCCGCCGCCTCCGCATTATCGGGGGCAGGGCCACGTCCGAACGCTTCCCCCAAACGCCTTACTGAATTCTCGTAGTGCCTGAGCGCGGCCAGATGGAGGGCGTCGCCAACGGCGCTGGCGCGTCTCCTACTTGTGCGGCGCGACCCAAGAACAACGCATTTGAATGCAGCGGTAGCTTCCGCTTCTTGGCGTCGTCGTTCTGGAAACGGACGCCGTTGTCCTATCATTCTGCTGCCTGTTTCATTTGCGGATAGGTGCAATGCGCTTCAGCAGCCGTCTTTTGACACGGGCGAAGCGGTATGACTTTAGCCTCGGCGAAGGGCAGTCGTAATGACGACCAGACATCGACCAGCGCTTCGACGAGTTCAGCGACATGCGCCTCGTCGTGACGCGGCGTCGGCGTGATCCGCAGGCGCTCGGTGCCGAGCGCCACCGTCGGATAGTTGATCGGCTGAATATAGATCGAGTGGCGTCGAAGCAGCAGATCGCTCGCCTCCTTGCAGCGCTTCGCATCGCCGACCATCACCGGCACGATATGGGAATTGTTGTCCATCACCGGCAGGCCGGCTGCGCGCAGGGCGTGCTTCGTCAGCATCGCCATGTGCTGGTGACGGGTTCGCTCTTCGCCGGAATGTTTGAGATGACGGACAGCGGCGCGGGCGCAGGCCGCAACCATCGGCGGCAACGTCGTGGTGAAGATGAACTGCGGCGCATAGCTGCGCACCGCATCGACGATCGCCGGACTCGCGGCGATATAGCCGCCAAGCGCGCCGAAGCCTTTGGCGAGCGTGCCCTCGATGATGTCGATGCGGCTTTCGACGCCTTCTCGCTGGCAGATGCCGCCGCCGCGCGCGCCATACATGCCGACCGCATGCACCTCGTCGACATAGGTGAGCGCATTGTATTTTTCCGCGAGCGCGACGATGTCGGCGACCGGCGCAATGTCGCCGTCCATGGAATAGAGGCTCTCGAAAACGATAAGTTTGGCCCGTTTTTTGCCGGCGGCTTGCAGCAATTCCTCAAGGTGCGCGACGTCGTTGTGGCGCCAAAGCTGCTTCTCGCATCCGGAGCGCCGCACGCCCTCGATCATTGAATTGTGATTGAGCGCATCGGAGAGGATGAGGCAATTCGGCAGCAGCGACGCGATAGTCGAAATGCCGGCGAGATTAGAGATCCAGCCTGAGGTGAAGACAAGCGCGGCGAGCTTGTCGTGGAGATCGGCGAGCTCCGTTTCGAGCTCGACGATCGGGTTGTGAGTGCCGGAGATGTTGCGCGTGCCGCCTGCCCCCGCGCCATGGCGCTCCAGCGCGTCACGGGCGGCCTCAATCACGGCGCGATGGCCGCCCATGCCCAAATAGTCGTTCGAGCACCAGATCGTGACTTCGCGCGGCGCATGCTCTTCGCCTTCCGGCCGCCAAAGCGCAGCGGGAAAGCGGACCGCATCGCGTTCGAGATTGGCGAAAATTCTGTAGCGGTTCTCCATCTTCAACCGCGCAATCGCCGATTGAAAATGCTGATCATAGGTCATGGCCATCGGATTCATTTGAGTCTCCATCGGCGTAATTTCCCTTCGCGCGCCATTCTGCGTGACGCCTAAATTTGGTTGACCTGCGAGCGGGGCAGCGCCGCCTCAATCGCGATGACCCGAAGCGAGTCGCTTGTGTTCTCTTCGTCGGTCGGACGAATTTCCTTGACGCCCCATGACCAGAGCGCATTGGCGTGGAGCGGCGCGACGAGAAACCAATGCTCGGCGACGGCAAGCGCCATGAGCGTCGCGAGAATCGTTGATCCGACGAGTTCAAAATCCGTCGTCGCGGCGAGCGCCTTCTGGGCGATCAGCACGGTGACGATGGTCGAGGCGGTGACCGAAAGCGGAAAGAAAAGATTCATCGGACGACGGGTCATGAACGTCGCAAGAAAGCGCAGATGTTCCGGCAACAGCTCTTCACTCAAGTTAGGCGCGCCGAAATAAAGGTTGAGTTTGGCGCTCGTATGCATCCACCACAGAATGAAAAAGGTCCACCCGCCGAGCTGATTTGGCTGATCGCGCGTTAGCGCAACGAGCACGATTGCGCACAGGATGATCGCGATCTCGTGGTAAAGGCTTGTGCGCACCGCCTCGACAAAACGCCGCCAGCCGCGCAGATGCGGCGGACAGGCGGTTTTGCGCGGGCCGGTGACGAAGCCCATATAATAACTCACGAGCTGCCACGCCCAGGCGGTGAGTCCGCAAAGAAAGGCGCAATAGGCCGAAGCGGCCGTGGTCTTGCCGCTCGTCGCGACGATTCCCCACAGCGCTAGCGTAAAAAGCGCCGTTGCGCCCGCCATGCTCCATGCGTAAGTGCGGCGAGAAAGACCGTCGAGATAGAGAATGGCGCCCGTGCTGCCCCACCAGAGCAGGAGCGTAGCGAGAATGGGCGCGGCGTAGTCGAACATGCGGCGTTCCCTCACCACACCGGCGCAAGACGAATTTGCGCTGGCAACGCGTTGCATTTTGCCGGCAGAACATAGAGGCGCGCGAAGGTCGCAGCCGCCGCAACGGCGAGAGTCGCCTGTTTGAGTCGCGCGACAATACCCTTCTGTTTCTTCGCCTCCGCGATTTTGCGCTCGATCTCAACGAGCCGGTCGAGACCCGGCTTGAACCGCGGATGATCGAGATCGAGCGTGATCGGAAACACCTGACGGGAGATTTCCGTGGTGAGCCGCAACACTTTGAAATCGTAATCGTCGGGATGCATGCCAATCGCCGCGTGAAAAGTCGACTGGAGCCTGACGCCGGAACAGGCGGTCGCTACGCTGATGACCATCCGCGAGCATTTTATTTCCGGCGTGGCGCCGCCTTTGCCGGTCCATGAGGTCGAGACGCGCGCGCCCGCGCATGGCCCCGACTTTTACAAAACCGCATATCTGGACGACGCGACGTGATCGACTTCCTTGGCCTCACAAGACGAGCCGGGAAGGACTCAGGGATAATCCTTTTCGTATTTCCTCACCCTGACGATGACGTCTTTGTCGGAGGGACATTGTCCTTGCTTGTGCGCGCAGGCCTGATCGTCCATGCGGCGTGGATGACGTCGGGCGGTTACGACGGACTGGATCGAACCCGTGAAGACGAAATCGGCCGCGCCATGGACCTTGCGGGCGTCGAGCGTCGTCATCTCTTGCGATTTCCCGACGGCGGACTCGTCGGCGCGCTGGAGGAAGCATGCGCGGCGCTGCATCGGCTGATCGACGGAATCAAACCAGGAATCGTGATGGGCCCTGCGTTTGAAGGCGGCCACGCGGACCACGACGCAACGAGCTTCGTTGTCGCTGAAAGTTGTCGTCGCGCTGGTTGGGAGGTCCCCATATTTGAGTATCCATGCTATGCACCCGACGCCGATGTTGCGAATGGGCTCCGGCTGGCGGCTTTTCCCGCTCGCTCCGAAGGCATGCGGCACGTGGAGCTGGATGAAGCTGCGATGCGGTGCAAGGAATCGATGGCCGAGGCCTATGCGACCCAGAAACCGGTGTTTGATTTGCTGGGCTGGCGACCGTCCGCGCGCGAATCCTATCGCGAATGCCCGCAAGATCGCGACCATGCACGCCCGCCCTACGCGAGTCTTGACGGCTATGCCCACTGGTTCAATTGGCGCAGTCCCGACCGGTTCGAGCAACTTTCCGCCGCGGTCGCGTCTGTAACGACGCTGAAACTACGCGAGCCGCGGCCGGCCCACGAAAAAGCGGCCGAATTCACGCGGCGCGCATAGGCTTTCTTCACAAGAGAACAGAGGACCAAATGGGGGACGTCAACAGACTTCTGAGGTTGTGCGAGCTCGAGACCGGCCAGAAGCCGCAAAGTTCAACCGACCCCGCCTATTCCGCCTGGCTGAAGACTAAGCGTCCCTTCGCCCGCGACGAGATCGTGGGCTCGTACATGCTCAAATTGGGAGAGCTGTGCGGCGGCTATCTCGTCCGCTTCAACGGCGACGGCACGGTGACCGAGCGTTACATGTTCGATCCCGGGAAGACGTGGACGTGTCAATGGACGCTCGACGAGGCCGGCGTCATTCATCTCTCATGCCCGGGCGAGAATGAGCGCAAGCAGCCGGTCCGCTGCAATCTCGACATTGTCGCGAGCCCCGTCGGCGCCATTCACGCTGGTTGCGAAAACACCGACGAGGCCGACAATCCCGTCATAGAGCATTTCAAGGTTTTCTTTCTCGGCCCGACGGCGTCGCTTCCCGGCGTTTCCGAAACGACAACCGGCGCGGCATGAGTCATCCCGCGATTGATCCGACGGAACTGCAACGCGCCGCCAATCGCCTGCGCTTCGAGGTGACGCGGATGATCGCCGACGCTCGCAGTTGCCATGTGGGCTCCTGCCTGTCGGTCATGGACATTCTGGTCGCGCTCTATGGCGGCGTGATAAGGCGGGACGATCCCAGCGGCCGCGACAGAATAATTCTCAGCAAGGGCCATGCGGCCGCCGCGCTTTACGCCGTGCTTGCCGAATACGGCTATTTTCCGCAGGAAAAACTCCGGGACTATCTGAAGGACGGATCGCCCTTCATCGCCCACACCAATACGTTCGGAATCCCTGGGGTCGAATTTTCGACCGGCTCGCTCGGCCATGGCCTCAGCGTCGCGAACGGCCTTGCCCTGGCGGGAAGGATGCGACGTCTACCTTACCGCGTCTTTACGATCCTCTCTGAAGGAGATTGTCAGGAAGGCTCGACATGGGAGGCGGCGATGTTCGCCGCCCATCACCGGCTCTCTTCGATGGTGTGCATCGTCGACCACAACAAGATCCAGAATTACGGACGCGTCGATGAAGTGCTCGGCCTCGCGCCGCTTGACGCCAAATGGCGGGCCGCCGGCTGGGCGACCAGGACCGTCGACGGTCACGACATGGGCGCCCTTGTCGAAGCGCTCGCCGCGGCGCCCTTCGAGCTTGGTCGGCCGAGCGCGCTGATCGCGCATACGATCAAAGGCAAGGGCGTAAGCTTCATGGAGGATCAGCTGAAATGGCATTATCAGACGCCGACGGCTGACGAGGTCGAGACGGCGCGCGTCGAGCTGATGTCATGAGGACGGCCTTCGTCGAGGAGCTGACGCGCCAGGCGCGGGCAAATCAGGCCGTGATCCTGCTGACCGGCGATCGGCTACACGGTCTTCGAGTCCTTCCAGGCCGAATTCCCCGAGCGGTTCATCAATTGCGGGGTGGCGGAGGCGAACATGCTCGGAACCGCCGCGGGCCTCGCGCGCGAAGGCATGAGGCCGTTCGTCTATTCGTTCATTCCATTCGTCATTTTTCGCGCCTTGGAGCAGATCCGCATCGACATCTGCTACCACGATCTGCCCGTGACCATCGTCGGATTGGGCGCCGGATACAGCTACGGCGACATGGGGGCTACGCATCACGCGATAGAGGACATCGCCGTCAGCCGCTCCCTGCCGGGCATGTGCGTGATCTGTCCCGGCGATCCTTGGGAAGTGCGTCGCGCCGTCAGCGCCTTGTCCGCGCATAACGGGCCGGCCTATATGCGGCTCGCCAAGCGAGGCGAGCCTGTCGTTCATGGACCCGAGACGCGCGACGATTTTCAAATCGGTCGCGCGATCGTCCTCCAGGGCGGCGGCGAGATCGCGCTTGTGGCGACGAGCAATATGCTGTCCACGGCGGTCGACGCCGCGCGCATACTGGAATCGGCGCATGGAATCAGGCCGACCGTCGTCAGCATGCATACCGTGAAGCCGCTTGACGAATTGTGTATCAAACGGCTGAGCGAAACCTGCCGGGCGATTTTCACCATTGAAGAGCATTCGGTGCTGGGCGGTCTTGGCGGCGCGGTGAGTGAGGTTGTCGCGAGCATCCCGACACGTTGCGCAGTCCACCGGATTGGCGTTCCGGATCGATTCGCGCATGTATCCGGCTCGCAGGCGTTTTATCGGGAGCAGTGCGGCTTGACGCCAGACAGCGTCGTCAGGAGAGTCCTGGAAAGTAAGGTCGACGAATGAAGCAGAAGGTTTTCATCACAGGCGGAGCTGGTTTCATCGGTTCGTTGCTCGCGGTGACGTTCATCCGTAGCGGTTGGGACGTCGTCGCCTATGATTCCCTGCGCTCCTTCGTGCATCCGCACGAACGCGCCGATTATCCGCGACGCCTGGAATACCGGCTGCGACGCGCGCGCCAAGCGGAGGAAGAAAACAACGGCGGCGCGCAATTCAAGCTGATCGAGGGCAGCATCTGCCATCCGGAATTCCTGACGCGCGCCATGCGGGAGGCCAATCCTGATATTGTGATCCATCTGGCGGCGATCTCGATCGCCGACGCCTCACAGCGGTATCTCGAGGACGCGCTCGCGATCAATCAAACCGGGACCACCAATGTCCTGAACGCGGCGCGCCTTTGCGGCGTCAAGCGCTTTGTCTATGCGTCATCGAGCATGACCTATGGCGACTTCGTCCACTTTCCCGCGGCGGAGGATCATCCGACGGTCCCGCTGGAAGTGTATGGCGCATCGAAATTATGTGGCGAGATCTATGTGCGCGCCTACCACGAAATGTTCGGGCTCGAATATGCGATTGTGCGCCCCTGCTCGGTCTACGGCCCGACCGACACGAATATGCGCATCGTTCAACGCTTCGTCGAGAGCGGCATGCACGGCCGCGAGATCCGGCTCTTTGACGGCGGCGCCCAGCTTCTCGACTTCACCTGGGTGGAAGACACCGTCGCGGGCTTCCATCTCGCCGCAACGCATCCCGCGGCCGCCAACGAGACCTTCAACATCACGAGCGGCACAGCGCGCACCCTGCGCGATCTCGCCGACATCGCCCGCATCCATTTTCCGGACTTGCGGGTGATCAACTGCGAGACGCGCGACCCGGTGAAGCGCACCCTGCGGGGAGCCCTCGACGTCAACAAAGCGCGCCGTATGCTCGGTTATGAGCCGCGCACCTTCCTCGACGACGGCTTCGCCCGCTACGTGGCGTTCTGCCGCGAACACGAATATGCCGGCGTCTGACCCGCGTCGCATTCTGATCAGCGGCGCCGCGGGCTTTATCGGCGCCAGCCTGACCCGAAGGATGATCGAGCTTGGACATGACGTCCATGTGATCGCCCGAACGCCGAAGCGCGAATCAGATCCTCGGAAAAGTCTGTGGCGCATCGCTGAGATCGCGAACAATATGCGCGTGCATCATGTCGATCTTGTCGACGCGGAGGCGACCCGGCAAGCGGCGGCGATTGCTCGCCCAGAGGTCGTGCTGCATTTTGCGTCGCATGCCGCGCTTCCCCAAGAAACCGACGAAGGCGAGATTCTGCTGCATACGGTGCAGCCGCTCGTCAATCTCGCCTCGGCTTGTGCCGGTTGCGAGCTTTTCATCAATGCGGGCAGTTCGTCGGAATATGGCTACCAGACTGAGCCGATGAGCGAGTCGTCGCTTCCCAACCCAACGCGCATGCACGACATCGCCAAGCTGGCGCAGACGCTCTATGGAACTTACGCGGCGCGCTTCAAAGGGCTGCCGCTGGTGACCTTGCGCCTTTTTTCCGTCTATGGTCCGTGGGAGCAAGGGCGCCGGCTGGTCCCCCGCCTGATGTTGTCGGCGCTGCAGGGAAGGCGGATGAGTCTATCGTCTCCAGATGTGAGCCGCGATTTCATTTTCGTCGACGACGTCGTGCGCGCCGTCGAGCATTGCATGCGGCGGCCTGTTCCGGGCGACGAGACGGTCTTCAACCTGGGCACGGGCGTCGAGCGCACCATCCGCGAAGTCGCGAACATCGTGGAGGAAATTCACGGACGACCGCTCCCCCTCGAATGGGGCGCCGTCGAACGCCAGCGATGGGACTCGCCGCGCTGGGTAGCCGATACGACAAGGCAGACAAGGGATTTGGGCTTCACGGCGGAAACCGATCTTTGCGCGGGATTGCGCGCGACGTACCATTGGTTCGCCGAAAACGCGCGCCGCTATGGGGAATATGAGCAGTCACGATAGGCCCGGCGGAGGACATCGCCTGTTCGACGACGAGGAAAACGCGCTCGCAACCTGCGAGGCCGCCCTGCAATGGCTGCAGCGCTATCGCGACGCCCACGGCGGCGTTTTTCCCGAACGAATTTTCAACGCGCTGATCCGCCTTCGTCCGTCCTGCTCCCCCGAAGTCATCGTTCACAAGCTCGTCGACGGCGAGGCGTTTTTTTGGCTTACCCTGCGCGCGGTCGACGAAGCCGATCCGTTCAATGGCATGTGGCATTACACGGGCAGCGTCGACCGATGTGGCGATTATCTAATCGGCGGCATACGCCGCGTGTTGCAGCGCGAGTTGTGTGGGGGCAAGCTGGAAAGCTGCCGGCATGTGGCGTCGATCTATCCCGTCTGCAGCCGCCGTTCCGACATTTTGAGCCTCCTGTTTTTGTGCACGGTTGCGCGCGAGCCGTCATCGGCGGAAGAAGGCCGCTGGTTTTCGGCCCGGGAGGCGATGAGTCTGGCGCCGCTTCGAAAAGGTCTTGACGGCATCATTCCATCGCATCTGTTCGGCCTGTCGTTATGTCTGCGCGCGCTCGGCCTGCCGCATGACTGCCCTTGCATCGAACCCTCGCCCGCGGGAGCGCGGGTAAAAGGGGACAACGGCTTTTGCCAGGAGATTGTGTTGGTTGACGCTATCGACGCCGAGCTCGCAAGCTCCTTTGCGCCGTGAATTTCAAGACGCCGCGTCTATTGATCGGTTGCGGTTGATTTCCAATCCGGCGCTACTGCCCGCTGTCGAGCTTCGTCGCCATCAACGCGATGGTCTTGGCGTAAACGCGCGCCTTATTCCACTCGAGGAAGACCTCGAAATTGGGCTCGCCTTCCGCCCAGCCGGCGCCCGTGCGCCAACCTTTGCCTTTGAGGAAATTCGCTGTCGAAGCCAGCGCGTCCGCCGTCGAACGGATGAGATCTCGCCTGCCGTCGCCGTCGAAATCGACGCCATATTTGAGATAGGACGATGGCATGAACTGGGTCTGACCGATTTCCCCGGCCCAGTCGCCGCGCATCTGGGCGGGAGACATATCGCCGCGCTCGACGATCGTCAGCGCGTTGTTCAGCTCGTCCTTGAATTGCGCGGCGCGCCGGCAATCATAAGCGAGCGTCGCCAGCGCCTGTAGCGTCTTAAAGCGCCCATTGTCGGCGCCAAAGCCGGTCTCCAACCCCCAGATCGCCACCAGCACCGAGCTTGGCACGCCATAGCGCGACTCGATCTGCCGCAACAGCGCGGCGTGGCGCTGGAGCTGCGCACGAGCCTTGCTCAAGCGGCCGGGCGTCACCAGGCGGCTCGAGAATTTCTCGAAGCTTTGGCGAAAAATCCGCTGTCCCCGATCGCGGCCGATCACCGCATGGTCATAGGATATATCCGCTAACGCTGCGTCGAGCGTGCGCTGTGAGAGACCGTTCGCCCGAGCCTCCCGCTTGACGCCCTCAAGCCATTCACCGAAGCCCGAAGCTGACGATCCGCAGGACTCGGCGCGCGCAGATGCGGCGCAGGCGAATAAGGCCAGAGCGCTGAAGGCGAACAACGCGCCGAGCGCGTTGGCGCGTTTTGCGAGCGTATTCATCGACCGGCACTGTAGTCAGGCCGGGAACGCGCCGCAACAAGTCGCGCGCCGGCAGATCGCCGCGGCGCGCGAAGCGAAGCGCCGGATCAGCGGCCCTTCTGCATGAACTGGCGTTTGCATGCCTTCGAAAGCTGGCTCACATGCGCGCGCAGACATCTTTCCACCGCGATCGCATTAGGCTCTTCCGCCGCGCAGAATTTGTGGGAATCGCGCTCGCAGGCCGCGCGCTGCTTGTCCACGGCGGTTCGCGCCGCCGCAGGATTGAGCGCGGCGAGGCCAATGAAGGCCGCAAGAAAAACAATCAGCTTTCTCATCGATCGACTCTGTGCCGTTAACGCCTGACCGCTCCGGTTCAACAGCGCGGCCAGCCCGATACCTGTCGCGAACGTGGCCGATATCAAGGGCCGGCGCCCGCGCCGGGCCTAATCGCAACCGAGAGGCATTTCGGGTGCGTCGTCCGGCACGATGAGCCTTGCGCCGGTACTGGCCAAAATATCCGATACGCTGACGCCCGGCGCGCGTTCGCGCAGGGCAAGCCCGTCATCTGTCGGTTCGATCACCGCAAGCTCGGTCACGATCAGGCTGACCCGCCGCGCCGCCGTTGGCGGCAACGTAAGCGTTTCGACGAGCTTCGGCTCACCCTTCGCGGCGTGCTGCATGGCGACGATGACGCGCTTGGCCCCGGCGACGAGATCCATGGCGCCGCCCATGCCCGGCGTGAACTTTCCGGGGATTATCCAGCTGGCGAGACGCCCCGAGGCGTCGACCTGCAGCGCGCCGAGCACGGCCAAGCCGACGTGGCCGCCTCTGATCAACGCAAAGCTCGTCGCGCTGTCGAAGCTGGCGGCGCCTGGCAGCGCCGCGATGAACCCGCCGCCCGCGTCGACGAGATCGCGATTCGCCATTCCCTCTGGCGGCGGCGCGCTGAAGCCGATGAGCCCGTTCTCGGTCTGAAAAGCGACCGAAATTCCCATCGGCACGAAGCGCGCCACGAGCGTCGGCAGGCCGATCCCGAGATTGACCAGCATGCCGTCGCGCAGCTCCATGGCGACGCGCCGTGCGATGGTTTCCTTCGCGTCCATCAGCGCGCCCTGCCGACAAGGTGGGTGACAAGCACGCCGGGCGTGCGCACCGCGTCAGGCGGAATGACTCCGGCAGGCACGATTTCATCTGGTTCGGCAATGACGCAATCGGCGGCGAGCGCCATGACCGGATTGAAATTCGCCGCGGTCAGCCGATAGGTCAGATTGCCGCAATAATCGGCTTCATGCGCGCGCAGCAGTGCGAAGTCCGCGCGCATCGGCTTTTCGAGGAGAAAAGTCGCGCCGTCGATCTCGATGACCTGCTTGCCCTGCGCGACCATCGTGCCGACGCCGGTCGGCGTCAAAACGCCGCCGAGGCCGGCGCCGCCGGCGCGGATGCGTTCGGCGAGCGTGCCTTGCGGAATGAGCTCAACTTCGATGGCGCCGTCGCTCATCAATCGCTGCGTCGTCGGATTTGTGCCGATGTGCGACGCTTCGACGCGCGCGACGCACCCCGCCTCGATCAGCCTGCCGACGCCGACGGTCGGATAGGCGGTGTCGTTGCCGATGATGGTCAGTCCGCGCGCGCCTCGCGAGATGAGCGCGTCGATCAGCCGATCAGGCGAGCCGACGCCCAAAAAACCGCCGATCATCACCCTCGCGCCATCGACAACGAGCGCTGCCGCCGCTTCGGCGGTGATCGCGGCTTTTCTCACTTCGCCGGTCCTCCCGCGAACGGCTCCTCGCAAACCCACTGCGCTATATGAGCACCGGCGCGGCGACGATCAATCGCGACCCTCCCGGGCAGCCCGATCGAGATGATGGATTTCGGAATCCTCGCGAAGACGCGCCGCCGCCGCTTCCGGCGTGATGTCGCGCTGGGGTTCGCCAAGCAGTTCGAATCCCACCATGAACTTCCGCACGCTCGCCGAACGCAAGAGCGGCGGATAGAAATGCGCATGAAAATGCCAGCCGGGGTGGTGCGCGCCGTCGGTGGGACGCTGGTGAAACCCCATCGAATAGGGAAAGTCGGTCTCGAACAGATTGTCGTAGCGAATGGTCAGGCGCCGGAGGATGTCGGCAAGCGCGCTTACCTCCTCGGCGGCGAGTTCGTCGAAAGCGCCGACATGCCGTGTTGGCAGCACCATGGTTTCGAACGGCCAGATCGCCCAGAACGGAACAAGCGCAACGAAACGTTCGTTGCGGCAAACGATGCGCGCCTCGAGCTTTTCTTCGAGCGCCAGATAGTCGCAGAGAAGACAGGAGCCGTTACGTTCCAGATAGGCGCTTTGCCGCTTCGATTCCTTGACGGCTTCGTTGGGCATGCTGTGCGTCGCCCAGATTTGACAATGGGGATGCGGATTGCTCGCGCCCATCGCCGCGCCGCGATTTTCGAAAATCTGCACATAGTTGATCATGTCGTCAGCGCCGAGCCGCATGGTTTCGTCGCGCCATGCCTCGATGACCGGAACGATTTCCTCGACGCTCATGCGCGGCAGGGTCAGATCATGACGCTCCGAAAAACACAGCACGCGGCATCGGCCGGGTTCGCTTTGCGCGACAAGCAGTCCGTCATGAGCGACAACCTGCGCCGACGCGTGAAGGGTGAGCGCGGCAAAGTCGTTGTCGAAGGCGAAAACGCCTTTATAGGGAGGATTTCGTTCGCCATTGGCCCGTTCGTTGCCGGGACAAAGATAACAGGACGGATCGTATCGGGGTCGATCCGCGTCGCGCACTTTCTCGAGCTGTCCTTGCCAGGGCCGGCTCGTGCGATGCGGCGACACCAGAACCCACTCGCCGGTGAGCTGATTGAGCCGGCGATGCGAGGCGCTATCGAGCAGAGACATGCGCCGCTCCTATCAGACCGGCCGGACCCGCGCCGGGACCGGGGACGCAGGCGAGGATCGGCGGGGTCACGCCCGTCGCCGTTCGATATCTCTCGGCCATGGCCTGCGCGAAAGCTTCAGCCCGCGTTCCGTCGACGAGATTGATGGTGCAGCCGCCGAAGCCGCCGCCCATCATCCGCGCGCCATAGACTCCCGGAAAGCTGCGCGCGATATCGACCATGAGGTCGAGTTCGGCGCAGCTCACCTGATAGTCGTCACGCAGGCTGTCATGCGAGAGATTCATCAGACGGCCGCATTCCTCAAGGTCTCCCGCATCGAGCGCCGCGGCGGCGCGCAGGGTTCGATCGATCTCGCCGACGACATGGCGCGCGCGGCGAAACACAAGCTCGGGCATCGAGTCGACGTATCGCATCAATTGGTCGAACGTCACGTCCCGCAACGCCGATATGCCCGCGATCCGTGTCGACAGCGCCGCGACCGCGCGCTCGCAGTCCTCGCGACGCGCGTTATATTCATCGGCTGCGAGCTGGTGGCGCACCATAGTGTCGCAAAGGACAAGACGCGCTTGCGGGTCGATCGTAACTTTCCGCGCCGTCAGGCTGCGGCAGTCAAGCAGCAGCGCGCTCCCTGCGACGGCGCAGCATGATATGTATTGATCCATAATTCCGCAGCGGACGCCAACGAATTGATTCTCGGCGCGCTGACAAATCTTGGCGAGTTCGACTCTGTCGATCTCTGCGCCGGAGATCGTCAAGAGCGCAAAGCCCGCCGAGACTTCGAACGCCGCGGAGGCGGAGAGTCCGGCGCCGATCGGGAGATTGCCGTCAAAGACGAGATCGGCGCCGCTCAGCCTGTAGCCGGCCTGCTCAAGAAAAATCGCGACGCCGCGGATATAGTCGCTCCAGTCGCCGCGCGGCTGCGCCGCCGGATCGTCGAGATCGAATTCGACGATGTCGTCCATGATCAGCGAGCGTAGGCGCAGGCGCCGATCGGGCCGCGGGGCGATCGCAGCCCAGATCGAGAGGTTGAGCGCCGCGGGCATGACGAAGCCGTCATTGTAGTCGGTATGTTCGCCAATGAGGTTGATGCGGCCGGGCGCCCGAAACAGGCGCGGCGCGCGCTGGAAGCTCTGGCGGAAGGCGGCGATCAGATCTTGCTCGATCGATTCCATTCCAGCCACAGTCCCGTTGTCATCAAACCGTCAAGGCGACGCCGCATCGAACGCGCGACAAGGAAATCAAATGATCGTCTGCGCATGACACGTCAACGCCTGGGCGTTTGCTACTATCCCGAACATTGGCCAAAGTCACGCTGGAGCGAGGACGCGGCCATGATGAAGGAGATAGGTCTTTCCTTCGTACGTGTCGGCGAATTCTCCTGGTCGCGGCTGGAGCCCTGCGACGGTGTCTATGATTTCGCTTGGCTCGCCCAAGCTATCGATGCGCTCGATGGCGTTGGCCTCAAGGTCGTGCTCGGAACGCCAACCGCAACGCCGCCCAAATGGCTTGTCGACAAGATGCCGGACATGGCGGCGCTCGACGCCAATGGGCGGCCGCGAAGATTCGGTTCGCGCCGGCACTATTGCTTCAGTCATGAAGGCTATGCTCAGGAGTGCGACCGAATCGTCGAGCGTTTGGCGCAAAGTTTCGGCGCGCATCCCGCCATCGCCGCATGGCAGACCGACAATGAATATGGCTGCCACGACACCGTGCTGAGCTATTCGCAGGCGGCGCTGCGGGCGTTTCGCCGATGGTGCGAAGCCAAATATCGCCGCATCGAAACGCTGAACGAAGCCTGGGGGAATGTCTTCTGGTCGATGGACTATCGAAGCTTCGACGAGATCGAACTGCCGAACATGACCGTCACCGAGGCCAATCCATCGCATCTGATGGATTTCCGGCGCTTCTCGTCGGATCAGGTCGTCGCCTTCAATCAACGCCAAGCGCGGATCATCAGACGCCATGCGCCGGGCGCGACGATCCTTCACAACTTCATGGGCTCATTCGTCGACTTCGATCATTATGCGCTGTCCGACGATCTCGATGTCGCCGCGTGGGACAGCTACCCGCTCGGCTTTCTCGAACGCTCATCGCATGACGACGCCTTCAAGCTACGCTACATGCGGGTCGGCGATCCCGACTTTCAGGCCTTTCATCACGACCTCTATCGCGCCTGCGGCCGCGGCCGATGGCAGATAATGGAGCAGCAGCCCGGGCCGGTGAATTGGGCGCCGTGGAATCCGGCCCCCGCCGCAGGCGCGGTGCGGCTGTGGACCTTCGAGGCTTTCGCCGCCGGGGCCGAGACCGTAAGCTATTTTCGCTGGCGCCAGGCGCCCTTCGCGCAGGAGCAGATGCACGAGGGGCTGTTGCTGCCGAACGCCGAGCCCAATGAAGGCTTTAATATCGTCGCACGCGTTTCGCGGGAGCTGTCGGCGCTCGATGCGCGCGTCGAAACGGTTCGCGCGCCGGTCGCGCTCATCTTCGACTATGAGAGCGCCTGGGCGTGGCGCATCGAACCGCAAGGCCAGGACTTCTCCTATTTCGACCTCATGCTGTCGATTTACCGAGGTCTGCGGCGCGCCGGTCTTTCCGTCGACGTCACTGCGCCGACCGCCGCGGCCGTCGCCGCGCGCAGACTGATCGTCGCGCCTGCGCTGTTCGCGCCGTCTCTAGAATTTACGGAGGCGCTGGCGGAAAGCGGCGCGACGCTCCTGCTTGGCCCACGCGCCGGATCAAAGACCGCCGATTTTCAAATTCCGGCCAATCTACCGCCGGGAGCGCTGCGAAGCCTCATCGACATTCGCGTCAGACGGATCGAGAGCCTTCGTCCCGGAGCATCCGTCAAGATATCTGGCGAGGGCGCCTTCGTGCGGTGGCGCGAATCTTTGCTGCTCGGAGAGAGCGTTCGCCGCGAACTCATATCGGACGACGGCGGGACGGCGCTCGCGCGATGCGGCAACGTCTTCTATCTCTCAGGCTGGCCCGACGACGACTTGCTGGCGAGCGTCCTGCGTCGGGTTTTCAGCGCCGCTGAAATAGCGACGCTCGATCTCGCCGAAGATATCCGCATCCGCGACAATGGCGCGATGCGCTACATTTTCAACTATGGCGCCGAGGCTACAGATGTCTCGGCGCTCATCGGCCAAGAAACACTGTTGCTCGGCGAGCCGATTCTCGAACCTTGCGGCGTCGCCGCCTTCAGACGCGCGACCGACCGCTGAATTCTTCGAAGTCTCTTAGCGCGCGGCTCAGAACACAAGAAAGGACGCGACGACGAAGTAGGTGAGAAGCGAAAAAGTGTCCTGCACCACGGTGGCGACCGGTCCGGAGCCGAGCGCTGCGTCAAAGCCGAGCCGCGCAAACAGCCATGGCATCAGAAAACCGAAGGCCGTGGCGATGGTGCTCGCGACCGCCAGCGAAATCCCGACGGTCGCAGCAAGCCCGACGCTCGAAAAGAAGAACCAGACGATCGGAAAGGCGAGACAGCCAAGCATCGCGCCGAGCAGCGCTCCGGTGCCAAGTTCGCCCGCAAACAGCGGCAGCAGGGCGGAATCGGTCAGGGACAGCCCGCGCACGACCACGACTTCCGATTGCGTGCCCACCGAATCAGCAAGATAGATGATCGCCGGGATAAAGAAGGCGACCGCGATATGCGCGCTGAGCGCGGACTCGAAGCGCGACATCATCGCGGTCGCCGCGGCGCTGCCCGCCATGCCGACAAGCAACCAGGGCAATCGATAGAGCGCGCGACGATGCGGCGCGGCGGTCAGGGCGTCTTTTGCGGCCTCTGACTTGCCGAGGATGCCCACCATATGATGCAGATCCTCGAGATGCTCGTCGCGCAGGATCGTCATCAGCGCGCGCGCCGGCACGGCGCCGAGAAACCTGCCTTCCGCGTCACAGACGGCCAATATTGACAGACCTGCATGAATGGCGACGCTCGCCGCAGCTTCGCGATCAGCGTCGAGCGAGACGCTATAGGCCTGGGCGTTTCGTGCGATGTCATGCAGCGGGGTCCTCTCCGGCGCGCCAAGCAGATCGCGTATGGCGACGACGCCGATGAGGCGACGATCCTCGGCAAGCGCGAAAACATGCGAGGCGTCGTCGAAGCGCCGCCCGATCAATCGCGCTCGCGCCTCGCCGACGCTCTCCTGCCAGCCGGCTATGGGAACCGACGCCACAAGATAGCGCCCGACCGTCTGGCCGTTCATCTCCGCTGGAGGCAGGCGGTCTGGCGTCAGGATACGGGACAGTGCGGTCATAGCGTCTCATGATGCTCTAGAGAGTCGAGCGGCGTCCCGGCAGATTCAGGCGTCGTGCAGCCGCCGCTCATAGGAACGCGCCACGTTACAGTTATGTGACGGCGTCCTCACGCTCTTTTCGCGATTTGCGTCGATTGCTGCATGATAGGATGTCTTGATAGAATTCTTGGCCGTCGCCGCTTCGCCCCGACGGCGCACAGCGAATCGGACCGGAGTCGAAGCGATGAAACCCTTTGGATTTGCAGTGGGCGTTCTGACCGGGGCCGCTGCGGTTTTGCTGCTCACCCGTCAGGAAACGCGGCGCGTGCGCCCAGTCGCCAAAGCGGCGCTGAAGGCGGCGATGATGGCCTATCATGAAGCGCGCGTGCAAGGCGCCGAACTCGCCGAAGCCGCCGAGGATCTCTTTGCCGAAGCGAAGTCCGAGGCCGCCTCGGATATTTTCGCCGCGGCGATGGCCGCCGCCCAAGCGAAGGCGAAGCACCAACCAACGTCCGAAGCGGCCCCTCCTAAATCCGAGACCGGCGCCGCGACGGCCGAAGCCCCGGCGTCGCGCGCCGCGGGCGAGAGCGCGTAAATGACCCAAGCATCTCCGCCATTTGCGCAGGTCGCCCACGCCATGCCGGGCCGCGCGCGGCTGCGGATCGCCGACCGTCGTGGCGACGACGCTTACTTCGCGGCGGTCGCCAAGGCCCTTTCGGCGATCACCGGCGTTCGCGCCGTCGACGTGGCGCCGATGACGGGCAGCGTTCTCATTCAGCACAGCGGTCCTTTGGCGCGCATCGGGGTCGCCGCGCAGGAGGCGCAGCTTTTTGTCGTCGGCGAAGCGACTATGGCGCCGCGCGAGGCGCCGCAAGTCTCCATCGACCCGAAGATCGTCGCAGCGTTGGCGCTCTTGGCTGCGGCGCTTTGGCAAATGTCGAGGGAGCGCTTCTTGCCGCCGGCGATCACTCTGCTTTGGTACGCCGGCCGCCTCGGCGGCGTATGGTCGCTCGACGGCGACGCCGATAGCGGCGAGTAGGGCCTAACCCTTCAGCGCATCCACGATGTCGGTCGCTTCCCAGGGGAGATCGAGATCGGTCCGGCCGAAATGTCCATAGGTCGCGAGCGGCAGATAAAAGCCTTTCGCGCCGGCTGTTTGCGGCGCCGTGCGCAAGCCAAAGCGGCGGACGATCGCAGCAGGACGGAAATCAAGAAGCGCTGCGAGCCTTCTGGCGAGCTTGTCATCAGCGAGACGGCCGGAGCCGAAGGTCTCAACCGAGAGACTGAGCGGCTCCGCCTGCCCCGCCGCGTAAGCCAAATGAACCTCGCAGCGCTCGGCGAGGCCTGCCGCGATGATGTTCTTGGCCGCATGGCGAGCGGCGTAAGCGCCGGCGCGTTCGATGCGCGAAGGATCCTTGCCTGAAAGCGCGGAGCCGCTCTGGCGCGCGATCTCGCCATAGGTATCGATTCCGTTTTTGCGCCCGGTCAGGCCCGCGTGACGCGCCGGCCCGCCAATGTCGAAGGGTTCCCCTGCATTGACGTGAACGCTGGTCTGAGGGTCGGGCCTCATCTCGCCGACCGAGAGCGCATCGAGCGCGATCGCGCGCAATCGTTCGAACTTGTCGTCGTCCAGCGCCGCGCCGTCGAAGGCGACCGTGAGCGACACGCCGTGAATGCGCGTCGGTCGACCGCCACAAAACTCGACGGACACTTGTGTCTTGGCGTCGGGCGACAGTGACGCAAATCCGTCGCGGCGCGCGGCGTCAAGCGCGCGCGCGATCCTATGCGCGAGGCTGATCGGTGCCGGCATGAATTCGGGCGTATCGCGGCAGCCGTAGCCGAAAACATTGGCTTGCTCATGCGCGACGCGCCTACCGATCGCCTCGTCGTCGGCGAGGTCCGAGAGCGGTGGCTCGCGCGCGTCGAGCGGCAATTCGACGAAGCTCGTGAGAATCGAGCAATTGCGTGCGTCAAAGCTCCCCGCGGCATAGCCGGCGTCTTGCATCACCGTGCGCGCGAGCGCCGGCAAATCGACGAGCGCATCGGCGGCGTAGCGCGCGGCGAGAAAGACGACGCCTGTCGCCAGGGCGCACTCCACGGTCGCACGGGCGCGCTCGTCTTCGCGCAGCAGCGCGTCAATGGCCGCGTCGCTGATCTGATCGCAGAGCTTGTCAGGATGCCCCCGCGTCACCGACTCCGACGTGAAGATCATGTCAGGAGACATGGCTTTCTCCATTGGCGCGCGGCGGCGCTTCGCGATCCGCAACTCTACCGATGATATCGTTGGCGAGCGAACTGCCGAGGGCTATTGCGCCGATCCGCCATAGATCGCCGGCGCCGAGCGGCGACAGGCCCAAAAGGCGCCGGGTAATTGGAAAGAGCTGCACGCCAAGCTGTAACAGCAGGGTGGCGCCGACGCCGCCGTAAAGCATTGCATTCGGCGGCCTGCCGAACTCAAAGCTCAATCCCCGTCGCTCGGATCGACAGGACAGGCTATGGAGCAACTGGCCGCACGTAATGCCGTGAAAGGTGACGGTGCTGGCGCGCGCCCCGCCGGCCGCGCCGCCGAGACTGAAATACCCCAAGAGCGCGGCGCCGCCCATGACCGATCCCTCGCGAAGGATTCGCCGGAAATCGGAGGCGCCGAGAATCGGCGCTTTCGGATCATGCGGCGGCTTGTCGAGCACATCGGGCTCCGGCGGCTCGACTCCAAGCGCGATCGCCGGCAGCGCGTCGGTCGCGAGATTGAGCCAAAGCAATTGCATCGGCGTCAGCGGCTCGCCGCCGACAAGCGCCGCGCCGAACATGGCGATGGTCTCGGACGCGTTGGTCGAGACGAGATAACGCAGCACCTTGCGGATATTGGCGTAAGTGGCGCGGCCGAGCCTTATCGCCTCGACAATGCCGTCCATGTCGTCGGAAGCGAGCACGATATCGGCGACCTGACGGGCGACGTCGGCGCCTTCTCCGCCCATCGCGATGCCGACGTTCGCGGCTCGCAAGGCCGGACCGTCATTGATCCCGTCGCCGGTCATCGCAACAATGTGGCCATGCGCTTGCAGCGCCTTGACGATGTTGAGCTTGTCGACGGGGCTGACGCGCGCGAACACATGCGGCTGTCGCGCCAGCGCTTCGAGCGTTTCGGGCTGCATTTTCGCCATCTGGCCGGCTTCGAGCACGCGCAGTTCGCCGCCGTCATTAAGATCAAGCCGCCGCGCGATCGCGAAGGCCGTCGCGCTCTGATCGCCGGTGATCATCACCGTGCGCACGCCGGCACGATGGAGCTGTTTGAGCGCCGGAGCGACGCTGGCTCGAATAGGATTCGCCATACCGGCGAGACCGAGCCATGTGAGACCCCGCTCGTCGCGGGGATCGCCGCCGGCCTCGTCGACCGCGACGCCGAGGACGCGCAGCGCGTCTCCGGCCATGCGCTCATTGGCCTTGAGAATGACTCTGCGCGCCGCATCGTCGAGCAGCGCGACGCCATCGGCGGTCCTGCGCGCGGCACAGCGCGCGAGCACCTCGACCGGATCGCCTTTGACGCAAAGAATGCGCGCGCCGTCAACCGCTTCGTGCAGCGTGCTCATGCGCTTGCGGCCTTCGCCGCGGGCCACACATGTCACAACAGACGCCGATCGGCGCAGAGCGACGGGATCGACTCCCATCGCCACCCCGGCTTCGATCAGCGCGGTTTCGGTCGGCGTGCCGTCGATTTCCCAACTGCTCGCTGCGGGACTTACGCCGGCGTCGCTGCAGAGCGTCGCCACTTCAAACATGCGTCGTGCAATGGCGATCGTTTCGGCGGCCGCATCGGCGCCGTCGCGCAAGAGGCGGCCGCGTCGCAACTCGAAGGCGGCGCCATCGGTGTGAACGCTGACCGTCGCCATGCGATTTTCGGTCAGGGTTCCAGTCTTGTCGAGCCCGATCGCTTCGATCGCCCCAAGCGTCTCCACGGCGTCAATTTTGCGCACCAGCACCTTGCGTTTGCGCATGTCCTGCACGCCCAAGGCAAGCGTGGTTGTCGCGACTGCAGGCAGCCCCTCGGGAATGGCGGCCACTGCAAGTGAGACCGCGCTGCGCAAGGTAGGGAGAAGTCCGTGGCCGCGTAGGAGGCCGAGACCGAAAACGCTCGCGCAGATTAGGCCGTTGACGATGACGAGTTCGCGCTCAACTTCGCCAAGTTCGCGCTGTATGGGAGTCTCCGGCGGCCTCAGCCCGCCAAGCAATTGCTGCACGCGGCCGATCTCCGTATGCGCGCCGACGGCAGTGACAATGGCCAGGCCGGATCCGCCGGTCACCGCCGTGCCGCGAAACACCATATTGCGACGATCCGAAACTCCCGTATCAGGCGACAAAACGAGTTTTGCGTCTTTGGGCGCCGGTTGAGCCTCGCCGGTGAGCGGCGATTCGTTCACCGTCAGATCGTCGCTGGCGATCAGGCGCGCATCGGCCGGAACGAACGCGCCGCGCTCGATCAGCAAGACGTCGCCCGGCGCGAGATCGCGCGAATCGATCCTCACGCGCGCGCCGTCTCGGATGACGGCGGCGTCCGACGGCTCCTCGCCGGCAAGGCCCAAAATTGCGCGATCCGCCTGGCGCTCGGTGGCCGTGGCGATGCTGGCGTTGACGAGCACCACGGCGGCAATCATCACCGCATCGGCGACGCCGCCTGTCGCCAGCGACACCGCCGCCGACGCAGCGAGCAAAGCGACGGGCAGGCTGGAAATCTGCTCGGCGAAAATGCTCGCCGCCGAGCGCGGCTCCTCGCGGCGCAGCTCGTTGCGCCCCCACCTCTCCAATCTTGCGGCCGCTTCCTCTGTCGATAGCCCTCGAGCGACATCCGTTTCCAATCGCGCCGCGAGCGTCGCAATCGTCTCGGCATGAGCGGCGCGCTCCGGGGGTTGCGAGCCGTCCGCGTTGCGCGCGGGCGCGTCAGCGATCGCCGCTTCAAGCGCCTGCATCAGCCGCGCGGTAGTCATCGGCGGCTCAAATGCGACGAGCGTCGAGCCGGTCCATTCGCTGGCGCGAACCTGGAGGACGCCGGGAAGATGGCGAAATCGCTCCTCCACCGCCCGCGCCAGCGGCCCGCGGCCGCGCAAGCTCATGTGGCGAATGCGCACGCGGCCGGCGCAAGCATCGTGAATAAGCTCGGCGCCGGGTTGCGCGCGCGCCTCGACGCCGAAGCGACGCGAATTTATGGGAGCGATATCTGCGTCCGTCTCGGCAAGGATCATCGAGCACATTGTCTGGCGCGCATCGAAGCCCGCATTTTGCGACCGTTCGATGACATCGGTGCGTTGCGGAATCGGTCAGCGCGAGAACAGCGCGGCGCCCGGCGATATTTCATTGTCACCATAATAGCGCGAAGGACAGGCGCAACTGGCGAGACCCCCGTGCCATGCAAAAGAGGCGCGTTAAAGCGCGCGCCGCCGCGTCGATCGCGACGCATGGCGCCGGATTTTCGCAGTGCACATTGACGGCGTTCGGGCGGAACCTTAACGAGCCGGTGGGCGTTTCCCGGTGAGCAGCGCGCCTGTCATGCGCATATCGCGACTCGCTAGGCAAGGCGAGATCCCATCCTTCCATGCGCCGCCGCTGTGCCCGACAGCTTGAAGACAGCGGCATCGTCAAGAAAATCAAGCAGACTCGTCTCGGCAATCGGCTCGAAAGCGCGTATTTTTCCGCAGCCCCTTCCTCTATGACCCGACCAAGTCGCGAATTGTGAAACATGTCTAGAAGCGCTGAAGCGACGCCCATGCCGAATAATCCGACCGAATTTCTAATCTGGACATGGCGACGTCTGTGATGCGCGCCTTCTCGCGCATTTCGCTCGCTGCGTGCGTGACGTTGGCGATGCGCGCCTGTTTGGACGCGCCGGCTTTGGCGCAGGCGACGCTCTCCGACGGCGAGTGGCGCGCAGAACAGGCAAAGCGGCTGAAGGCGCTCGATGTCTATATCAGCCGGAAGCCGATCGCCTACCGGTGGTTTGCGGATTTTCCGTTTGGCCGGCAGGACGGCGCGCCCTTCATCATCTTGAAGCTTTTGCCGAAGCTCGCGCCGGAGGAATGGGGAAGCGAGAACAATTTTCTCGATGTCGCCGGCTTCTTCGTCGACGAACGCGACCCGACCTACCCGATCGCGCGCGGCTTCGGCTGGACTGGATTGGCGCGCGAGGATCCAAACAGCGGCGTCGATTACGCGACGATGAGTTGCGGCGCGTGCCACATCGGCCGCGTGCGCCTCGACGACCTCAGTCTTCGCTATCTCGACGGCGGCGTGAACGCGCAGCTCAATCTCGCTCAGTATCGCATCAGAGTGATAAACACGATCAAGAAGATCACCGCCGGGGCCGCGACGCTCGAGGAAAAGGTCGAACGCGCGACGCAGTCGATCGTCTCGACGCTCGACAAAGTCCATGCTCAAGACAGGAACTTCTTCTACAAGAATTATACATTCGCCGGCCGCCGGTTCGACGCCGCCTATGAAGCGCGGCAAATCGAACTCTTCAAACAGGACGCCGCCGCAATCGTCGGCAAATACCTTGCCCGGGCCGGACTCGAATTCTTCTCGCTGCTCGATCTGATCTACAAGAACTACAGAGGCTTCGAGGAGCAGATGACGCAGGGCTTCGGCGGCATGGCCGATGCGACCGGCGTCAGCGCATCGATGGCTTACGCCACCGCCGAAGCGCGCGGCGAAATTCCCGATCCGAAGACAGATCTGCCGCCGACGCCAGGCATCGCCGACTTCATGGCCGTTTGGGAGCAGGGCAAGCGCCTGCCGCGCTGGTCGGCGGATCATACGCAGCTGGTCGACGGCGGCGGACAATGGAACGGCGACATACCTATTCCGATTTTCCGTAACCTCGCCGCTGAACTGACGCTAGAGTTCGGACCCGACATCGACCTTCGCGTCGCCGCCTTCAGCGAGGATTTGCTGCGCGATCTGCCGGCGGCGGTCTATCCCTTTCCCGTCGATCTCACGCTCGCAAAGAAAGGCGCGGCGCTCTTTGATGAGAATTGCGCGCCGTGCCACCGACCGCATAACGGCAAGGTCTATGATTTGGGCGCGGATCTCGGCCGGGCGCGCGCCGTCAGCGAAACGATTGCGAAAAAAGCCCGCGAGAACTTTGCAAAAATTTGTCCGCCGACCAAGGTGATCGAGATGCCGCCCTCGGGCGCTCGCATCGCGCCCTGCGCGAAATTTGACGGCGTGTCGCTCGAGAACCGCGCCGACCTCTCAATGGCCGATCCCAATAAGCATGAAGGCTATAATGCGCTTCCGCTCGGCGGCGTCTGGGCGCAAGCGCCCTATCTGCACAATGGCTCGGTGCCGACGCTGTATCATCTTCTCGTTCCGCGCGAGCGCCCGGCGGTGTTCGTGAAAGGCCGACTCGACTACGACAAGAAGCTCGTCGGCTTCTCCTGGCAGCCGGCGCAGACGCTCTCGCGCGAGGGCTATCGTTTCGACACGACCTCCTTTCCGGCGCTCTCCAACAAGGGCCACGACAAGGATGTCGTCGAGGATGGCAAGACGCTGAAGCTCGATTGGTCGAACGACGTCGCCGGCGCCATGGCGATCGTCGAATATTTGAAGACGAAGTGAGCGGCGGCGAGCGGGGCGCCCTCCTAGCATGAACCACCATCCCCCCTCGCCCTCATGCTGAGGAGCGCCTGAAAGGCGCGTCTCGAAGCACGAGGGCGAGTTTTCAAAAGACAGCCCATGAAGGTTTCCTCGTCCTTCGAGACGCCCGCTACGCGGGCTCCTCAGGATGAGGAAACCGGCGCCTTACCGACACGCCCTTCCGTCTCTCGCCCCCGCTTGACTCTCCCGCATCGGGAGTCATTATAAGAACATAACAGGAACATATGAGATGACCCAGCCGCTGGCGTCGCTGCGCAAAAGCCTGGCTTGCGCCCATCCGGCCGCAGCTTGCGAGACGATCGCGCTCGGCGCGCCCGCCCTCGATCGGCGGCTTGGCGGCGGGATTCTTCGCGCGGCGCTGCATGAGGCCTATGCCGCGACCGCCGCCGACGCCTCGGCGGCGACGGGCTTCGCCCTGGCGCTCGCCAGGCGCGCAATGGCCAGCGCAGAAAAGCCGCTGCTCTGGGCCCGGCAGGAGGCGCTGATCGCCGAATCCGGCGCGCCCTATCCGCCGGGCCTCGCCGACATCGGCCTCAACCCCGCCGCCGTCGCCTTCATTCGCGTGCGCGACGCCAAAGAGGCGCTGCAGGCGGGCGCCGAGGCCGGGCGCTACGCCGCCGTCGGCGCGACGCTGATCGAACTCTTCGGCGAAGCGCGCGCCTATGACCTCACCGCAAGCCGTCGTCTGGCTCTGGCCGCCGCAGCCGCCGGAGCGCCGATTTTCATCGCCCGCGTCAGCGCCTCTCCTGCGCCAAGCGCCGCCGCAAGCCGCTGGCTTGTGCGCGCCGCGCCTTCCCGCGCGCTTGCGGCGAATGCGCCGGGATCTTCGGTTTTCGCGATTTTTCTGCTGCGCCAGCGCGGCGGCGCGGCGGGGCATGCGTGGCGTGTGGAGTGGAACCGTGACCGTGGCGCCTTCGAAGACAGAACATTCGACGCACCGTCGCTATCTCGCCCTGTGGTTTCCCTTCCTGTCGGCGGAGCGCCTGACGAAGTCGCGCCGCAGACAGCCGGACGCAAATTCGGATGACGCGCCGCTCGTCCTCGTCAAAAAAGAACGCAGCGCGCTGCGCATCGATGCGCTCGATCGAAAGGCGATCGCGCTCGGCTTGACGCGCGGCATGACGCTCGCCGACGCCAGGGCGCGCGCGCCCCATCTCGCCGTCGCGCAGGCCGACGCGGAGGCGGACGAGCGGCTGATGCTGCGGCTTGCCGCCTTTTGCGAACAGTTCACGCCGCTCGTGGCGCTTGATCCGCCTTGCGGCCTCATGCTCGACGCGACGGGCTGCGCGCATCTTTTCGGCGGCGATGCGGCGATGCGCACATACGTCTTACGGACGATGGCGCGCCTCTCTTTCTCGGGACGCGCGGCTGTCGCCGGAACGCCAGACGCCGCGCGCGCCCTGGCGCGTTTTGGCGAGACGGCCGTCGCGCCTCCGGGCGAAGAGGAAGTTTTTGCCCGGCCGCTCTCCATCACCGCGCTTGAAGCGCCAAGAGAAACGAGCGTCGCGCTGACGCGCGCCGGCCTCACGACCTTGGGCGATCTCGCCGATCGTTCTAGCGCCGCGCTGACAGCGCGTTTCGGCGACGAAACGATGCGGCGGCTGACGCGCATTCTGGGACGCGAAGACGCACGCATCACGCCCTTGCGGGCCTTGCCGGAATGCATGGTCGAGCGGCGCTTCGCCGAGCCCTTTCTCGATCTTTCCGCGATAGAAAACGTTCTGCGCCCATTGATCGCGGAAGCGACGGGCATTCTCGAAAAGCGCGGGCAAGGCGGCCGCGCTTTTGAAGCGCGTTTCTTTCGCGCCGACGGCGCCGTCCGCGCGTTATGTTTCGAAACCGGCGCGCCCTCGCGCCATGTCGAGGCGCTGCTGCGGCTCTTTCGCCTGAAGGCCGACTCGCTCGCCGATCCGCTCGATCCGGGATACGGCTTCGACGTCATCCGCTTTTGCGTCCTGCGCGCCGAAACTCTGGCGCAAAGCCAGATAGGCTTCGAACGGCAGGACGCGCAAGATGGCGATTTCGCCGATCTCGTCGATCGCCTCGCGGCGCGCTTCGGCCGCGAACGCGTGCTGCGCTTTGCGGCGCATGAAACGCATGATCCCATGCGCGCCGCCGCCTATGTCGACGCCGCCGCGTCTCCTTCTTCCCGACCCAGTTCCTGGGGGAAGCCGGAGCCGGGCGAGCCGCCCTTGCGGCCGCTGTTTCTGTTCGATCCGCCGCAGCCCATCGAAACCATGGCGGAGACGCCGGACGGTCCGCCGATGCATTTCAAATGGCGCCGCGTGCGCCATTTGATCGCCCGCGCCGAAGGGCCGGAGCGCATCGCGCCGGAATGGTGGCGCAACGCCGCCGGCGCGCGCCGGCGGACGCGCGACTATTACCGCCTCGAGGATCGCGAAGGCCGTCGCTTCTGGGTGTTTCGCGAGGGCCTCTACGAAAGCGAAACCGCGGACCCGCGCTGGTTTCTGCATGGGCTCTTCGCATGAGCCCGCCTTTCGCCGAACTCGTCGCAGCGACGAATTTCTCCTTCCTGCGCGGCGCATCGCATCCCGGAGAAATGGCGCTGACGGCGATGCTGCTCGGCCATAACGGAATTGGCATAGCTGACCGCAACAGCGTCGCCGGCGTCGTGCGCGCCTATGCCGCGCTTAAGGAGCTACGCGAAAAACTGCGCGATCCGCCGGCTGACGAAGACGTGGCGCTTCTCGCGCAGCTCGATGCAGAGCGCGCCCAATCCTTCAAGCTCGTCGTCGGCGCGCGGCTCGTCTTCGCCGACGAGACGCCGGACATCGTCGTTCATCCGCAAAATCGCAACGGCTGGGGAAGGCTCACGCGGCTGCTGACGACGGGGAATCTGCGCGCCAAGAAAGGAGAATGCCATCTTTATGTCGACGATCTCGCGCAGGCCGCCCGCGATCTGCTACTGATCGTCATGCCTTCGCGCAATCTGGCGCGCCTGCCGTCGACTCTGGCGCGTCTGAGCGATCTTGCGCAAGGCGACGTCTGGCTCGGCGCAACCATGCCGCGACGCGGCGACGACAGGCGGCGTCTTGCAAGACTGAAAGAGATCGCCGCGCGAACGCAGACGCCTCTGCTCGCAACCAATGACGCGCTTTATGCCGATCCCGGCCAGCGCGATCTGCAAGACGTCATGACCTGCATTCGAGAAGGCGTGACGCTCGCGCAAGCTGGACGCCGATTGGAGGTCAACGCCGAACGCCATTTGAAGACGCAGGAAGAAATGTCGCGTCTCTTCACTGACGCGCCAGAGGCGATCGAGGAGACGCAATGTTTTCTCGCGCGCGTCGATTTCTCACTCGATCAGCTGACATATGAATATCCGGACGAGCCTGTTCCGCCGGGGCGCAATCCCCAGGAATGGCTTGAGGAACTGACCTGGCGTCACGCCGCGATGCGCTATCCCGACGGCGTGCCGGAGAAGGTCGAGAAGCTCCTGCACGAAGAACTGGCGCTCATCGAGACGCTCGACTATGCGCGCTACTTTCTCACCATTCACGACATCGTGCGGATCGCGGAAGACAAGGGGATTCTCTGCCAGGGGCGCGGCTCCGCCGCAAATTCCGCCGTCTGCTATGTGCTCGGCGTCACCTGCGTCGATCCGGCGGAGAATGATCTGCTCTTCGCCAGATTCATCTCGCAGGAACGCAAGGAGCCGCCCGATATCGACGTCGATTTCGAGCATGAGCGGCGCGAAGAGATCATCCAGCATATTTACGCGAAATACGGTCGCGAGCGCGCCGGACTCGTCGCGACCGTCATCAGCTATCGGCCGCGCAGCGCCATTCGCGAAGTCGGCAAGGTCTTCGGACTGACCGAGGACGTGACCGCCGCTCTCGCCAGCACGCAGTGGGGCAGTTGGGGTTCCGACATTCCACAGGCTTACATCCGGCAGACCGGGCTTGATCCGGAAAATCCCCTCATCCGCTGCGCCATTCATTTCGCGACGCGGCTGCTCGGCTTTCCGCGCCATCTCTCGCAGCATGTTGGCGGGTTCGTCCTTGCGCGCGGGCGGCTCGACGAACTGACGCCCATCGCCAACGCAGCAATGCCTGAGCGCACCTTTATCGAATGGGACAAGGACGACATCGACGCGCTCGGCTTGATGAAGGTCGACGTGCTGGCGCTCGGCATGCTCACCTGCATTCGAAAATGTTTCGATTATCTGCGCGCCCATGAAGGAAAGGACATGGGCCTCGCCGACGTGCCGGTCGAAGACGCGGCGACCTATGACATGCTGTGTCGAGGCGACTCGATCGGCGTCTTTCAGGTCGAGAGCCGGGCGCAGATGAACATGCTGCCGCGCCTGAAGCCGCGTGAATTCTACGATCTCGTCATTCAGGTGGCGATCGTGCGGCCGGGACCCATACAGGGCAATATGGTGCATCCCTATTTGCGCCGCCGCTCCGGAAGCGAGCCGGTGATCTATCCCTCGCCTGCGCCGGAGCACGGGCCGGCGGACGAATTGCGCAAGGTGCTCGAAAAGACCAAGGGCGTGCCGCTCTTTCAGGAGCAGGCGATGAAGCTCGCGATGGTCGCGGCGAAATTCTCCGACGTTGAAGCCAATCGTCTGCGCCGCGCCATGGCGACCTTCCGCAATGTCGGCACGATCCATCAATTCGAATCAATGATGGTCGAACGCATGGCGGCGCGCGGCTACGACCGCGGCTTCGCGCAAAGCTGTTTCGAACAGATCAAGGGCTTCGGCTCTTATGGCTTTCCCGAAAGCCACGCCGCGTCCTTCGCCAAGCTCGTCTATGTCTCCTCCTGGATCAAATGTCACCATCCGGCGGTCTTCGCCTGCGCGCTGCTCAATTCGCAGCCGATGGGTTTTTATGCGCCGGCGCAGATCGTGCGCGACGCGCGCGAGCATGGCGTCGAGGCGCGCGCCGTCGACGTGAATTTCAGCGAATGGGACAATAGGCTGGAGCGCGCAAAAGATGGCGCTCTAGCGCTGCGTCTCGGCTTTCGACAGGCGGACGGCGTGCATGAGAACGAAGGCTATCGCATCGTCGAAGCGCGAACGAAACCCTATGACAGCGTCGAAGATCTCGCGCGGCGGGCGGCGCTCAACGGCGCGACGATGCGCGCGCTCGCCGACGCCGACGCTTTCCGCTCCTTGCAAAGCGATCGACGCGACGCACTCTGGGCCGTGCGGCGTCTGCCGGACGCGAAGCCCCTGCCGCTCTTTGCGGCCGCTGACGCGCGCGAACTTGCTAAGGAACAAGATCCGCTGCTGCCGCCCATGTCGCTTGGCGAACATGTCGCGGCGGATTATCAGACGCTGCGGCTCTCGTTGAAAGCGCATCCCATGGCGGTGCTGCGGCCGATATTCGCGCGTGAGCGGATCATGGCCTGCGCGGAAGTTTCCGCGCTCACTGATGGCGCCTTTGCGCGCGGCGCCGGCGTCGTGCTGGTGCGGCAACGGCCGGGACAAGGCAACGCCATTTTCGTCACGCTCGAAGACGAAACCGGCATTCTCAATATCGTCATCTGGGCGCGGCTCTTCGAGCGCTACCGCCGCGAGACGATGGCGTCACGACTCATGCTGGTGGAAGGAAGGGTGCAGAAAAGCCCTGAGAATGTCGTGCATCTGATGGCGCAGCGGATCATCGACCGCAGCGCTGATCTCAACAGGCTGTCAGAGGCGCATCGTCCGGAAATCGTACTGTCTCGCGCCGACGAATTTAATCACCCCCAGCATCCACGCGGCAGCCATCCGCGTGATGTGCGAATCCTGCCGAAATCTCGGGACTTTCACTAAAACGCGTCGCCAGAAAACGCGCTCAATCGCTCTTCAGCCGCTTATCTGCCGGCAGACTCGCCAGCGCCTGCTGGCGCAGCTTTTCGACTTCTACGCGCGTCTTGCGCGCTTCCGCGCGCGCGACCTTGGCGGCGCGTCGCACCGGCAGGTGTCCAAGCCAGGAAGAGATTCCGCCGGCGAGCACGCCAATGGCTATCGACGCCAAAACCACGAGGAAGACCGGCGCCTCGAAAGAGGGACCGGATCCGTCATTCGGCGCAAAGGGATCGAGGCCGATGCGCACCGACCCGCGATTGGCCATCGAGAAAAACAGAATGACGAGCGCCAGCGGAACGAAAACAATGACGCGCAGGATGGACTTCATAAAACCTCCCTCAAGCCGGCCCCGCGCAACACGCTGGGCAGCCGCAACCTACAGCCGCCGCACGCCACTGCCGCGCGTCCCGCGATCGAGAGGACGCCGCGCCTTAGATCGCCTCAGCCCTGATAGTTCTCGTTGAGGCGCTCGCGCATCTCCTTACCGGTTTTGAAGAACGGCACGCTCTTTTCTTGAACCGAAACCTGCGCGCCGGTGCGCGGATTGCGGCCGGTCCGCGCGTCCCGCTTCTTCACCGAAAAAGCCCCGAAGCCTCGCAATTCGACGCGATCGCCGCGCGCCAGCGCGCAAGTGATCTCGTCAAGAATCGTACTAACGATGGTCTCGACGTCGCGCTGGTAGAGATGGCCGTTTCGGCGCGCGATGCGCTGAATAAGTTCAGACTTTATCATGAGCCGATCCAATAGCTTGGCGTCGAACAAGCTAAGCCGCGACGCCCCCAGTCAGTTCGCGGCCGAATGCTGCCAAATCGCCAAAAGGCCGTCAAGCTCGCCGCTTCGTTCGAGCAAGATTGTTTTTTCTAAAAAATCAGCGACTGACGGCAATCCGGCGATACGCGCAAGGTCGGCGGCGCTCCCGACAAGCCCAAGCCGCTCCAGGCTGGATGACTTCTTCCATTCGCGCACCGGCAGGTCCTTCGCGACGCCTTTGTTGGCGACAAGCCAGTCGATGGCCTCGCGCTGACCGCCGATGAGATCGACGAGTTTGAGCGGCAGGCCCTGGCGCGCGGTGAAGATGCGCCCGTCGGAAACTTTCGCGAGCTGCGCATCGTCAAGATTGCGCCGCTGCTGCACCAGACCTTTGAACCAGGCGTAGGAGTCGGCGACAAGGCTCGCCACCGCCTCCTTCGCGGCCGGACTCGTGGGCTCGAGCCCGTTGGGCGCGGCCTTGAGCGGCGAGGATTTTATCGTCTCGACCTCGACGCCCCAATTATTCAGCAGCTTCGAAACATTGGGATATTGGAACAGCACGCCGATCGAGCCGACGAGCGAATTGCCCCGCGCGACGATCGTATCGGCCGCAAGCGCGGCGATATAGGCGCCGGAAGCGGCCACCGTGCCGACCACGGCGACAACCGGCTTCTTCTCGGCGACACGTCGCAGCTCCTCATAGAGCCGCTCGGCGCCGGTCGTCGTTCCGCCCGGGCTTTCGATTTCCAGCAGAAGAGCTTTCGCTTGGCTCGACTCCCCGATCTTCTTGATCATATCGAGCGTATCGTCGTCGCCGGTGATCATGCCCTGCAGCTCGAGGCGGGCAATGTGCGGCGTCAACTTATTGGCCGAGTCGGCGCCGCCAAGCCGCACCACCGCGACGAGGCCGGCGACGCCCAAAGCGAGAAGGGCGGCAAGGCGCCACCACCCGAGCTTCCGGCGCAGTCTTCGGCGATCAACGAGATAGTCAGTGGGAATCGACATCGCAAAGTCCGGGTTGTGGCGCGGCGTGCAGCGCCGTTGCGCAGGAAGGTAATTCCGCTATCGGCGATTTGAAAGGCGCCGGCCTAACGGCGCGTGGCCTCGATCGCCCAGGCGAGATAATCTTGGTCCGCTTCGGCGACATCGACCCGCAGGATTTCCGGCGTCTCATAGCTGTGCAGGCGTCGCACCAGTGCGGCGAGCGCAGGATAGTCTTGGGCGCGCGCTTTCATGTGCAGCAAAAACTCCGGCTCTTCGCGCATCTCGCCCTTCCAGACGTAGCAGCTTTGAATGGGGTGTATCTGAACGCAAGCGGCGAGTTTGGCAGCGAGCGCGCCGCGGGCAAGCGCGCGCGCCTGTTCCTCGTCGTCGGTGGTCGTCACGAGGATCGCGAGCCCGCTCATGCGCGTCAGCCGCCGATCACGGTGGTGATCACCTGCCCGCCCCGCGCCAGCGTGATTTTCCAATAATAGGCGCGTCCCGCCGTGATGCTCGTCAAATCGCGCGTCGTCCCGATCTTCTGGTCATTGATGGCGAGAATAACGTCTCCGCGCTGCAGGTTGAGCTGTTGCGCGTAAGAGCCGTCGTCCACCTCGGAAACGACGACGCCATTGGTCATTCCCTGTACTGACATTTCTTCGATGACCGCGGGAGAAATATTGATGACCGTCGCGCCGGCGAATGGCGACCCGCCCTTGATTTTCAGCTCGTCGCGCGGCGGCGTCTCCGGTGCCGCGGTGAGGCGGATTTGCACCGCGATCTTCTTGCCGCCGCGCAATACGCCGAGCGTCGCCTGTCCGCCGAGCGGCTTGGTGCCAAGACGATAGCCCACGGCTTCCGGATCGTCCGCCGTCTGGCCGTCAACCGAGACGATGACGTCGCCGCGCTTCAGTCCCGCCTCCGCCGTGGGGCCTTTCGGATCGACGTCCGTCAGTAGCGCGCCGGTCGGGCGATCGAGCCCAAGGCCGTCGGCGATTTCCTGGGAGAGCCCCTGCAGCGTCGCGCCCATCCAGGCCCGCCGCACCTGCTTGCCGCCGCCTTTTGCAGTGGCGATCACGCTCTTGACCATATTGACCGGGATGGCGAAACCGATGCCGACCGATCCGCCGGATTTGGAGAAAATCGCCGAATTGATGCCGACGACGCGGCCGTTCATATCGACGAGCGGCCCACCGGAATTGCCGGGATTGATCGCGGCGTCGGTCTGGATGAAGAAGCCGTAGTCGGTGATGCCGACATGGGTGCGCGCGAGCGCCGAGACGATGCCCTGGGTCACCGTCTGGCCGACGCCGAACGGATTGCCGATGGCGAGCGCCAGATCGCCGACTTCGAGCGCGTCCGAATCGCCAAGCTCGATCGTCGGAAAATTGGCGCCTTCGGTCAGTTTGAGCACGGCGAGATCGGTGCGCGGATCGCGCAACAGTATCTTCGCGGGGATTTCGCGCTTGTCGGCCAGCGCCACTTTCACGTCGGTCATGCCCTCGATGACGTGATTGTTGGTCACAACAAGGCCGCTTTGATCGACGATGACGCCCGAGCCCAGCGACTGCGCCATATTGCGGCCGGGCATGCCGCCCCCTTCCCCGAAGAAGCGGCGAAAGACGGGGTCGTCGAGCAGCGGATTGGCCGGCATGCGCTCGACGCGCGAAGCGAAGACATTGACGACCGCCGGCTGCGCCTTCTTGACGATCGGCGCGAAGGAAAGAGTGATGTCGGCGCGACTTGTCGGAACGACGCGCTCGGGCGCCGGCGGCGTGAAGCCGTCGACGCGGCCTGACGGCTTGGGCGGAGGCGCGGCCTGCATCGGATCGAGCGGCGCTTCTGCGCGGCCGGAGATCGCCAACGTCGCAATGACGAAAGCAAGCGCCGCAGAATAAAGATGACGTGCGGAAATGCTCATGAAGCGCTCCGTATCTGACTGCTCAGCGCATGTATAGACGCAAAGCCGCGAAACCGTAAGAATGCGGGAATGCAGTTTGTTGGCGCGAGATTGGACCGTGAAGATCGCCATCGCTGAACAGGAGATGGGGCGCGCCGCGTTCTGCGCCGAGGTTCTCGACGATCTTCCCGAATGGTTCGCGATTGCGGAATCGAAAGCGGCCTACGCCAGCGCCTGCGATGCTCAACCGATGTTCGCGGCTTCGATAGGCAGCGAACGAGCTGGTTTCGTTTCGCTGCGCGATCACAACCAATATGTATGTGAACTATATGTGATCGGCGTCAAACGTCGGTGGCGTCGACAGGGCGTCGGTCGACTGCTTGTCGACGCCGCCGTGCGCCGCGCGCGGCGTGACGGCCAGCGCTTTCTCACGGTCAAGACGCTCGCAGCGTCCCATCCCGACGAAAATTACGCGGAGACGGGACGCTTTTACGAGGCTGTCGGCTTCCTTCCGCTGGAAGAATTTCCAACGCTATGGGGCGCGCGGACGCCTTGTCTGATGATGATACGGCCGCTCCACTGACGACGCGGCCGCTCGGGGCGATGTTGAGATAGCCGCTAGGCCGCCTCACCCTCGGACTGCACCGGCCCGGAATCCTGGCCCTTGGCGTTGACGTCGCGGTCGACGAATTCGATCACGGCGAGCGGCGCGTTGTCGCCATAGCGGAAGCCCGCCTTCAGCACGCGCGTATAGCCGCCGTTACGGTCCTTGTAGCGCGGTCCGAGCACGTCGAAGAGCTTGCCGACGAGCTTCACGTCCTTGATCTGCGCGATCGCCTGACGGCGCGCATGGAGATCGCCGCGCTTGCCGAGCGTCACCAGCTTCTCGACGACGGGGCGAAGGTCCTTCGCTTTGTATAGCGTCGTGACAATCTGCTCATGCTTGATGAGCGCTTGCGCCATATTGGCGAACATCGCCTTGCGGTGCTCATGCGTGCGCCCGAAACGGCGCTTCTTGTGACCGTGATACATGCGGCTCTCCGTTGATTATGCGGCCGCCGTGCCAAGGAACGGCCGTCGATTATGGGCAGTCGGCGTTAGGCAGTCGCCAGTCGAAATCCGACTGCCGAAGCCCGACTGACGACTGCCGTCAATAATGCTCCTCGAATCTCTTCGCGAGATCGTCGATGTTCTCCGGCGGCCAGCCAGGCACTTCCATGCCGAGATGCAGCCCCATCTGCGCCAGCACCTCCTTGATCTCGTTCAAGGACTTGCGGCCGAAGTTCGGCGTGCGCAGCATTTCGGCTTCCGATTTCTGGATGAGGTCGCCGATATAGACGATATTGTCGTTCTTCAAGCAGTTCGCCGAACGCACCGAAAGCTCCAGCTCGTCGACCTTCTTGAGCAGCGCCGGATTGAAGGCGAGCTGCGGGATCGACGGGGCCGCCTCCTCGCGGCGCGGCTCCTCGAAATTGACGAAGACGTTGAGCTGGTCCTGCAGAATGCGCGCCGAAAAGGCGAGCGCGTCTTCGGGACTCATCGCGCCGTTGGTTTCGAGCGTCAGCGTCAACTTGTCATAGTCAAGCACCTGGCCTTCGCGGGTGTTCTCGACGCGATAGCTGACCTTCTTGACCGGCGAATACAGGCTATCGATCGGAATGAGGCCGATCGGCGCGTCTTCAGCGCGGTTGCGGTCGGCAGGCGCATAGCCCTTGCCGGTCGCGATGGTGAACTCGATGCGAATCTCGGCGCCCTCGTCGAGCGTGCAGATGACGAGCTCCGGATTAAGGATCTGGACGTCGCCCGACGTCTGGATGTCGCCGGCGGCGACGACTCCCGGTCCGGTCTTCTTGAGCGTCAGACGCTTGACGCCCTCGCCCTGATATTTGATGGCGATGTCCTTGATGTTGAGGACGATGTCGGTCACGTCCTCGCGTACGCCAGGGATCGACGAGAATTCATGCAGCACCCCGTCGATGTGAATCGACGTGATCGCCGCGCCCTGCAAGGACGACAGCAGGATGCGGCGAAGGGCGTTGCCGAGCGTCACGCCAAAGCCCCGCTCCAAC
Organism: Methylocystis sp.; assembly: GCF_021731785.1. Lineage (GTDB taxonomy): Bacteria > Pseudomonadota > Alphaproteobacteria > Rhizobiales > Beijerinckiaceae > Methylocystis. The sequence continues at coordinate 44,247 of NZ_JAKFWS010000044.1, forward strand.
GGCTCGGCGACGGCCGTCGCCACACGCTTCGGATCGTCTCCGGCCGTGACGTCGAGCTTGTTCGGCTTGATGAGTTCCTGCCAGTTCTTCTGGATGCTCACTTGGAGGCCTTTCCTTGAAGCTCCTGAACGCGGCGTCGGGACATGTGTCGCGCGCCGCGCGAAATCAATCGGGCGATCTGAAATAGCCTCAGACGCGGCGGCGCTTGCGCGGCCGGCAGCCGTTGTGGGGAATCGGCGTTACGTCGCGGATCGACGTGACGGTGAAGCCCGCCGCCTGCAACGCGCGCAGCGCCGACTCGCGGCCGGAGCCCGGGCCTGAGACTTCCACTTCGAGCGTGCGCACGCCGTGCTCGCCGGCCTTGCGGGCGGCGTCTTCGGCGGCCATCTGCGCCGCGTAGGGCGTCGATTTGCGCGAGCCCTTGAAGCCCATCGACCCCGCCGAGGACCACGACACGGTGTTGCCCTGTGCGTCGGTGATGGTGATCATGGTGTTGTTGAACGTCGAATTCACATGCGCGACGCCGGAAACGATGTTCTTGCGCTCGCGGCGACGAACGCGCGTTGTGTCTTTGGCCATTGTTCAGTTTGCCTTTCGATATCGACGCCGCCGTAATTCCAGCGGCTCCACCTGATGGGGCAATCGGCAGGTCGGCAGTCGGCAATCGGGGTCCGACTGCCCAAGCCCGACTGGCCGAAGCCCCGGAATTATTTCTTCTTGCCGGCGATCGGCTTCGCCTTGCCCTTGCGGGTGCGGGCGTTGGTGTGCGTGCGCTGGCCACGCACGGGCAATTGCCGGCGATGGCGCAAACCGCGATAGCAGCCAAGGTCCATCAGGCGCTTGATATTGATCGACACTTCGCGGCGCAAATCGCCCTCGACCATGTAATCGCGGTCGATGGTCTCGCGAATTTGCAGCACTTCCGCGTCGGTGAGCTGCGCCACGCGCCGCTCCGACGGAATGCTCACCTTCTCGCAAATCTCCGCCGCCTTCTTGGGGCCGATGCCGTGGATATATTGGAGCGCGATGACGACGCGCTTGTTCGTCGGTATATTGACGCCTGCAATTCGGGCCACTGTGCCTCTCCATTAGGGGGAGCTGTCGCTCCCAAGTTGGCGCCCGCGTCCGGTGGAGCCCGGCCCTTGCGGACGGCTGCGAACCGTTTTCATACGAAAACGGGCTCCGCCCCCCAAGCCGGGAGCCGGAGCCGCCTGTTCAACAACGTGAAGACGATTTACTTAGGGGGGATTGGCCAAAGGGTCAAGCGGCTTCGCACAAATATCGGCGGCGCGGACAGGCATCATGCGCCAGCCAAAATAACCCTCCGGCAAAATCCGAGCGGTTCGCCGCGATTTCGCACTATTTCGCCGGAAACGGACAGGAGAGATCGCCCTCCTTACATTTGAGATAACGCTTGAAGTCCTTGATGCGACTGACAGTTTAGCCGGTTAAGGAAGACGTGGTGACGGTGGTGTTGAAGCTTCCATCGGTCTTGGAGCCGACGAGCGCACATTCGGCCTCCCGAAAGGCGATCCATGCTCTCTGCGCGGCGACGAGAGCCGTGTGTGTATCGGCCCAATCAGCGCCCGCTTGTTTCACGCGGCCGATTAGCTGCTGATAGAGGAGGTTGAGTTCGTCGTCGGCCCGCTTGTAGGACTTGGCCAAGCATTCGTTCATGCTGGCCATATCGGAAGCCTTGTTGCATTCCTCGGCTTGGGCAATCGACGCGGCAGCGATCGTGGTCAGCCCGAGTAGGAAAAGCCAGGCCCGCATAAATACTCTCTAGCTGGCGAACGTCGCCGACCGGCGTAAATGAATGAGGGCCGCAAGCGTGGGCTGCCGCGATCGTCAAGGCGGCCACGCAATATTTTGGCTGGCGACATCAGGCCGACAACGCCTGCAAAAAAATCCCAGCCCCGCCAAGATTGTGAGCGCTTGCGCCTCGAGCGCTTGCGCGCAAAGTCCCATAGCCCGAGATCGGCGGCAAAGCCGCGCGCGCATGATCGACCGCCTGGCGCGAATAGGGCCGACGCAACAGCAGGGCCAATCAGCCATTCGTGTAACCGAGAATAAACCGTTGACGCGCCAGAGCTAGCCGCGAACGACCGCCGCGCCGACAAGCGCGCGGTCGATCGCCGCCGACACCTCATCGATCGGCGCCATGCCGTCAATCTTGGTCAATTGGCTGCGCCCGGCGTAATGGGCCGACACGGGCGCGGTCTGGGCGCGATAGGCTTCGAGCCGCGTCTTGAAGCTTTCCGGATTGTCGTCGGCGCGCACCGCGCCGCCAGCGGCGACGGTCTCTTCCACCCGCTTGCGCATCCTCTCGACGAGCGCCCCCTCGTCGACAGCGAGTTCGAGCACGGCGTCGAGCGACAGGCCCCTGCGGTCAAGCAGCTGCTGCAGCGCCTCGGCCTGGGCTACGGTGCGCGGAAAGCCGTCGAGGATAAATCCCTTGGCGCAGTCCGGCGAATCCAGCCGTTCGTCGATCAAGCCGATCACGACCGCGTCCGGCACCAGAGCGCCGGCGTCCATGATCTCCTTGGCCTTGAGCCCAATCGGCGTTTTCGCGGCGACCGCGGCGCGCAATATGTCGCCCGTCGAAAGCTGCTGCACGCCATGCCTTTCGACCAGGCGCGCGGCCTGCGTTCCCTTGCCGGCCCCGGGCGGACCGAGCAGCACCAGCCTCATCGCGCGCGCTTCCCGCCGCGAAGCTTGGCCTTGCGGATCAGCCCCTCATATTGCTGCGCCTGCATGTGGCCGTGAATCTGCGACACCGTGTCCATGGTGACGCTAACGACGATGAGCAGCGATGTGCCGCCGAAATAGAACGGCAGGTTGGCGTAGGCGACCAGCGCTTCCGGGATGAGACAGATCACCGCCAGATAAGCGGCGCCGAGCACGGTGATTCGCATCAGAACTTCGTCGATGAATTTCGCGGTGCGTTCGCCGGGGCGAATGCCGGGCAGGAAGCCGCCATGCTTCTTGAGATTGTCCGCAGTCTCGACGGGATTGAACACGATCGCCGTATAGAAGAAGGCGAAGAAGACAATCAATCCGACATAGGCGAGCATATACAGCGGCCGGCCGTGGCCGAAATAGGCGGAAATCGTCGCGAAAATGCTTTCGCTGCCGGTCGATTGATAGAAATTCGCCACCGTCGTCGGCAGAAGCAGCAGCGACGAGGCGAAAATCGGCGGAATGACGCCGGAAGTGTTGAGCTTCAGCGGCAGGAAGGACGTCTGTCCCTCATACACTCTGTTGCCGTGCTGGCGCTTGGGATAGGTGATCAGCAGGCGCCGCTGCGCGCGCTCCATGAAGACGATGAAGGCGACGACGGCCAAGGACATGACGATCACGCCGATGATCAGCCCGGTCGAGATCGCGCCTTGGCGCCCCAACTCCAGCGTCGACACGATCGCTGACGGGAAGGCGGCGACGATGCCGGCGAAGATGATCAGCGATGACCCGTTGCCGATGCCGCGCGAGGTGATCTGCTCGCCAAGCCACATCAGAAACATCGTGCCGCCGACAAGCGTCACGACGGTGGTGATGCGGAAGAAAATTCCCGGATCGGTGACCACGCCCTGCTGGCCCTCAAGCCCGATCGCCATGGCGTAGGCCTGGAACGTCGCCAGCGCGACGGTCAGGTAGCGCGTGTATTGATTGAGGACCTTGCGGCCCTGCTCGCCCTCTTTTTTCAGCGACTCGAGCGTCGGGATGACCGACGTCAGCAGCTGGATGATAATCGAGGCCGAAATATACGGCATGATGTTGAGCGCGAAGATCGCGCGGCGCTGCACGGCGCCGCCCGCGAACATGTTGAAGAGCTCCAGCATGCCTTTCGACTGGCCGAAGAAGCTTTTCGCGAAGGCTTCCGGATCGATGCCCGGCAGCGGGATGTATGTGCCGAGACGATAGACGATCAGCGCGCCCAGCGTGAACAGGATGCGCTTCTTCAATTCCTCGGATTTGCCGAAGGCGGAGAGATTGACGTTGGCCGCGAGCTGCTCGGCTGCCGATGCCATGAAGGAACTCCCCTGTCGCGCCGCTGTTGACGCGACGCATTTTGTTGGGCGGCGACTCAAGCGAGCGGTTCGCGCGAGGTTCGCCCGCTCCGTTTGGAGCGACTGATATAAAACAGCGCGGCCGCTCATGCGAAAGCGGCCACGGTTTTTGCTTTACGCCGCGGGCGTCTCGCCGGCGAGAAGTTTCACGGAGCCGCCTGCGCCCTCGATGGCGGCGACCGCCGACTTCGAGGCCGCCGCGACCTCGAAGGCGAGCTTGGCCTTCAACTCGCCCTGGCCGAGAATCTTGACGCCGTCGCGCGCCTTCGTGACGACGCCCGCCGCAAGCAGCGCGTCGAGCGTCACCGGCGCATTGGCGTCGAGCTTGCCGGCGTCGACCGCCTGCTGAACGCGCCCGAGATTGACCTCGTTATAGTCGATCGAGAACGGATTGTAGAAGCCGCGCTTGGGCAGGCGGCGATGCAGCGGCATCTGGCCGCCCTCGAAGCCCTTGATTGCGACGCCGGCGCGCGCCTTCTGACCCTTGACGCCGCGGCCGCCGGTCTTGCCCTTGCCGGAGCCGATGCCGCGGCCGACGCGCATGCGGTTCTTGCTTGCGCCCGAATTGTCGGAAAGTTCGTTGAGTTTCATGGCCGCGTCCTCACTTCCCGCCGACGGTTTTACCGTCGACGATTTTAACGAGATGCGCCACCTTGGCGATCATCCCGCGCACGGCCGGCGTGTCTTCCAGCGTCCGGCGGCGGCCGATGCGCGTCAGGCCGAGGCCGAGAAGCGTGCGGCGCTGGCGCTCGGGACGGCCGATCGGGCTGCCGGTCTGCTCGACGACGATCTGCTGCTTGCTCTTCGTCATGGCTCGTCTCCTTACGCGTCGACGGCGTCGGCGTCGACGCCCTGACGGCGCGACTGCAGCACCGAAACTTTGAGCGAACGGCGCGCCGCGACCAAGCGCGGCGAGTCTTCGCGCCCCAGAGCGTTAAAGGTCGCGCGGATCATGTTGTAGGGATTTGAAGACCCCTGGCTCTTCGCCACGACGTCGTGCATGCCGAGCGTCTCGAAGACGGCGCGCATCGGCCCGCCGGCGATGATGCCCGTGCCCGCCGGCGCCGCGCGAAGAATGACGCGGCCCGCGCCATGGCGGCCCTGCACGTCATGATGCAGCGTGCGGCCTTCGCGCAGCGGCACGCGGATCAACGCGCGCTTCGCCGCTTCCGTCGCCTTGCGGATCGCTTCAGGCACTTCGCGCGCCTTGCCGTGTCCGTAGCCGACGCGGCCCTTCTGGTCGCCGACGACAACAAGCGCGGCGAAGCCGAAACGCCGACCGCCCTTCACCACTTTGGCGACGCGATTGATATGGACCAGCCTATCCACAAATTCGCTGTCGCCGTCACGATCCCGATCGCGGCCGCGGCCGCCTTCTCCTTCACGCGCCATTTTCTCTTCCGTCACTTACGCAACGCATCGCCGCGCCGCTCGCTTCGTTTCATCCCTCTCCCGCGAGCGGGAGAAGGGACTTAAAATTCCAGCCCGCCCTCGCGGGCGCCGTCGGCCAGCGCCTTGACGCGGCCGTGATACATGTAAGCGCCGCGGTCGAACACGACCGCCTTGACGCCCTTGGCGACAGCGCGCTCGGCGAGGAGCTTGCCGACGACCTTCGCCGCTTCAACGTCCGCGCCGGTCTTCAGACCTTCGCGGTTCGCCTTCTCGAGCGATGAGGCGGCGACGATCGTCGCGCCCTTTTCGTCGTCGATGATCTGCGCATAGATCTGCTTCGATGAGCGAAACACCGACAGACGCAACCGTCCGTAGGCGCGCTCGCGGATCGCCTTGCGCACGCGCGCTTTGCGACGCTCTTCGATCTTCGTGTCCCTGGCCATAACGGCGATCCTTATCGTTCCTTAAGCGCTTTCGACGGCGATCGCGGCATTTGCTTTCGCCGGAAAGGGCTATTGCCTTACTTCTTCTTGCCTTCCTTACGGAAGATGAATTCATTGGCGTATTTGACGCCCTTGCCCTTATAGGGCTCGGGCGCGCGCAGCGCGCGAATCTCGGCGGCGACCTGTCCGACCTGGTGCCTGTCCATGCCGCTGATGGTGATTTCCGTCGGCTTTGGCGTCGCGATCGCGATGCCGGCCGGGATCGGATAGTTCACGTCATGCGAATAGCCGAGCGCGAGCTGCAGCGTCTTTCCCTGCACCGCGGCGCGATAGCCGACGCCGGTGATCTCAAGCTTCTTCTCAAAGCCCGTGGTCACGCCGACGACGATATTGTTGATCTGGGCGCGCGCCGTGCCCCACAGCGCGCGCGCGCGCTTGGTTCCATTGCGCGGGTCGACCGTGATCGCGTTATCCTGCTGGACGACGGAAACCTCGTCGGGAGCCAGGAACTCCAGCTGACCCTTCGCGCCCTTCACCTGCACAAGCTGACCCTCCACCTTGGCGGTGACGCCGGCGGGAACGACGACAGGCTTCTTGCCGATACGAGACATGGTTGCAAATCCTGTTTGATGAGGCGCAAAGGTCTAGAAGACCTTGCACAGCACCTCGCCGCCGACATTGTTTTCGCGCGCCGCGTGATCGGCCATGACGCCCTTGGGAGTCGACACGATAGTGACGCCGAGGCCGTTCGCCACGCGCGGCACCGCGCCGACCGCCGCATAGACCCGGCGGCCCGGACGCGACACGCGTTCGATCTGCCTGATCACCGGTTCGCCATCGAAATATTTCAGTTCGATCTCGAATTCGGTGCGGCCGTTGCCAAAGTCGGTGCTGCTATAGCCGCGGATATAGCCCTCGTCCTTCAACACGTCGAGCACATGCGCGCGGAGCTTGGAGCCCGGGGAGGACACCTTATCCTTGCGGCGCATCTGCGCATTGCGGATGCGGGTGAGGAGATCGCCCAACGGATCGTTGATCGCCATCTATTGGTCTCCTTACCAGCTCGACTTCACGAGGCCGGGCACGAGGCCGCGGGACCCGAGTTCGCGCAGCGCAATGCGCGACATTTTCAGCTTGCGATAAAAGGCGCGCGGACGGCCCGACACTTCGCAGCGGTTGCGCACCCGAACGGGCGCCGAATTGCGCGGCAGCTCGGCCAGCTTGAGACGCGCCTCGAACTGCTCTTCGACGCTCAGCGCCTTGTCCGTCGCGGCCGCCTTCAGCCGCGCGCGCCGCCCCGCGTAGGACTTCACGAGCCTTTGCTTCCGCTTGTTGTTCTCAATCGCGCTTTTCTTCGCCATTACCAGTTTCGCCTTTCGGTATCCGCGTTTGAGGAGCCGTTACGCCCTCACTGCCGGAACGGGAAATTGAACGCCTTCAGCAAGGCGTGCGCCTCTTCGTCGGTCTTGGCGGTCGTGCAGACGATCACGTCCATGCCGAGAATTGACTCTGCCTTGTCGTAGTCGATTTCAGGGAACACAATGTGCTCCTTGATGCCGAGCGCATAATTGCCGCGCCCGTCGAACGACTTCGGATTGAGTCCGCGGAAGTCGCGCACGCGCGGCAAAGCGACGGTGATCAGCCGGTCAAGGAACTCGTACATCCGCGTCTTGCGCAGCGTCACCTTCGCGCCGATCGGCATGTTCTCGCGCAGCTTGAAGGTCGAGATCGCCTTGCGGGCGCGAGTGACGACCGGCTTCTGGCCGGCGATCAGGCCAAGGTCGCTCGCCGCCGAGGTCGCCTTCTTGCTGTCATTGACAGATTCGCCTACGCCCATGTTGAGCACGATCTTCTCGATCGTCGGCACTTCAAGCGGGTTCTTATAGCCGAACTGCTTGGTGAGCGCCTCGCGCACGACTTCGTCGTAATGTTTCTTCATACGCGGCGTATAGGACGCGTCGACGGCCGCGACCTTCGCCGGCTTTTCCTTGGCGACGGGCTTTTCGGCGGATTTGGCGGCCTTCTTTTGTTCCTTCGCCGCCGCGCTTTCAGCGGCGGGCTTTTGAGCCTTGGCGGGCTTTTCGGCCTTGGGCTTCTTTTCCTCAGCCATCGATCAATTCTCCGGAACGCTTGGCGACGCGGACCTTGCGGCCATCGTCGAGAATCTTGAATCCGACGCGCGTCGCCTTGCCGTCCTTGGGATCGGCGAGCGCGAGATTCGACAAGTCGATCGACGCGGCCTTGTTGATGATGCCGGCTTCGCGATCCTTGGTCTGACGCTGATGGCGCTTGACCATGTTGACGCCGTCGACGACGGCGCGGCGTGCGCTCGGGATCACGCGCAGCACTTCGCCGCTGCGGCCCTTGTCGCGGCCGGCGAGAACGACGACCTTGTCGCCCTTCTTGATCTTGGCGGCCATTACAAAACCTCCGGGGCGAGCGAGATGATCTTCATGTGGTTCTTGGCGCGCAGCTCGCGCGGCACCGGCCCGAAAATGCGGGTGCCGATCGGCTCTTTCTGATTGTTGATCAGCACCGCGGCGTTCGAATCGAAACGGATCACGGAGCCGTCCGCGCGCTTGATGTCCTTCGCGGTGCGCACGACGACGGCTTTCAGCACATCGCCCTTCTTCACGCGGCCGCGCGGAATCGCCTCCTTGATCGACACGACGATGATGTCGCCGACCCCGGCATATTTGCGCTTGGAGCCGCCCAGCACCTTGATGCACATAACGCGGCGCGCGCCGGAGTTATCGGCGACGTCGAGATTGGTTTGCATCTGAATCATGGCCTACCCGCCTTTCGTTCCGGTCTGGTTTCGGCAAGCCCGCTTTGGACTGCGCCGACTTCGTCCGGACAGTTCGTTTTCCCGACTACGCCTTGGCCGCCTCTTCGACGACCCGCCAGCGCTTCAATTTCGAAATCGGCGCGGTCTCTTCGATCGTCACCGTATCGCCCAACTTGAACGCGCCACTTTCGTCATGGGCGTGATAGTTCTTCGTGCGGCGCACCGTCTTCTGAAACAGCGGATGGGTGAAACGGCGTTCGACCTTCACCACCACGGTCTTGTTCTGCTTGTCGCTGACGACAACGCCCTGGAGAATTCGCTTCGGCATGGCGCTTTAACCTTGCTCCTTGACGCGCTTTTGCGCGGCGATGGTTTTCGCGCGGGCGATGTCGCGACGAACGACGCGCACGCGTGAAGTGTTTTCGAGCTGGCCGGTCGCCCGCTGAAAGCGCAGATTGAACTGCTCTTTCTTGAGCTTCAGCACTTCGTCATTGAGCTGATCTTCGGTCATCGTCTTGATGTCTGAGAGGCGCTGCCTGGATTTCATCACGTCCCCCTTATTCAGCGATGCGTTCGATGAAGCGCGTTTTAATCGGCAACTTCGCGGCGGCGAGCGTCAAGGCCTCGCGCGCCAGCGGCGCCGGCACGCCGTCAATCTCGAACATGATGCGGCCGGGCGCGACGCGCACCGCCCAGAATTCCGGAGCGCCTTTGCCCTTGCCCATGCGCACTTCGGTCGGCTTCTTGGAGACCGGCACGTCGGGGAAGATCCGGATCCAGACGCGGCCGGCGCGCTTCATATGGCGCGTCATGGCGCGGCGCGCGGCTTCGATCTGGCGCGCGGTGACGCGCTCCGGCTCCAGCGCCTTCAGGCCGAACTGACCGAAGTTCAGCGAGAAGCCCGCCTTGGAGGCGCCACGGATGCGGCCCTTGAAGGCCTTGCGGAACTTGGTGCGTTTGGGTTGCAGCATGATAGCGCTCTTTAATCTTGTTCGTTACGCCGCGTCGCGCGGTTCGCGGTGCTCCCGACGACGGCGTTCGCCGCCGCGGTCGCGATCGCCATGGTCGCCGCCGGCCGCCTGTTCGGCCGCCTTCTTGTCCTGCGCCATCGGATCGTGCTCGAGGATTTCGCCCTTGAAAATCCAGACCTTGATACCGCAAGCGCCATAAGCGGTATGCGCGGTTGCGACGCCGTAATCGACGTCGGCGCGCAGCGTATGCAGCGGCACGCGGCCTTCGCGATACCATTCGAGACGCGCAATCTCAGCGCCGCCGAGACGGCCTGAGCAATTGATGCGAATGCCCTGCGCGCCCAGCCGCATGGCCGACTGCACGGCGCGCTTCATCGCGCGGCGGAAGGCGACTCGGCGCTCGAGCTGTTGCGCGATCGACTCGGCGACGAGCGCGGCCTCGGTCTCGGGCTTGCGCACTTCGACGATGTTGATGACGACCTCGCTGCCGGTGAGTTTGCCGACGAGCTTGCGGATCTTGTCGATGTCCGCGCCCTTCTTGCCGATGACGACGCCGGGACGCGCCGAATGAATGGTCACGCGGCATTTCTTGTGGGGGCGCTCGATGACGATCTTCGACACCGCCGCCTGCTTCAAGGTCTTCGCCACCGCCTCGCGGATCGCCATGTCTTCGTGCAGCAGCTTGGCGTATTCGCCCTTGTTGGCGAACCAGCGTGAATCCCAGGTGCGGTTGACGCCCAGTCGCAGCCCGATCGGATTAACCTTCTGACCCATGGTTTTTAAATCCTTTAGGCGTTGGCTTGCGCTTCGACTTCGCGCACGATGATCGTCAGATTGGCGAAGGGCTTCTCGACGCGGCTCGCCCGTCCGCGGGCGCGGGCATGGAAGCGTTTCATCACCAGCGCCTTTCCGACATAAGCCTGAGCGACGACGAGATCGTCGACGTCGAGGCCATGATTGTTCTCGGCGTTGGCGATGGCGCTTTCGAGCGTCTTCTTCACCTCATGAGCGATCCGCTTTCTGGAGAACTCCAGCTCGGCGAGCGCGCGATCCACCTTCTTGCCGCGGATCAACTGCGCGAGCAGATTGAGCTTCTGCGGCGACACGCGCAGCATGCGCGCGACGGCCTTCGCTTCGTTTTCCGCAAGCCGGGGCGGATTGGCTTCCTTCGACATCGTTAGCCTCTCTTAGCCCCTCTTGGCCTTCTTGTCGGCCGCATGGCCGTGGAAGGTGCGGGTGGGAGCGAATTCGCCGAACTTATGCCCGATCATGTCTTCCGACACGGACACGGGAATATGCTTCTGGCCGTTGTGCACGCCGAAGGTCAGCCCCACGAATTGCGGGAGGATCGTGGAGCGGCGGCTCCAGATCTTGATCACCTCGGAGCGGCCGGAGCCGCGCGAGGTCTCGGCCTTCTTGAGAAGATAGCCGTCGACGAACGGGCCCTTCCAGATCGAGCGCGCCATGGGTTAACCCTTCTTCTTGCGATTGTGCCGCGAGGACACAATGAAACGATCGGTGGATTTGTTGACGCGGGTCTTCTTGCCCTTGGTCGGCTTGCCCCAGGGCGTGACCGGATGACGACCGCCGGATGTGCGGCCCTCGCCGCCGCCATGCGGATGGTCGATCGGGTTCATGGTGACGCCGCGGTTATGCGGACGACGACCGAGCCATCGCGAACGGCCGGCCTTGCCGATCGAGGTGTTCATATGATCGGGATTGGAGACGGCACCGATCGTGGCGAAGCACTGGCCGTGCACGAGGCGCTGCTCGCCCGAATTGAGCCGGACGATCACATAGCCCTGGTCGCGGCCGACGATCTGCGCATAGGTCCCGGCCGAACGGGCGATCGCGCCGCCCTTGCCGATCTTCATCTCGACATTGTGCACGATCGCGCCAACCGGGATGTTGGCGATCGGCATGGCGTTGCCGGGCTTCACGTCGACCTGATTGCCGGCGATCACTTCGTCGCCGACGGAGAGCCGCTGCGGCGCGAGAATATAGGCGAGTTCATTGTCGGCGTAACGAATGAGAGCGATGAACGCCGTGCGGTTGGGATCATATTCGAGCCGCTCGACCTTGCCCGGCACATCGAGCTTGCGCCGCTTGAAATCGACTAGGCGATAGGCCTGCTTATGGCCGCCGCCGCGAAAGCGCACGGTGACCCGGCCGGCGTTGTTGCGCCCGCCCTTTGAAGTCTTGCCCTCGGTCAGCGTCTTGACCGGCTTGCCCTTGTAGAGCTCGCTGCGGTCAACGATCACGAGCTGCCGAAGGCTCGGCGTGACCGGCTTGAATGTCTTCAGCGCCATCGTTCTATCCCCACGCCTTCCTTACAGTCCGGTCGTCACGTCGATCTTGTGACCCTCGGCGAGAGTCACCACCGCCTTCTTCACGTCGCTCTGCTGGCCGCGCTGGCCTCGAAACGTTTTGATCTTGCCTTTGCGAAGGAGCGTGTTGACGCTTTCGACCTTGACGTCGAAGAGGCCCTCGACCGCCGCCTTGATCTGCGGCTTGGTCGCGGTCTTGGCGACATTGAACACGACCTTGTTGCTCTCCGAGGCGAGCGTCGCCTTCTCGGTGATGACCGGCGACACGATCACGTCGTAATGGCGAACGTCCTTGCTCATTTCAGTCGCGCCTCCAGCGCGTCCACTGCGGCGCGGGTCAACACCAGCTTGTCGCGGCGGAGGATGTCGTAAACATTGACCCCGTCGACAGGCAGAACGTCGATCTTCGGAATGTTGCGGGCGGCGAGCGTGAAATTATTCTGCGGCGCGCCGCCGACGATAATAATCGCGCTCTCGACGCCGGTCTTGGCGAAGCCGGACACGAGCAGCTTCGTCTTCGGCTCGGCGAGTTCCGCCTTCTCCCAAACGATGATGCCGCCGTCCTTCGCCTTCGCCGACAACGCATGTTTCAAGGCGAGCTGGCGCACCTTCTTGGGAAGGTCATGCGCATGGCTGCGCACCACTGGACCAAAGGAGCGTCCGCCGCCGCGGAACTGCGGCGCGCGCGCCGAGCCGTGACGGGCGCCGCCAGTGCCCTTCTGCTTGTGCAGCTTCTTGCCCGAGCGCGCGATGTCGGCGCGGTTCTTCACCGCGTGCGTGCCGGCGCGCCGCTTGGCGAGCTGCCAGCGGATCATGCGGAAGATGAGATCCTTGCGCGGCTCTAGGCCGAAGACCTCATCGGAGAGTTCGATCGAACCGGCCGCCTGGCCGTCGAACGACGTGACGTCGATCTTCACGGCTCAGTCCTCCTTCTTATCTTCTTGCGGCGCGGCGTCTGAATTCGCCGCCTCGCCCTGTCCGTCGCCAAGGCGGAATTTGCCCGGCTGCGGCGCATCCTTCGGCAGCGCGCGCTTCACCGCGTCGCGCACGAAAATCCAGCCGCCGGCCGTGCCCGGCACCGCGCCCTCGACGAGCAACAGTCCGCGATCGGGGTCGGTCTGTACGACCCGCAGATTTTGCGTGGTGACGCGCTCGACGCCCATATGGCCGGCCATTTTCTTGTTCTTGAAGGTCTTGCCGGGGTCCTGACGGCCGCCGGTCGAACCATGCGAACGATGCGAAATCGAGACGCCATGCGAGGCGCGCAGGCCGCCGAAGCCCCAACGCTTCATCGGACCGGCGAAGCCCTTGCCCGTTGACGTGCCCGTCACGTCGACGAACTGGCCGACGACGAAATGATCCGCCGTGATCTCGGCGCCGATCGGCAGCAGCTCCTCCTCCTTCACGCGGAATTCGGCGAGCTTCATCTTCGGTTCGACCGAGGCCGCCGCGAAACGCGCGCGTTCGGCCTTGGAGACATTCTTCACCTTGGCGCGGCCGATGCCGAGCTGAACGGCGGTGTAGCCGTTCTTTTCCACGGTCCGCTGCGCAACGACCTGGCAGCCGTCAAGCTTTAAGACCGTGACCGGCACATGCTCGCCCGCCTCCGTAAAGACGCGGGTCATTCCGACCTTTTGCGCGATGACGCCCGACCGCATGATCCAATCCTTCGCAAAGCGCGCTCGCTTCCTTTGAGGAGCGCCGCCTGAATTCCCTTAAAGCTTGATCTCGACGTCGACGCCCGCCGCAAGATCGAGCTTCATCAGCGCATCCACCGTCTGCGGGGTGGGATCGACGATGTCGAGAACGCGCTTATGCGTTCTGATCTCGAACTGCTCGCGCGACTTCTTGTCGATATGCGGCGAACGGTTCACCGTGAATTTCTCGATGCGCGTCGGCAGCGGAATCGGACCGCGGACCTGAGCGCCCGTGCGCTTGGCCGTCGAGACGATTTCCTTCGTCGACGTGTCGAGAATCCGGTGATCGAACGCCTTGAGGCGAATCCGGATGTTTTGACCGTTCATTGTTCTGTCCTTTGGGACCGCGAGCGGTTCTGCTCGCCTTCATGCGCCGCGCGCTTTTGCGCGCGGCTTCTTTCACAAGAGCGAGCGCTTGGCCCGCGGCCCAGATTCGCTTTACTCGATGATGCTGGCGACGACGCCGGCGCCAACCGTCCTGCCGCCTTCGCGAATGGCGAAGCGCAGCTTCTCCTCCATCGCGATCGGCACGATCAGCACCACGTCCATCGTCACATTGTCGCCCGG